>NZ_CP051216.1:3440000-3642500 GCF_012516435.1 Pseudodesulfovibrio sp. zrk46
TATTCGAACATTTCAAAGCCGACTCCCCAAGCGCCATCATACAGATTTTCTTAAAGAATTTGATAGCTCAGACATCACGACAATGGACAACTACGGAGAGATGCTTGAATTTCTTTTAGAACTTGAGCGCGCTCACGTTCTGGCCCTTGATCCAAACGGTAAATTCACACTTCAAGGGATGTACGCATCACTGCCATCAAACTTGGACAGCGAACTTAAACAATTTGGGCTTAGAATCGGAAAATTTAAGCCCGGCAACAGCTTGATGTATGAGTGCAATCGCTTGTTTGTGTATCAGTTCATGATGGAATTGCATGGATTCCCTATTGTTTCTGAACGTCGGACATCATCTGCCATGTTTGCCATCCGTTTATTGCGATCTGGCGAACGCTTTATTGTTCGAGTACTTGGGCAGAGCGACAGAACAATCACAACTATGATGACACCGCCTCCTGATACCCCCAAAAGGATCAAGAAGTATCCTCGCATTGAAAAAATCGCACTAGTTCAAGTTAATGAGAATCAAAAAGATACTATTACTCTACTCAAAGAACGAGGCTTTTTAGTCGACCCTAAAAAACGGGTCGTAATTCTACGTGTCATATACCAACAACATGAGTATAGCCCCAAAAACGTTCGTGAAGATCGTGCACTCTCTGTTCTTCGGCAAGAAGTCATTCATCCGATCACAGGCGAAGTCATTGACTCACTCAATATTATCCAGAATATCCAAAACATGATTCTGCAACTCAACGATATCGTACGTGGCGAATATCGCATGCCGATCAACTACAAACGCAACGAAATCATCAGAAACACAGATACCCCTGAAAATCGCCTTAAAGTTCTCTACACATGGCTTTCAAAACATATGCATCGCATTGTTGACTACACTGACGAATACTACTCTCAACTCGTTAGAGTATTAGATGGTTACCTTCTCGCCCCAGAGCATTATAATGTTTTCAATGAACACTACTCGTTGCATCAAGAAGTATGGTCTCGATACGGTCATATTCAACAGGCACGAAAGGTACGCATCCTTGAAGATCTTCGTTACAGAAAATATAAAGGTGAACCTGTTACATACGAAAAGATGCTTGAACTCATGACGGAAATCATGAATGAACTTAAATTTGAAATAGTTAACTACTTTGACAAGTTGGTTGTCAAAGTATTGATCATCGGCAACGATGTCATTTCTGATCCTTATCTACTTAGAAAATACGTAAACATAGACCAGAAAAAACTATCTCCATATGGACGTAGAATTCGACAACGCTACAGCCAGCTGGTAACGCTCCTTGACGAGTTTCGATCAATAAGAAAATCAAGAACGTCCGGCACTCTCGAGCCGGGCATGTTTTAGCACCACTCCTAGGAGGAAATATGACTGATCTGGAAATAACACCTCTGACTCAATGGCATCGTGATAATGGTGCCAAAATGGCTCCTTTCGCTGGATTCGATATGCCTGTGCAGTACAAAGGCATCATAGTTGAGCACAAACATACTCGCACCAAAGCCGGAATCTTCGACATCTCCCACATGGGGGAGTTCGCTCTTGCAGGAGAAGGGGCTAAAGACGCGCTAAATAAAATTGTTAGCCATGACCTCGAAACGTTAGCTCCTGGCAAATGCCGATACGGCTTTCTGCTCAACGAATCCGGTGGCATTAACGACGATCTCATCATCTATTGTTTAGCACAAGATGAATACATGCTCGTGGTAAACGGTGCATGTCGCGAAAAAGATTTCAAACATATTCAGGCAAACTTACCTGAATCAATCCTGCTCACTGACATCAGTGATCAGACTGCCAAGATCGATGTGCAAGGTCCTGAAAGCCTCGACGTGATCAACGACCTCATGAATGAAAAATGGAATCACTTAAAATACTTTAACTTTGAAACAACCGAAAAACTCGGCTTCTCCATGATTATCAGTCGAACAGGCTACACTGGAGAATTGGGATATGAGCTGTACCTCCCCGCAGATAATGCCCTCGAGATTTGGGAAAAACTCGCGACTGACGAAAGGACCGAACCTATTGGTTTAGGTGCACGTGATACTTTGCGCCTTGAAATAGGCTATCCTCTTTACGGCCAGGACCTTGATGAAAAACACACTCCCAAAGAAGCTGGTGCGGGATTCTTCCTTAAGAAGGAAACTGACTACATAGGCAAGGCTGGCTTGGCTGAAGTAAAAGAATCTCTTATTGCCCTTTCCATCGAAGGCCGCCGAACCCCACGCCATCACGACGAAGTTCTGCTCTCATCAGGGGAAAAGACAGGCACAATTACTAGCGGCTCTTTCGCTCCTAGCCTTGGGCACTGCGTTGCTTTAGCTTACGTCAAAGCCAATGATGCGGATAACGATACATTCATCATTAAAACAGCTCGAACTGAACTGGAAGCAAAGAAAGTGTCCCTGCCCTTCTACACCGAAGGCTCTGCACGTATGAAAGTTGATTAAAGACTATGTAATAACCTAAAATGAGAGCCTCGCAGGATCATCCTACGAGGCTCTTCTTTTGAAATTCAAAATTCGTTTTATTCTGATCCAAGCACCTGCATTCGCTTTTCAAGACGCTCCCGCTCACGGGCCAAAACATCCTTTTCCAATTTCTCTTCAGTCACTTTCATGGGCTCACCGATATAAGCACGGCATTTGGTAAAAGGCATTGGCAGAACAAATTTATCCCAAGAATCAAAAACTTTCCTTGTTCTCGGAAACATTCTGATTGGCACAACTTTGGCTCCCGCTCGCTGAGCCATAAAAATAGCACCATCTTTTGCCTTGTGCCGAGGGCCGCGCGGCCCATCTATCGTAAAGACTGCTATTCGATTCTCTTTTTTCATGATCCTAGCAGATTGCAAGAGTGCCTTAAGGCCACCCCTGCTGCTGGACCCACGGACAGTCTTGGTTCCAAGCTTTTCGAGCACTTGGGCAATGAACTCACCATCCTTGCTCTGACTCACCACAATGACGAACTGATTCGCCCAATCAACTCCAAAATTTATTACTGGGAAGAGTTCGCCATGCCACAGAGCAACAACAAACGAATCCCCTGCCGCATTACCCTCAATCACCCTTTTCCAGTCTCCATGTACTTCAAAGCGAATGGTCTTGGACCACCAGCGAAGCAATCGGGTAACAACTGGCGTGAATATAAGTGGATCAATCCGAATTTTCATATCGACCTCAATGTTGATATCACTTCATATAGATGAAGACTAATTTCGGCAAGTGACTGCAACTATTGATATCACAATTCGGCTTAAACGAATTCATAAGCTATATCTATTTGACCTACAGGGACTGCCTATGCTTTTTATATTTTTTAAGGAGCGATAATGACGCAAATACAAATTGAATGCCAAGGACTGCCTTGCCCGCAACCTGTCATCAAATGCAAAGAGGCAATTGAAGAGAATATGCCGGACATTATCTCTATTACTGTTGATAATGAGGCTGCAAAAGAGAATGTTACTCGTTTTCTCACCACACAGGGGTACGACGCAACTGTCAGCAATGACGGTGACTATTTTGTAATCAAGGGGGCTCGTGGTCCCGAATCCAATGGACATTGTGAAGTATGTCAAGAGATGAGTGAGGCAGAAATAGCTGCCGTCGGACAGCCAAAGAACCTCATCTTCATCGCCTCAGATGTCATCGGATCCGGCGATGATGAACTAGGCGGCAAGCTCATGTACAATTTTTTGCTAACGCTCAAGGAAATGGGAAAGGACCTGTGGCGAATTGTCATGGTCAACGGCGGTGTTAAACTGGCCGTAGAAGATGCTCCCTCCTTGGAAGTTCTCAAAGAACTCGAACAAAGTGGCGTCTCTATTCTTGTCTGCGGCACCTGCCTTGAGCACTTTGGCTTGACCCCCAAGCGCGGTGCAGGCGAAGTGACCAATATGCTCGACATCGTTACAAGCTTCCAGCTTGCCACTAAGACCATTCGCGTTTAAAGATGTGCACCACGGCACAGGGGTAAAGCCTTGCCCTTGTGCCGTTTATTTCATCATTTAAACGGAGAAATGGTCATGTCTCAAGACACCACTGCCATACGCCTCAATAAATTCATCGCCCAATGCGGCATTTCATCCCGCCGCGGAGCCGACGAACTCGTTTTTTCCGGAAAAGTCACCATCAACGGAACCGTGGCCGATTCACCCGGCATCAAGGTTAATCCAGCCAATGATGTGGTCAAGGTCAACGGCAGACCGGCTAAGCTCCCTGGCGGCAAGGGAGACATAACCCTACTTCTTCACAAGCCTATCGAAATCGTAACCACGGCCAAAGACCCTCAGGGACGCAAAACTGTACTCGATATGCTCCCCTCCAAAATTAAAGAAATGCGACCATTTCCTGTTGGCCGTCTCGATTTTTTTTCGGAAGGGCTACTCTTGCTTACCACAGACGGCGATCTCTGCTACCGCCTTACTCATCCCAAATATCACCTCGCAAAAGTTTACGCCGTAACTATTCGCGGCACCGTTCCGGAAAGAGTCATCAAATCGATGCGAATTGGCATGACGCTAGAAGACGGCACCATACTGGCCCCGGTCACGGTGGAGGCAAAGAAACCAATTGCTGGAACACAAGTATTGGAAATGACTTTAATTCAAGGTGTTAATAGACAAATTAGACGTATGTGCGCTGAAAATGGTCTAACTATTTTGAGACTTAAACGAATCAAACAAGGCCCCATCGATTTGGGTAAACTCAAACGGGGAGAATGGCGCGAGCTCTCTAAGAGAGAACTCGCATCATTGAAAAAAGCGGTTAAGTTGGATTAATAGCCGACAGTGTTGTCTTCCACCTGAGTGCCTTCGGGCGGAGAAAAACTAAACATATCAGGCTCAAGTTCCACATTCAGCTCCACATCAGACAGACGCACTTCGTTACCGTTTCCGTAGAAATCTACAATCATAACTTGACGTAACAAACCACTTTTCGGCTCAACCCCGATGTACGCGAGCACCAAACCGGGCTCTGCTTCCTTGGGTACAAGTTGGAGAACAGTGAATCCCTTGCCCCACTTTTCACGGACCTCATCAGCCCCCGCCCACTCGGTCTTAACAATAAAATCTTCCTTGAGGTTGGCCTGACCAGATAGAAAACGGAGAACAGTTTTTGAATCTAAAAGAGTTGCCACGCTATACTTAATGGCGAGTTCTTCGTCAGGGATATAATCCCAAGCAAATTCAGGGCCTACTACCAGCAACTCCTTTTCTGGCTTAGAAGTTTCCCAACGAACTTGAGAAGGCTGCTTAAACCAGATACGCCCTTCACGGACATCCACTTCCCCACTGGCTACATTGGTCAACTCTTGAATAAACCCAGCTTGAAATGTCTTCAGAGTTTCGTATCGTTGCTGAATCAAGTCAGGCATTTCATCAGTGGTAGTAGCTTCTGCAGAGTTTGCTACACTTGAGACAAACGACATGAAGAAACAAATTATAATGGCAATATGTATCCTAGACATTATGTAACCCAAATTATTCCTTAATTAAAACCTTACGCGGCTTGCTGCCATCCTGAGGACCGAGAATACCTTCGGCTTCCATTTGTTCAATATATCTCGCAGAACGGTTGAAGCCAATTCGAAACCGACGTTGTAGCAATGAAATGGAAGCCTTACCCTGAGTTATCACAAACTGTACCGCTTCATCATACACAGGGTCATCAGAATTTCCTGCAGGGCCAGAACCACCCGCTCCTCCTGAATCTTTTTTCCAATCTGAAAAATCGAGATCGAAATCCTGAGGTATGGCATCCTTCCAAAAATTAACAACGTGTGCAATTTCCGTCTCATCTACGTACGCGCCGTGCATTCTCTTCAGCTTGCCACCACTCGGTTTAAAGAGCATGTCACCACGCCCCAACAACCTCTCAGCACCAACCGCATCAAGAATGGTACGAGAATCGAACTTGGATGTAACAAAGAATGAGATACGAGTAGGGAAGTTCGCCTTAATAAGACCTGTGACAACATCGACACTAGGACGCTGAGTCGCCAAAACCATATGAATACCCGCTGCACGAGCAAGCTGCGCCAAACGTACGATACACTGCTCTACGTCTTTGGCTGCTGTCATCATCAAATCTGCCAATTCATCAATGATGATTACAAGATAAGGCATAGGTTTAAAGGACTCAAAGTCCTCTGGGATATTCTCACCATATTCAGAAAGTTTCTTATTGTACCCTTCAATATTACGAACACCAAGTTTGGCCATCTTCTCATAACGGCAATCCATTTCGAACACAGCCCATTCCAGCGCAGACTTGGCCAGATTCATCTCAGTAACAACAGGGTGTACTAAATGAGGAAGCTTTGCATATGGGGCTAGTTCGATACGCTTGGGGTCAACTAACAACAACTTTACTTGATCTGGACCAGCTTTGTATAAAAGGCTCAACAAAAAACCGTTAATCCCTACAGATTTACCTGCGCCAGTTGCCCCTGCGACAAGGAGATGAGGCATTTTGGCAAGATCTGCCACTCGTGTAGCGCCATGGATATCCTTACCTAAAGCCAGAGTTAACGGTGAGCCGCTCTTGGTAAATTCCTTTGACTCTAATACTTCACGAAGAAAAACCGTTTCACGATCAATATTTGGTATCTCGATCCCCACACTATCCTTGCCTGGAATAGGGGCTTCAATACGAACTGACTCAGCCTTCAAAGCCAAAGCTATGTCATCAGTTAAATTTTCAATTTTACTAACCTTAATACCTGGAGCAGGCTTAAATTCAAACATTGTAACAACAGGCCCAGGAACAACACGCTGGATTTCACCTTGTACGTTAAAATCGTTGAGACATTCTTTTAAACGATCCGCCAAAGGCTGCAAAACTTCAGGCGTCTGGGTTGTTTTCTGATCTGCGGGAAGAGTTAATAACTCAGTACTTGGTAACGAACCTCCTCCAACTGGCTGAACTTTTGGCTTTATCGATTTGTCTTTTTGCGGCCTGTTGACAGGTTTCGGCTTGCTTTTTTCACTGTCACCTAAATCGACAAATTGAAGGTCCAACTCACCTTCATCGTCATCTTCATGCGATTTCTTTGCTGCCTTCTCAACTTCACGGGCTGCCTTCTTGGCCGCTTTTGCTTCTTTTCGTTCGCGCCTGAGTTCACTCCGTTCTTCTGCCCCTTCACGCCAAACCGACCACAATGCGACAATGCGTTCCCAAATAGTTGCCCAAGTAAAACCCACTACCATTTGAAATGAAACAACAGTTACGAATGTCCACAGCAGAGCTGCACCTAAAGGGCGAAGGTATGGCAACGTATATTTGGAAATAATATCCTGTCCAAAGAATCCTCCTCCGAGAAGACCGTAGCTATCAGGAGGCACCGCACAAACCCATGGATGATTGGCCCAAGCTTCAAAGGCAACAAATAATCCTATGAATCCCAACCAACGAGTTTTGGACATGCGAATACGAGAAACGAACCGGGACAGCGAAAGATATAGAAAATAGAAAGGCCAGATCATGGCTCCCAAGCCGAATATCTCAACAAGGAATCCCGCACAATAAGATCCGGCTACACCTACCACATTCTGCACTTCCCACCCCTTGGTGACCGCTTGATTAAAGCTAGGATCCTTCGGATGAAATGACAGTAGACTTAAAAACAAGAATGCCGCCAAAAACAAGAAAAATAGGCCGAGAAACTCTCTGCCACGTCCTTTTGGCTTAGGTTGGTTTGACTTGATCTTTTTGGGTGCCATGTGTTTCCTCTCTTACAATAAAAAGGCCCTGGACAGCGAACTGTCCACGACCTTTTTACGCAATTTTCACAACGAGTTGCAAGTCTCGTTATTCTCGACCAAGGTATTCGCCGCTACGAGTGTCAACTTTAATGACATCACCCTCGTTAATAAACAGAGGAACCTGAACAAGCAGTCCGGTTTCCATAGTGGCAGGCTTTGTGGCGTTAGAGACTCGGTCACCCTGCACGCCTGGATCAGTCTGGGCTACAGTCAGGTTAACATTTGCAGGCAGGTCTACACCGATGAGTTCGCCATTATACAGAAGCACTTTTACAGTATCTCCTTCCTTGATGTAACCACCTTTCGATCCGACATTCTCAGCAGGGACGTTGGTCTGTTCGTAGCTCTCCAAATCCATAAAGACGAAGTCCTCACCGTCCTTGTAGATAAACTGCTGATCTACGACAGCCATATCGGGCTTCTTGACTTTTTCACCAGAACGAAAAGTTTTATCAAGCACCTGACCGGTCTTCATCTGGCGCAGTTTGGTGCGCATCATTGCACCACCTTTACCAGGCTTGAAGTGTTGAAATTCGACAATTTCAAAAGGCTTGCCGTCAATTTCAATTTTAAGTCCGGTCCTGAAATCCTTGGTAGAAATCATATCAACTCCGTTATCTTGCCTGATAGAATCAGGCTTTTGTATTCTTATTCGCCACGCAGACGCTCATAGATCGCCTGAACAGCAAGGGCATAACTCAGAATTCCAAAACCAGCAATCACGCCGATACACTGTCCGCCCATAATAGACTGTTGGCGAAGAGGCTGATCTGTACGCGCCCAAATATTACTTATATGCACCTCAACGCATGGGATATCGATCCATGCAAGACTATCAGATATGGCAAGACTAGTATGCGTAAATGCTCCAGCATTAAAAACAATTCCATCAACCCTATCTTCGCGCGCATTTTCCAATCGATCAATCAACGCCCCTTCGCTATTAGACTGGAAATGACTAATAACGATATCCTTAGACTTATTACCCATAAGACTTTTAATGATCTCAGGCATATCGTCCATTGTCTGCGAGCCATATATTTCGGGCTGACGTTTACCGATATGTCCCAGATTTGGGCCATTGAGTATCAATACATTGAGCTTTCCCACAGCAATCCTCTCTCATTCATTAGCCCTGTCTACTTGACTATGTTACGCAAAAGAAGAACATTGACTTCCCACGTTCATCAAAAAAAAAACAGGAAACGGTACCTTCATATGAACCGCACCATCGAATTAGTTAAAACAATATACGAAATCAAGCAACTTGAGGACTTCGAAGAAGCACAAATAGCCCTTGCAGGACGCTCCAACGTTGGAAAATCCTCTTTAGTGAACCGATTAGCAGGACGTAAAAAGCTAGCCAAAATTAGTTCCAAGCCTGGTAAAACCCGCAGTCTAAACTACTACCGCGTCAACCCCGACGGTTATTTCATTGTTGATCTGCCTGGGTATGGATATGCAAAGTGTTCCAAAACAGAACGTGCTAAATGGGCTAAACTCATTGAAGCCTACATTCACGAAAACCAACAGCTTAAGGCCGTAGCAGTTCTCCTCGATTCTCGCCTTAATCCACAAAAAATTGATCTAGAACTGACATCCTACATTCGCAGCTTGGGAATCCCACTCATTCCTATTCTTACCAAATCGGATAAGCCCAAACAGAGAGAGAGAGCCAAGGTTCAAAATCAGTGGCAGGACATCCTCCAACAAGACAGAGCACCGCTTTGCTTTTCAAGTAAAACAGGAATGGGGGAAGCTAAACTCTGGGACATTTTCGCAGAGCACGCCTCCCTATAGTTTTCACTTGCTACACCACTATACCCGCTTAATACGCAAACCCATTAGCCACTCTTTTAGAGTGGCTTGAAACCCCGGCATAGCCACCCATGCCAGCCGTAAAGATGCTAGGCCGCCCATGATGATGTTTCCCATCCAGGCGGCCAATATCGGCGGCAATACTCCTTTCTCACCTGCCGTAGCACCAACGACATGAATGCCATATTGTACGAATATAAGTATAAGCGACAAGCCGATATTGGCATAAACATTTTCAGAGAATGTAACTAATGTAAGCGCCATTAAGGCCATTACAGCTATGGAAAAGGCATAAGACCATTTTCCATGCCAAACAGTCTTAAGAATCTCCACGTTTGAACCAGATTCCTCTAATTTTTTAATCGCTTTAGAAAGCTCAACGAGTGGCAACTGAGCCTTATCTCCCTTTAGTTCAACGGCTGCATATGCTTTGAGATTTTGACGCACGGACAAGAACTGCGACAACCTGTTCACTGAAACAAAGGTACGGGTGTCCAGTTCATGTACATCTAATAACCCCCAACCATGATCATCAATCAAAGCTTTTTTCGCTGATAAAATTCGTATCAACTCTTGGCTATCAGTCGCAAACTCATACACAGTAATGCCAGTGGCACGACTCTTTCCAGGAAAAGCCTCGTCAGCTCTCACGATAAATGGACCATCGCGAAACCAAAGCTGTTTAATGGTTAACTCATCCAATTGCTTCTTACGAACATCCTCTTTCCAGATACGATTAGCTTCCACCTCGCCAAACACACCTAAGAACTGAGAAAAAACAAGTTGCCCCCCACTCCACACCAAAGCATAGATCAAAAAGAAACGAATGAACCATGCAAAAGAAACTCCTCCTGCACGGAGAGCAAGCATCTCCTTACTTCGAGTTAGGACACCTAGTTGAATCACCATTGCAAGCAAGAATATGGCAGGCATCAATTGAGATACAATCAGTGGAATTTTAACGAAGAAATAAAAAAGAATTGTCTCCGCTCCTAGTCCAGCACGAATAAAATCGTCCAACCTGTCAAAGACATCAGAAAGCAAATAGATACAGGTACCTACCGCCAAACAAATGGTCATAAGATACAGATTCTGACGAATTAGATACCTATGGAGAACACCTAAACCAATCATGCTGCCGCCTTTTTTCGAGTCAAGCGGTCACGCACATGAACGAACAAATCTACAATAGGGAGAGTACGTTCTTCATTCGCGTACTTCATGCCAATTACAGCGACTAAAATATAAAGAATATTTGGAGCCCACATACCATAAATGGGAGGAATAGAGCCCCCTTCTCCCATACTTACACCAATGGAAAACATAGAATAATATACCAAAAACAATCCCATTGACATTACCAAACCATACTGCTGCTTGAGTCCACGAAAAACATAGGCAATAGGAATGGCAAACATACCAAGAATTATGCACCCCAACGGAAGGGTCAGGCGCTTAAAATATTCAGTATCTACCTTCCGATAAAACCGGGGAGAGTCAGTGGGAGCTTTCGCTGGATCGTTTCTAATTTCAGACAAACGAGCAAATGTCATATCTTTGGCCTTTTGCTCCGAAAAATCAAAGCCCCCAAGCAATTTTCCAAGATCAAGTCGTACAGCATACTTGCCAAATTTAAGGACATTTAACTCTTCGCCACTTTGTCGAAAAATCTTGCCTTTATTAAAAATAATATTGACTTCAGCTGTCTCAGGTGAGGATACAATTTGAGCTTCTGGAGCAACAACGACAACAGAGGTGCCTTTGATCGACTCATCGCGCACAAAAGCAAATTTCAACTCCCCCTTCTCATTGTCTACCTGATGGGCATAAAATGTAAGCCCAGGAAACTCTTTATTAAATACTCCTGGTTGTAAGGCAAACTTGGAATGAGATCGCGCAAATTCATAAATTTTCGTTTTGAACATATCCATACCCCAAGCCAAACCCCAAAAAGAAATGAAGAATGTGAACAGCGTACAAATTGTACAAAACGCAATAGGAGCAGGCAGCATACGATAAAGACTAACGCCGTTGGCCTTGAGAGCAGTGAGTTCATTATCTGTACTCATGCGCAAAAAGGTCAAAAACACACTTAGCATCGTGGAAATTGGCGTGATTAGCAGAAGAAAAAAAGGCGTCAGAAAGAAGAACAACTGCAGAATATTGATAAAGCCAATATTCTGCGAAAGAAAAAGCGTACGCAACTGAAGCATCCTGCCAATCAGGATAAGTCCCAATAGACAGGATACAGTCAAACCAAACAATTTACACAGTTCAGTAAATATATTTTTATGTAGTAATTTCAAGTTTTTGAGCTACCTTTTTTTCCTCATAAAACCGTAGGAGGAATTCCATTTCCTTTGGGCTAAGATTGTAACGAACTGACGCTTCTTCAAGCAATACTTCAAGATTTATAGCGCTATCCCTCTCTACCATTTCACTAATCCAAGCGATAGCTTTACGCGTCAACTCACTCTGAGGCATTATTGTACTCATGAAATCGCCTCCAATTTGCTGATGTACAAAGTCAGAAATACACCACCTTCCAGGGGGTTGCAAGACACGGTTTACTGAGTTAGCCCTCACAAGTCATATCAATCATTTTTCTTTCAAGAGGTACAAATGGCACCTTGGTACGTAGCCGTCATACTTGGCATAGTTGAAGGCCTGACAGAATTCCTTCCAGTTTCCAGTACTGGTCACCTTATTATTGCTGGCTATATACTCGACTTCACTGGGCCAAAAGCTGAAACTTTTGATGTTGTCATTCAACTCGGAGCGATCTTAGCTGTGGTAGTATTGTACAGAGAACGGTTTCTCGGCCTATTAAAGACCGACCCCAATCGTAAATTCTCTGGTTTTTATGGTCTTTACCTCCTTTTCCTCACCTCGCTTCCAGCATCTTTACTCGGACTTTTGGCACACGGATTCATCAAAAGTCATTTATTTAACCCCATCACAGTAGCATGTGCATTAGCAGTTGGGGCAATAATGATATTCGTTGTAGAAGGACGCGAGAATAACGAAAAGACCACATCCCTTGATGAAGTTACTCCCAAACTTGCGTTCGGTATTGGTTGCTTCCAATGCCTAGCTCTCTGGCCAGGATTCTCCCGCTCAGCTGCTACAATCATGGGTGGAATGATTCTTGGTGCACGTCGAACTGTTGCTGCTGAATACTCATTCATAGCTGCTGTCCCTATCATGTTTGCAGCTACCGGCTACGATATGCTTAAAAGCTATCACCTGTTCTCAACAGAGGACTTTCAATTCTTAGCCATTGGCTTTGTAGTTTCTTTCATTTCCGCCTGGTTAGCAATTAAAGGATTCATCTACCTTTTAGGTAAGCTAACATTACGTCCATTTGGTGTTTATCGACTCATTTTGGTTCCGTTGATATTCTTGTTTTTTTAGAGATTTTCAATAATTTAAAAATTTCTTATTTTTTCACTTGCCAAGCATCGGAAGTTAGGCCTATAAGCTTGTCCGCTTCGACGGCAAAAACGTGGCGAGGTAGCTCAGTTGGTTAGAGCATGCGGCTCATATCCGCAGAGTCGGAGGTTCAAGTCCTCTCCTCGCTACCACGAATTAAATGAAGATCCGTAAATCCAATTTGGCTTTACGGATCTTTTTTTATTTTGAGCAATTTACCCATTATAGGAGGGGAAGTTCATGACACCGGCAATCAAGAAAGCCAAGCAAGCCAAGATCTCATACTCAGTTCATGAATACAATCATGACCCATCCGCCAAATCCTATGGGCTTGAAGCTGCTGAAAAGCTAAAATTAGACCCAAAACAAGTTTTCAAGACGCTAGTAACTTCAGCAGGGAAAGATTTAATAGTTGCAGTTATTCCTGTCGACCAATCACTCGATTTAAAATTACTAGCAAAAGCTATTGGATCAAAAAAAACAGCCATGGCGGACATCACACAAGTAGAACGAGTTACAGGATATGTAATGGGGGGGATTAGTCCTCTGGGACAAAAAAAGCTACTTCCCACCATAATCGAAGAATCGGCACTACGGTTTGACACCATATACGTAAGCGCTGGCCGAAGAGGATTGGACATAGAACTTTCTCCAAGCGACCTAGCAAAACTAACAAAAGGCAAACTCTCCCATATATCTCGCTAACCACTTTTGCTATCGGGACAATTAAACTCATCTACTGACAATCTTTCAGACTATATCCTAATAAAATGGTTGCCAAAGGGAGACGTGAACTTATATAGATTTTGGCCGAAGAGTTCTTTGAAAGGGGGCGCATTGGTTTCGACGGGGATAGTTGATGCCAAGGCTGCAAGTCGAGGTTGGTCGATGGCCTCGTAAAAATCGACCAAAAGATAATTGCAAACGACAATTACGACTACGCAATGGCTGCTTAATTGCAGAGTTGCACCTTGACACACTAGATGTCACGATTCTCCCGCTGACGCCTTATAAGCGGACAGGATCGTCAATTCATAGGGCTAGTTTCGACGGTCTGTTCTTTGCCACCGAAGCGAAAACAAAGAAGGACTAGTCCAACGGCCGTCTGGCCCGGAGCAATCCGTTGGGTGAATTTTTATTCCGGACCTAAACTTGTAGACGCTTTGCGCTGATCGTTCTCGGACGGGAGTTCGACTCTCCCCGCCTCCACCATTTCTAGAGCTTGTGTTTCAGAAAGAAGCAATATGCTCTATTTCTGTAAGAAAAACTGCTTGTTACAATGAAAATTAATTTCGTTGCGCCAAGCAGTTTTTTTCGTTCTACGCTACACACTTTTCCCGGCTTCTACACACATTCCTACACACATAGGAGTTGTTGTAGTGCCACACAGACACCCCACCGACCTCGTTAAGCAGTCACACGGATACTGTTTCCGCATAAACGTTCCTGCTGACCTCCAAGTTTATTTGCACCAAGTCTAAAAGAACAAACTCTGGTATTTGTTATAATTGCCCTAACGCTCTACATAAGCTAGCAATAATAAATTGTGTTGTTTTGACCAATCGAAAATAGGAGTGAACGGAGTGCCACCATCAAAACTAAGATTTTCCTGGCATCAATGGAAATTTGTCCTCCTTTCAATAATAGTCACTCTATGTTCATGCGGGGACTCTACTCCGATACTCATTGGTTTTTCTGGACAGCTTACTGGCAAGATGTCCGACCTTGGAGTTTATGCACGCAATGGCGCGATACTCGCCGTCGAAACAATTAACTTAAATGGGGGCATTAATGGTCGGCCTTTAAAACTATTATCAGAGGACGATCTAAATACCCCAAACGGGGCCCTGAATGCAGACACCAAATTAATTGAAACAGGTGTTGTTGCAATAGTCGGACACATGACGAGCTCACAGACTATGGCAGTTATGCCGATTGTCAATGAGACAGGAATCGTCATGATATCTCCCACTACCTCCACCCCAGCCCTCTCAAGAAAAGCCGACTCCTTTTTCCGTACTATGGTAGAAAACACTCTCCAGAGTAAGGAATTGGCAGATTATGCTAGATCTGCACTAGACATAGCAACGGTGGTGTCAGTTGCAGAAGCCGACAACAAGAGCTATTCTTTTACATTCCGAGATGGCTTTATTCAACGCTTCAAAGAGGTTGGTGGTACTATTTCTGGAATAACGACCTACTCTTCTAGCAATGCACCCAATTGGGATACAATCACAGATATGCTCATTGAAACGAATCCCGATGCGGTACTACTTACCTGTCCCGCTCAGGATGTTGTTTCTATAGTGCAACGAATTCGTGACGCAGGCTTAAAAACACGCATTCTGTCAGGAGCCTGGGCTTACACCGATAATTTATTGGATTGGGGAGGACAATACGCTGAAGGTATTATATTTGTCATAGATTTTGCTGCAGACAACCCAAACCCAGAATTCATTAAATTTCGAGAGGCATACAGAAATCGCTTTGGACGCAATCCCAATTTTGCCTCTGCTTTTAGCTATGAAGCCGTACAGGCACTTGCTAATGCTCTCGAAAAGACAAATGGCTCCTCCGAAGGACTCGCGGATGCAATGGCCCCAAGTAATATAATCAACGGGGTAATTAGTCCGTTTAAGCTCAATGAGTTTGGTGACGTCGAAAGGAACGTTTTTATTGTAACTGTGCAGGAAGGACAGTTTAGAACAGTCGAAATGCGATAGAAATAACAGATGGTTTGAAAACACGAAAAGCGATAAGTTCATGGCAGCTATTTCACTGAGACAATTGGTTCAGCGCAACCTCACTAACCTGATGCTCATTCCAAGCATCTGCCTCATTTTGTTGCTTGGAGCCTATACAATTTACGAAAAAAGTCAGAGTTTTGAGACAAAAAATGCCGTATTAACTCAATCTCTTGGTAAACACATCTCAGCTCACCTTCACGACTCCAAAATAGCATTAACATCACTTTCGACAAGCATCACAAGATATGACCCATTTTGGTTTCACTGGGTTTTAAGCAATTTTCTTCAAGCCTACCCTCACTTTGAACGCCTTATATATTTGGATGCCAACGGCAAAATACTAGCCACCTCTCCCCAAGGCAACGAGTTGGTGTCCATGGAACGCTTTATAGACAAAGTCTCAAACCAAGCAAGCATTGTCTCTGATCCTATAATCTCCCCTGCAACTCAAAATCTCGTTGTCTATCTTGGAATTCGTTTACCCAATGGAAGTATAATCATTGGCGAGCTTAGCTTAAGCAAATTGCAAACCCACCTTGAAAACCTGCTCCCCAAAGGAGAAGGGATCCTCATCCTGACAGATTCTTATGGCAACCTCATATCTCATCCCGATTTCCATCGGGTTATAACTCAAGAGAATATTGGCAACTTAGACATTTTCACAGAATTTACAGACGACTCTCTCTATACTAACTTCTATAAAGAGGAAGGAATTTATCATTTTGGAACAATAGCAAAGGTGGCTCAAACAGATTGGCTGTTGCTTATATCGAAACCCGTCAGAGAAGTTTTTCTCCCCATCATATCTCCTCTCCTTATACTACTGAGTGTAATTTTACTTCTCTTCTTCATGTTTGCCCATTTTCTGCAGCATAGGCTTCGCGAAAGTATAGTTAGACCACTTGCACACTTTACCGAGTCAATCGAAATGACAGCAAAAGGAGACTATAGTCGCCCTGATTTACATGACGAAGTCTTTTCCGAGCTTGCCATCATTGAACAAGAATTTGACGACATGGTTAAACAGGTCAACATTCGAGAACAAGAGATCAAAGAAAGTGAAGAACGTTTCAGACAACTCGTTGAAAACATACATGAGGCGTACTGGATTAACGACGTTGCAGATAATAGAGTTATATATGTTAGCCCCTCATACGAAATGATCTGGGGACGCACACGTGAATCATTATATGAAAATCCAGAATCATTTTTCCTTGCAATTGACAAAGACGATCGACTTCCAGTTCTTGATGCATTCAACTCATTGAGAAATGAAGGCATGATTGTTGATCAAGAATTTCGAATCATAATGCCTGATGGCAAAATTCGTTGGATTCGTGCGCAAGCCTTTCCAGTATATGACGACGAAGGGGTTCGCGTTCGCATGGTCGGTGTTGCTGAGGACATTACAGAAAGAAAGGCCATTTCAACAGCTTTAATGAAAGCAAAACAAGATGCGGAAACAGCGAGCCAAGCTAAAACAGAATTTCTCACAAACATGAGTCACGAATTAAGGACCCCGCTCAATGGCATTCTAGGAATGCTGCAACTGACCCGTGACACCAAACTCAACGTTGAACAAGCAGACTACATTGAAACTGCAATTAGCTCGAGCAAAGTGCTACTCAATGTTATTAACGATATCCTTAACATAGCACAAATCGAAGCCGGCAAGCTTGCATTGCATGAACAACTCTTCTCTCCACATGAAGTAATGGAAACTATTTTCCGTTTTTTTAAACACTCCACTGAATCAAAAAACATTGAACTCAGTATGGACGTCGAACCAGGACTCCCTCCCTTCCTCATTGGTGACGAAGTACGAATCCGACAAATATTATTCAATCTAGCTGGCAACTCAGTAAAGTTCACGGATGAAGGAACAATACATGTGCATGCCCAGACACTCCCAATTCAGAAAAAAACTGGTAGTATTAATATATTGTTCACGATTTCTGACACTGGCATAGGTATACCTGCAGAAAAAATAAACTATGTATTCGAATCATTTACTCAGGTTGACGGAACATACACACGTCGCTACCAAGGCACGGGATTAGGATTAGGTATCGTGCGAAGCTTGGTAGAATATATGAATGGCTCCATCACTGTTGATAGTGATACAGGAAAAGGCACGACAATTTATGTGTCCTTACAGCTAGGACTTCCAACTCGCGAACAAATGTCTGAAAAGCCTGAAATAGATGTATTCGAACCCCAACTGAGGCCGCTCGATATTCTTGTTGTCGAAGATGATCGCGTGAATCAGATCGCCATTAGTAGAATGCTTCAAAAAATGGGACATGCAGCGACATGTGTTAATGATGGCCAAAAAGCGGTCGACATTCTTAAAGAAGAAAAATTTGATTGCGTTTTCATGGACATCCAAATGCCAATTATGGATGGAATTGAAGCAACTAAATACATAAGAACATCAAATGACATGATTAATGTCTCAAAACTCCCCATTGTTGCTTTAACTGCTCATGCAATGCCAGAAGATCGAAAGAACTTCCTTGAGGTGGGAATGAACGACTATATTTCAAAGCCTGTGTCATTTGAACAACTGACATCCGCATTAAAACGAATCATGGATTAAGCGTTCTTCAACATGACGCTCGCAAAGGGCGACATACTTACTATAAAAAAGGTCCCTGACAACACTAACTGTCAGAGACCTTTATTCTTCATTTAACTTACCACTTAGATCTGCCCACTGGAAGGTAGAAGAATTCAACCCTTCTGTTAGCTCGTTTATTTGCTTCAGTTGTACTGGGAAGAATTGGTTTTGCACTCGCGTAGCCGACAGCCTTCATTCTATTGGCTGGTATTGTTGAATTGGAAAGAATATAACGTAGACATGAGGCAGCTCTAGCGGCAGAAAGCTCCCAGTTAGAAGAATAAAGCTGGCTCTCTGCCCTCTCTCCATCAGTATGTCCACGAATAACCAAGTTAAAACTCTTGTTAGCCATTCCTTCAATAACGACATTGAGAGCATCCTTAGATTGAGGCGTCAACTGTGCAGATCCTTTCGCAAACATAGCATTGCTATCGAAACGAAGCATTACTCCGGACTTGTCACTGCTGACACGAGCCATTGCAGACAAATCTTTGGCCCGAATAAATTTCTTCAATCGAGCCCCCAATTCAACAATCTCTCTATTCTCACGAACACTTCTACGCTCTTTAAAACTAGATTCAGCATATGGGGTAGCCAAGGCAGATTTGTCCTCCATTTGCACACCCATAGCTTCTTGTATAGACCCCATCATCATTTTAAAGTTCGTAACGTCCTGATTGGTGAAGGAGAGCAAAAGTACAAAAAAACACAAAAGCAACGTTACCATATCAGCAAACGTCGCCATCCATGCCGGAATACCTGCTTCAGGCTTAGGAGGATCGGACTTAGCACCCGATTGCTGCTCTTCTACTACGTCTTCCGCCATTAAGAATACCTGCTACCACGCATCTCGCTGTGGCATATGAAGATAAAATTCAACCCGCTGATTTTTAGCTCTATTTTCCGGAGTATCATTGGGGGCAGCGGGTCGCGTATCTGCATACCCAACAGCCTTTGCTCGGCTTATCTCAATATTTCCTTTATTTACGATATAGTCTAACGCGACAGCTGCCCTTGCTGCAGACAACTCCCAATTGGATGGAAATTTTTTAGTTGATATTGGTCGGTCATCCGTATGTCCTCGAACAACAAGGTGCAACTTGTAATCTTTCAAGACTCTAATGACATTGTCTAATATTCTATCAGCACTATTAGACAACTCTGCAGACCCAGGCTTAAACATTGATGCTGAATTGGCACTAAAAATAACCCCATCGCGATCTGCTGTAACACCAGTGCCTTCCTTCAACTCCACATCTTCATCTTCCAGAAGAGATTTGATGCGCATGATGACCCCCAACAGAAGACGCTCATCATGTGAAATCTTTGCTGTGAGATCTTTGGCAGTGGAACTGGTATTAAAAAGAGCCATATCATCTGAAACAGCGCGAAGCTCTTTAACCCCGAATGCTCCCTTAATCGACCCTAGAGCGTCACGATACTTCTCTTCACTTTGTTCAGCAAAAGAAAGCAAGAGTACAAAGAAACACAATAAAAGAGTCACCATGTCGGCGAATGTCGCCATCCACCCCGGCAACCCTTCATCGCCTGGAGGTTCTTCAGGCGGCTTACGCTGTATTTGCTCTTCGGCTTGTTCAGCCATAAACCTGACTCACTTGATTAATACTATGCGGACTCTTCACGCATTGCTGGAGCCAAGAAAGCCTGAAGCTTTTCTTTGACGACAGAAGGATGGTCGCCTCTCTGAAGAGATGAAACACCTTCCACCATAATCTGCATAAACAAGGCATCTTCTGCAGACCGCTCTTCCAATTTAGTAGCCATAGGCAAAAACACACAGTTTGCCATAACCGCCCCATAAAAAGTTGTGAGAAGAGCAACAGCCATAGCCGGACCGATTGATGATGGATCGGAAAGGTTGGAAAGCATGTTCACCAAACCAATCAAGGTACCGATCATTCCAAATGCAGGGGCCATCGCTCCCATCCCTTTGAAAACGGCCTGACCTTGACGATGACGTTGCTTCATGAATTCCAATTCAATTTCCATGACAGAACGAACTAAAGCCTCACTTGACCCGTCAACAACCAACATCACACCTTTTTTTAGAAAGGGATCATCAATCGCGACTTTTTCTAAAGCGACAAGGCTCTCCTTTCGTGCAGTGTCAGCCAACGACGTAATCAAACGTATTATTTCCTGTGGATCATTGGATTTGAACAGCAAAGTCTTTAAACCAACTTTAATAGTTCCAATAACAACGTTCATAGGAAACATTACAAAAGTAACAGCAAAGGTGCCACCAATGACAACGACAACGGAGGGTATATCGAGAAACCCAGCAGCGTTACCACCCATAAATATGGTAGTTAAAACAAGACCGAACGAGCCGGCAAGACCGATAAGGGTTGCAATATCCATAAGCTATCTTTTCATTTTTTTAGCGGCAGCGCCAATTTTTACTTCACCATTATCATAATAAAAATAAACATCTTCCAAAAAGTCATCAACTTTTAAGTATGCGGATCCGATGGCAATTTCCACTCCTGGCTTAACTACTCCCGTAACCAACACTTTGCACTCATCAAGAACCTCAGTAGCCTCTATGCCATCCCACAACTTCTGTTTTAAGAGCTTGACTAGCTCTATTTCCTTTTCAGCAGACGCAAGTTTTTCTTTTATTTCGGTAGCATCATCTTCGTTTCGATCAATCGCCTTTTTATATAGGGAGATATCAGCATGTAATCTCTTGATACGAATATTATACTCTTCATCAGCGAATAACAGGGTAGGATTATAACCAAGGACAATTAAGGTATCGGTCCCAAGCCCTCCGCCCAATTGCTCGCCAACATAAATATAGTCATGACAATAATAGTTGCCACCGGTCAAACGTCCTCCTACCGCAAGACGCTTACCTGCATACACATCAGTATGCATTAAAGCCCCTTTAACGAGAACATCTTCTCCAGCCTTAAGTGTACCAAATTCGCAAAAAGCAGTCTTAATAGTCTTGCCAGCTTCAAGATAAGCCTCTTTGCCTCCCTTGATTCCACCGCGGCAATTCAAATTTCGCAATGCTTCAATATGAGCACCTTCTATTTGACCATTAACAGTGACATCTCGTCCACTGAGAGAAAAACCAGTTCTAACTGCTCCGCCAACCGTAACATTGCCAATAAAATCAATATTGCCTGTATGAAAATCAATATCTTTAGGAACGACGATGTCCTCTTCAACAATGATCTTATCGTTTTCATATCTGACACAGCCATTGACAGCTGCATATAACTTATTAGGCTGTTTTCGCTTAATCCCTGTACCACGTCCTGCAGGAAAGCGTTTTTCTTCATGGACAAAGCGAGAATCGACTTCAACGCCATCTGCACCGTTAAATTCAACCCATTCTGCAATAACGCTGCCGGCCTCCACATTTTGAACATAATTCAACTCATAGTGGTCGACACTACCGTCATCTTGTAATTCAGGCTTAAGATGATTCAGATCTAAAGTAGGATCAAAATGGTGCTTCAAAAAAAAGGGCATTGTCCCTCAACTTTCCTAGGATAACCCTCGCGATATAATACTTCGAAGGCTTAAATAGCAGAACCCTCTAGAATTTCATTACATTTTAAACGACAGAAATCTTATTAAAAAATGGTAATACAGTCAATTAGTTTGAAATTTTGATTAGAACAAGTCGGAATAATCAAAGTTTTTATTTTAGAGCCTAAAGTTGAACTCGAAGTTGCCGATAAAATAAGCGTAAGAGGCAAGTCCGGTTGGGATGATTCGTGCAACACCAGGGAGGGAGCCCATGAATATCCCCGAAATTACCAATGAAGTGAAGCAGGTCGCACGTTCGGAGAACGTGCATCCAGCGCAGTCGGTGGAAAGACCATACAGCCGCGACGGTAGCGTCAGGGCGGCTCCTGACGCTGTCCAAAAGCAGAATGCGCTGAACAAGGAAAACCAAAATCCTCGTGAATTTTCACGAGAAGAGATGAACTCCTTTATCAAGGATGCAGAAGAACAGTTGGAAGCTAAGGATATCCAATTAAAGTTCAATATCCTTGAAGAAGACGACACCATTCAAGTCGAAATTGTCGACGCCGAAGGAAAGACTATTCGAAAGATCCCAGGCGATGAGCTTGTTAAGCTTTCACAGTCACTGAAGAGTCTAGAACGCGGTTTCATAGATAAGGTTTCCTAGCCACGAACTTCAGTATGCAGGCTTTCAAGCCCCCCCGAGCTGACAATGCCGGGGGGGCTAAAGCCCGTTCTACGGCCCAATACACTTGCCAAGCCCCTACTGCTGTTGCATATTGAAAATGGAAGGCCTTGAATACTAGGAGGAAATCATGTCCGACTTCAGCATTTCTGCTATGACCATGTCGTCAATGGCATCAGAGAATCAAGCGGCATCCTTTGAGAATTCTGTAGATATTGCCAGCAGTACAATTATGTCCGGTATCAACCAAGAAGGGGCTGACTCCCAGGAAAACGCCGTAGCTGGTGCAGAAGTAGCATCACGTACCACGGAATTCTTTGGAAATGGCACAGACTTAGGTTCGACAGGAACCGATATTGACGTGGCCCAAGCGATCAGTTCGACTCTTTTAGAGGGAACTGGAACAATCACCGACAAGGTCGTATAAAAAGGAGTCTTATATGAGCACGTTAATGTTCATTCAAGCTTCCCCAAGAGGAAGCCGCTCTCACTCCATTGCGCTAGCGAATGCTTTCATCAAATCTTACACAAATATCCATCCAGAAACGAAAGTTATCATCCGAAACGTATTCGACATGAAATTGCCAATACTTGACGAAAAGATGCTCACTGGAAAGTATAACATAATGCATGGACGCGACTTCACAGATGAAGAAAGAGGCCTATGGAGCGAGGTTGAAAAAATTATTGAAGATTTCAAAACAGCAGACAAATATGTTTTTGCAATCCCAATGTGGAACTTCTCACTTCCCTACCGCCTCAAGCATTTCATGGACGTAGTAGCCCAACCGACCTACACATTTTCCGTGGGGCCCGATGGATACAAAGGATTGATAAATGCAAAGGCTTTTATTGCTTACTCAAGAGGTGGAGACTACAGTGATGATTCGCCTTATAATTTCCAAGCATCCTACATGAACCATTATCTTAGTTTTATTGGCATAAAAGATGTGAAAAGTGTTGCCGTACAACCCACACTTGCAGGTGGCCCTAGAGGGCGCGATAAGGCAAAGACAACGGCTATCAATAAAGCTCTCGAACTAGCCAAGGTCTTTTAAAATTGATGGAATCAAAATAAAAGAGCCCCGTCCAAGGACGGGGCTCTTGCTTATTATTCTGAAAGCCTACCATTGCTTCTTGCGTTGAGCTTCTAAAGCAGATTCCTGCTCGTCAAAAGACTCGAAACCGGCATGCCGCATGGCGTCTTCCACCGTGTAATGCCAGTCCCAACTAGCGTAAATGACCGGTTTGTGGAACATGGCACGGAACTGCTCCATCTCCTGACGATAGAATTCTTCCTTAGGAGTCTCCATGTGCTCACGGAGCTGTTCACTGAATCGATCCAACTCTCCTTCGTACCATTCCATGAAGTCCTCAGGAGACTTATATTTCTTGAGAATGTGACCATAGCTATTCTCTTCCAACAAAGCACAGAGCTTAACCATGTGCTGCTTCTTCAACCACTCGCCCAAATCACGAGTTTTGATATTCTCGGCTTCTACTGCCGCCATATCAATCTTGGTCTGATGGTAGGTATCAGGTACGACCGAAGCGGAAACAATGCCCGCGATAGCCACCAAGCCACGCAAAATAACAGAGTTACTGACACCCTGGCCACAGAAGCCAACCTTCTTACCAACTTTCTGTCCGGCAAAAATCGCAGACAGTATAGCCCAAACAACGGCAGGATCTTCTTCATCATAGATATGCTGAAGGCTAGCGTTGTCTCGATCGGTAGCCAGTACCATCTGGGTCATGTCGTTTGAGCCGATAGAGAATCCATCGACTTCCTTAAGAAACTCTTTGCAGAGTACGGCATTACTCGGAATCTCGGCCATAAGAATAACTTTAAGTTCATCGCGACCAGATTCAAGATTGTGAACCTGCTTAAGGTAACGCTTCATTGAACGAGCTTCTTCCAAAGTACGGACAAACGGGAACATAATGGACAGATTCTTTCCACCATAGATACCACGGGCCAGCTTGAACGCTTCGAGTTCCCAGTCGTGAATATTACGAGAGACACCGCGATAACCAATCATAGGATTATCTTCATGGGCTTCGAACAAGGATCCGCCCAACAGATTGCGATACTCATTCGACTTGAAATCAGTGGTACGGTAAACGATATTACTACCATAGAAAGCCATTGCGAATAGGGCCAAGCCCTGAGACAGAGTTTGGATATAATTTTCTTTACCAGTGGTATAACCACGGGCTTCAAGAATACCACGAATACGATCGGGCAAGGTTGCTACCTCGTCCATCTCAGACTTAAGTCCCATCTTCAAAGCGACTTCTTCACGAAGCGCGGTAACCTGATCAATGTATTCTACAACCTCAGGCTCTTCCTTAAGACGCTCAATATAACCGGCCACAATCTTTTCGTGCTGCTGACGAATCTTCCAAGTCTCGGTACGAGGTTGGGGCATAGGCTCAAGCATATCATGGAAGCCAAGAATGACGGCCACATGAGCATCAAGATCTATGGAAGTCTTGAGCACATCTAAACGCTCCGTAGCGTGATTAATGTGTTCGTCAAGTTTGTGGTCCATTTCACGCAGCTTGCGATGCATGGCCAGCACTTCATCAGTGCTGCGGGAGCCTTCTTGCTCTGCCAGAGAATCCATTTCTTTGGAAAGACCGGTGATGAGTCCAACATACTCGCGAAGCTTAAGCGGCATACGAATCAGGCCATCATCAAGCTGCTGCTTCATGACCTTAGTCAAACGGGTGTCCATTTCCTGAAGCTTCTGATCCACCAGATCATTCAAAGTGTCTTTGTCGTAAGCTTCCAGTGCCATGGGGTGAACACCGATGTTACCAAGCATAAACTCAGCACGCAGAAGGCCAACCTCGAAATCTGGCACATTACGCAACCGAGACAGGAACAGAGCCTGACCAACATCAGCAAGGATCAAACCAACCTTTGTCTTGGTAGCCGGCAGTTCGGCAACATTGATTTCGCCGCCTACTTCCACCAGAGGCAGCTCCCCGCGATAAACTTTGCCGCGAGAGCCATCAACAGTGACCTGTTGACCTTCCAGAGAGCGAAGAGCCTCAAGGCGCTGGATACCAATAATTGCAGGAATACCAAGTTCGCGAGAGGTGATGGCCGCGTGGCTAGTGTCTCCGCCCACGTCTGCGAGGATAGCAGATGCGATACGCATACCGGGAACCATATCCGGATCAGTACGCTCGGCCGCAAGGATATCACCCTTATCAATTTTGTTCAGCTCCAGAGCTGAACGGAGATATTTAACCGTTCCCTGCCCTGCACCACGAGATGCGCCATTACCTTCCAGAATAACTTCAGCGGAATCCAATGCATCTTTGTCCACTTCGAGACGACGCATAAAAATGGTATCAGGATGCTGCTCGAAATCTTCGTTCCAACGGGTTTCGGGACGAGCCTGCACAAACCAAAGACGATCAGTCTTATCGATGCAGAACTCAGTGTCCATGATCATGCCTTCGTAGGCCTTAGAAATGGCACGAACCCCCTGAGCAACGGTCTCTGCCTGAGCAATAGACAGAGCCCAACGATTGACTTCGTTTTCCGGCACCTTAACCACATGAGTGCCGCTGCCATCTTCCTTGTATACGATCTTCTTCTCTTTGCAGCCCATGTAGCGGATGACAACTTCGCTTCCGCTATCGCGCTGGAAAACATAAAATTTATCAGGAGTAACCATACCACCGACAACAGCTTCGCCCAGACCATAGCTGGCATCAATGGAAACGAGATCATTACGATCGGTACCACGACAACCGGTGGCGGTATCGGCACTGAAAGCGGTTCCGGAGATAACCGGATTGATCATACGCATGAGGCAAACTGACAGGGAAGTATGCTCGATGGCCCACTCTTTCTTAGCAATCTCGGCAATGGAATCATCACCGGTTTCCTCAGCCCTAGTAATGGCGTCAAGAATGGCCTCACGACGATAAGTCATAGAGCGCAGGTTGTATGCGGAAGCACAATCCCAATGATAAGCTTCCAAACAAGTGTCAGCGCCAACTATATTAAGGTAAGTATCTTGGAGACCTGCAAAAGCCTTTTTACGACTATCTTCACCAGCTGCGGAGGAACGAACTGCGACAGGAACGTCGTCCATTCCTGCTTCCTTGCAGATGGAGAGGTAAGCACCTTTGACTTCCTTGGCGATATTTTCAGGAACTGTCACGGAAAGGATGGCAGACTGCACAAGTACGGAGCGCATACGGAGCTGGTCAATACCCTCAGGAGAAGTAGCAAAACCATCAACAACATTATTGATGAAAGTACGAAGCTTGATAAGCGTACCCGATTTCTTTGCAGACTCCTCAGCAACACGCTTACCAACTTCACGAACAAAATGCTGTAAGTATTCTGAATCCTGATTGACCTCGTCAGAATTCCAGTCGACCCTTTTATACTCTTTGTCTACTGTAGCACGAACCACGGCAGCATTCACCTTGGTTTCGTCCAGGATTTGATGAAATGCGTGAGAGGAAATTGCCCTAAATTCCGGGGCGCGGATGCCAGAGACCTGGCTGATGATGGCAGTATTATAGTTCTTGCCGCCGACAAGCAGTTCAGCTTCTTCGCCGATACCCTTGATATCAGCACCGTCTAGAATCATCTTCTGTTTAAGACGCTCTACTTTCGCCCCCGCCTTTTTGGCTTTACCAGTTTCGGCCTTGGGCTCGACCTGTTCTGCGGTTTTGGTCTGGGTCTTGGCCATCTCTCTCCTCCTGGATGATTCGTGCGGCATATTGTGACGTTTTAATCCAAATTCTACCGTGGCCCACGAAGTTATATAAGGTAATACGATTCATAAGAATCAATCCCGACTAACCATCAAAACCTCGATTACAGGTAAATTTAACTGTTCGTCAATGAAACAATTGGTCCAACCAGTGAACAAATATACCAATATATTTCATCCATCACTTCTTAATTAATCCAAAACAAGCACTTTAAAAATGAAAAAAAAAGAAAGGCTGACATGCATTTACAGCACATCAGCCTTTAGTTACTATTTCCAGCTAGTTGATTTAAGCGTAATATCTATATTAAACCAATTTGCCTAACAGCATTATTTTTTACATTTTCTGGCCGCAGTTGGGGCAGAAATTGACATCCTGGACAGGAACTTCCAACTTACAAGTAGGACAAATTCCGCCTGCAGGACCAAGCTCAACAATGAGTTCGCCTTCGACGACAGGAATCATCTTCTTGTCTTCGGTGTAGTTGCCTGCCTTGAGGACTCGACAAACTGTACCGTCAACAGGCGCTAGAACCGACTTCTCCTGCTTCATGATGGAGATGTTGAACAGCTCCTCACCAGCCTTAACCTTGTCGCCCGGACGCACATGAGTAACCCAAAGATCACCATTGCTGGGAGAACCTACGTGGTACTCATTGTTTGGATCGGCCATTTCGAGGGATTCTTTCGAACCAGCTTCCGGCTCAGCAACCTTGACCTGATGGCTAAGTACCTCTGAGTCAAGGATGTAGCGAACAACGACCATGCCATTCTCATCAGGTTCAGAAATGTCAAGAATACGCATGACGTGCGGCTTCTTACAATTACCCTGAAAGTGCAACACCTCGCCCTTTTCCAGGCCTTCGAACCAAACATCAACAGGCAAATTGTTGATGTTACCAAATTGTTCGCAGAATTCGATGGTGGTGATAGCATCACCAGGATGGTTGAGGTACATGACGAATTCTTCATCGGTGGGCTGACGATGCAAACGTTTCTGTAGTGCTTCCTTCTCTGCCGCCAAATCCACATCGACAAGAGTTTGGAGCGGAGACTCCTCGGTGCGTTCTGCAATAGCGGTTTCCCAACCTTTGCCAAAAGCAGACTGATAAACCCAGTCTTCGGGGAACCCAAGAGGCAGTTTGCCAAACTTGCCAAGCAAAAGGTTACGGAAGGCATCATTGGAATCACGATAGATATCCAACCGAGCCTCACGCTCAAGGTCTGTCAGATCCTCTTCCTTACAAAGATTCACGATATCAAGCATGTTAAGCAAACGTCGAACTTCACGCTCGCCACCACGCTTGTACGCACCGGTTACACCTAGAAAGGCCGTATTCCATGTAATTTGTGAACCAGGGGTCACGTCATGATAACGAACGATCTTACGGGTTCCTTCAAGGAATTTGAGCATATAGGGCAGAAGCTTGATGTAGCCCTGCTTAAGCGCACCTTCCTGAGAAGAAGAAGTCGCACCTCCCGGCATGCCATGGCGCACCACGTCATGATCAATCCCCTGAAAGTAAGGAGCGGTGTATTTGTCATAATACGGCATGATCTGCTTGAGCTGGAAATTAGTAGCTCGGATCATATCCTTATCAAGATGAGTCTTGAGACCGATCTCATCCTCTATGTAGGCGGCAGTGGAAAGAACTTCGCCCTGCCCGTACCAACGAACGGAAGCCCCCACAGCCACATCCACAATGTGCGCACCGGCTTCTGCTGCGGCGCCCATGGTCGGAACAAACAAACCGTCAGTGTAATGACGATGGGAATGAATGACCAGTTCAGGATATTTCGAAGTAAGAGAACCAATCAGTTCCTTCATGAATCTGGGAGGACATACTCCGGCCATATCTTTAAGGCCGAGAATGATCATGCGCTCAGCCTGCTTCTCCGAAACACCAGCTACATCAGCGCACATACGAATGATTTCCGCAGTAACATCCATATAGCGTTCCACATCGAATCCCTTCGCCCAAGACAAAGAAATGGCAGGTTCGAAGATGTTCTTCGTGGAGTTCAGCGCCACTTCAGCAAAAGGACGCATGTTTTCGATGTGGTTCAGGAAGTCAAAACAACGGATTACATCGTAATGCTCATTGATCATCTCACCTGTCAGCCGCATCACATTCTTTGGCTGCGGTTTGTAACCAAGTACATTTGTAGAACGAATGAGAATCTGCTTTAGTGTATTGGGAGCAAACTTGTTCCATTCAGCAGCTTCGGCAAACGGATAAGTCATGTTCGCCAACATAGCCACATGGAAATGAGCGCCACCGCCATTCTCCAAAGAGAAAAATCCGCATTTATCCAAAGAGGGCCCAACGATGCGGTCTTCGGCCAAACGGAAACGGTTACCTGAATTGGACTGTGTGATATCGCGTGTGGTTGTATCCGTCATATGGATCATACCAGATTCACGGTCAGAACGAAGGGTATCAAGAATGGCATCGCGATCCATACCACGAGTAATGCTCGGCTCAAACCAAGAAGATACTTCAGGAGGTTCAGCTAATTCAAAACGCCCGACCCGCTTATCCTCACGCCCACGATACTCACCGAGTTGAACGTATTTATTGTAACCGAGCGCAGAAACTTCAGCCACAAGACGGGTCATACGTAAAGAATCTGGCTCTCTATCTGAGTAATCCATGAGCTCAGCATAATTATGACGTACGAAGTTCGTATCATAATCACCTTCAATAAACTTCGGATGATCAATGATTTTACGATGGAAAGGAATAGTCGTTTTCAGACCGCCAATCATATACTCGCGCAACGCACGGCTCATCAGAGCCACAACTTTCAACCAGGAATTACCATATGCAATCAGCAACGAAGCTGCTGAATCATAGTTGGACGGAAAGCGGTAGCCATCACCAATACAGGAGTCGATACGGATACCTTGACCACCCGGCGAAACATAACGGGTGATTCGTGCAGAATTAGGCTCAAAGTTCTTCTGCGGATCTTCACAATTGATGCGACACTGAAACGCCCACTGAAACGGCTTAGTGTTCTCTTCGTTAAAACGAAGTTCTGCACCAAACGCAATGGCGATTTGCTCTTCCACCAAGTCAATGCCGTAGCGGCATTCGGTAATACCGTGCTCAACCTGAAGACGAGTGTTCACTTCAATAAGATAAGGCTCACCTTTGGCATCCACCAAAAACTCAACAGTGGCCAGTGAGTAATATCCGGAAGCTTTAATAAGCTTTTTGGAGTAATCCTTAAGCTTAGCGCGAAGCGCTTCAGAATATTTCGGCCAAGGAGATGGCGTAATTTCCACCAGCTTTTGGTGGTTGCGTTGAACGGAACAATCACGCTCATCGAAGCAAAACACATTACCGTACTTGTCAGCAATGACCTGAATTTCGATATGACGAACCGAGGTCAGTAACTTTTCAACGTAAAGACGCGGATTGCCGAAAGAAGCCTGGGCCAAGGCCGAAGCCTTAGAGAAAGCATTTTCCAGATCTTCTTCTTTGTAAACCTCGTAAATACCGCGCCCACCGCCGCCACCTTCTGCCTTAAGCATAATGGGAAGGCCAATTTCTTTGGCAATTTCACGAGCTTCGGGAATTGAAACAGCCCCTTCTGAACCGGGGACAACCGGCACACCTTCCTCAATGGCAAGCTGACGGACAGCTACTTTGTTACCGAGGGTGCGCATAGGGCCCTGCGGAGGACCAATAAAGATAATACCCGCTTCTTCACATCGGGCCGGGAAAGTATCGTCTTCGGAACCGAAGCCCCAACCGGGGTGAATAGCCACGATGTCATTGGCTTTGGCTTCTCGAATAACACGGTCCAGATCAAGATACGCACGGGGATCGGCACCGAGCATCAAAAGCTCGTTGGCACCGGAGGTAGCAGGTGAGGTTTTGTCCACGTCGGTGGCGGTCATGATCGCCTTTGCGTTGAACATCTCGGTAATGGATCGGCAAATACGCCTAGCCGGGATACCCCGGTTGGCAACCAGAATCCGCTTACCCTTGACCTCTTCAAGTACCTTTTCAAAGGACTTCGGCTGCATGGATTTCACTGACTCCTTGGACATAAATGGGAACATGCACCTTTCTTATTGAATCACCGCCTGCCATACAAAAATGCGACGATCACAAAGGCGCTATCGAACCGGAAAAGAGGACAGACTCTTTCCCTTCACGGCGTATGACGAGTCCGCCTAGAGGTGAAACCCCTACGATATCTGCGTAGTATACGTCACTCTCCCTCTCATGGATTCGGACGCGATGCCCCAGCCAAGCAAGTCGGCTGGTCATGGCTGATAGGAACTCTTCTGGTTCCAACTCGTCGAGCAAGCCTACATACACGGATTCTCCACGATTTACAAGAATTTCCCACAAGGCTAAAGGGCCACCAGAAGCCTTGTCTGTTTTCAAAATGGCCGCAGGAACAGAACGATCTTCGCGCATTTTATCATCAGGCGGAGACTCCTCAAGATTGACGCCCATTCCGAGAATAACGAGAGACCCCTTTTCTTCAAGCAGCATCCCACCAACCTTCCTATCTTGCTGAAGAAAATCGTTGGGCCATTTCAACTCAATGTGCGTTCCTAATTCTGCAAAAGCTTCAGCAAAAACATAGCCACACACTAACGGCAACAGATGGCTCCATAGCTCAAGCCACGGTCCGTCCTCTGGCTGATTCGGCAACACGACGGACACATGAAGATTGCCCGCAGGCGATATCCAATGACGCCGCAACTGCCCTCGCCCATGGGTCTGATTAACGGCTATAACAGCTCCCCACGCCCCTAACGCCCCCTTCTCAGCCAAATAACGCGCCACCTCCATTGTACTGGTGCATTCGTTAACAACTACGACCGTACAGGACGACTCAACAACACTTCGTTGAAAAGAACCAACACCTTCAAGCTCATAAGGTTGCCATACACCTAAACGATCAAACTCATTGCTCCATGATTTAGACACGACAATTTGGCTTCTCCGGGTCGCAGGCACCACTCCTTCAGCACCGCTTTCCCAGTAGTAAATTCCTTGTGGCAGCATGGTTTACCTTCTGATAGTAAATACTTAATGGATATCTATCTTGCTGGCGGAGCCGTCCGCGACCTTATCTTAGGGCACTCAATTACTGATCGTGACTATTTAGTCACCAACACATCACGTGAAGAATTCGTTAAGCGCTTCCCTAATGCACAGCAAGTTGGTCGAACGTTTCCGATTTTTTTGATCAACAAAATGGAGTTCTCTTTCCCTCGAGGAAACTCACTAGACGAGGAAGTAAAATCCAGAGACCTAACTGTCAATGCACTACTACTCAACTCGCAAGGGGACCTAATCTGTCACCCTCGTTCACTTGAGGACTTAAAAAACAAAGTTCTCCGTCCCGCCTCAAAGCAATCGTTTATTGATGACCCACTGCGTGTTTTTCGAGCCGCTCGGTTCTGGGCCAAGTTTCCAGATTTCACACCTCACGCGAGTTTACTGGAAACAATGCACTCCGTTTCCCAAAACGGCCATCTAGATATCTTACCTGCAGATCGAATTGGCCAAGAAACGATCAAAGCCCTTAACACAATAAAGCCAGGCAATTATATTCGACTTCTCACACAAACTGGATGCCTATCTCCTTGGTTCGATGCACTCAATTGTATCTCTCAATCGTCCACAGAGTCTACGGACTTTCTTTCAAACAATATTGTTGAGCATACAGCTCAACTAATGGACAAACTCAGCGGCAACGCCAAAGCAGTTTGGATGGGACTATGTCACGGCATCGGAAAAAGACATGGTGACAGCAAGACTCCCTTTCTCCATACACACGACATAAATAGAGAGGCTGTAGCAAAAGAACTCGCCAGTAGAATCAGATTGTCCAATGCATTGTCTATTGCAGGCGCCAAAGCTACCCGGTGGCATATGGCCGCATCACACTACGACAGACTCCCCGCAGACACACGTGTGGACCTTCTCATCGACCTTCATTTAGCAGGAATTCTTGATGAGTCATTTGACCTCGTTGCCGCTGATAATAATATTTTTTTTCATAAACGGGCTCACACTGACCTTGAAACTATTCTTACAGTCAACCTTAAGTCACGAGATAGAAATCTTGGTCCGAAATCAGGTGAAATACTCAGAGCTATGCGCGCAAAGAAGTTGGCCGTTCAGACAAAAAAATAATGCCTCTGTTTTGACAAAAAAATATGGAACGTATAAGAATTAAGCATTGAATCAGGAATATTCATCGACCTCGATGAACTGAGCAAATTATTCGAATAGACTGGAGATTATCCCATGAGGCTTGTTACCCGCTCCGACTTCGACGGCTTGGTTTGCGCAACATTGCTCAAACACCTTGGCGAAATTGACGACTACCTCTTTGCCCACCCTAAGGATCTCCAAGACGGCAAAGTTGAAGTCACTAAAAAAGATATTCTTGCAAATGTCCCCTATGTCGAAGGGTGTGGCCTCTGGTTTGACCACCACACAAGCGAACAGGAACGGCTAGGAGACATTGAATTCGAAGGCATGAGCAAGCCTCTGCCAAGTTGTGCCAGTGTCATTTATGAATATTATGGTGCAGACAAATTCCCAGCAAGCTTCCAAGAAATGATGGATGCGGTTGACAAAGTTGATTCGGCCAATCTGAGCGCTGAAGAAATAGTCAATCCAACAGGATGGATTCTTTTAGGTTACATAATGGATCCCCGCACAGGCCTAGGACGCTACCGCGACTACCGAATAAGCAATTATCAACTAATGCTCGACATGATTGAATACTGTCGTATTCACACAGCCGAAGAAATCATGGAAATTGAAGACGTCAAAGAGCGCATTGATAAATACAAAGAAGATGAACCTAAATTCATCCAAATGCTTAAAGACAACACAACAGTTTATGACAATGCCCTTGTGATAGATTTGCGTGGTCAAGATCCAATTTACTGCGGCAACCGATTCATGATTTACTCTCTATTTCCTGATTGCAATGTAAGCATCCGCGTCATTTGGGGTTTCAAAAAGCAAAATGTCGTTTTCACTGTTGGCAAATCTATTACCAACCGAACAAGTAAAACTGATATTGGTAAGCTCATGCTCTCTTTCGGCGGCGGAGGCCATGAAGCAGTAGGAACCTGCCAAGTCTCTGAAAGTGAAGTCTCGGAGACACTGAAAAAGATAATCGACCAGCTCAACAATGACGGCTAACCTAACGAAAAGAGACAGATGTTAAAAAAATTCCTAATTGTCGACGACGATGAGCGATTTACAGCTTTAGTCGCCAAGAAATTATCTGAATACGCGCAATGTGTCGTCTCCAATAGAGGAGACGATGCACTGTTGCAATTTGAACATCACATGAGGGAGGGAACACCCTTTTATGCTGTCTTCATGGATATTGAAATGCCTCAAATGGATGGCCATGAGGCCATTGAAAGAATGAGAAGTATTGAGAACAACAACAAGATTGATCCAAGAAACGCTTTCAAACTTATCATGCTTACCGCGCATGACGATGTAAAGAACGTCAGTAAGTCCTTTTTTAAAGGCCATGCAGAAACCTACATCTGTAAATCCAATTTACATGAAAAGCTAATCCCGGAACTTCAGGCGAATAAGATCATATAACTTGCCCCTTACTCTTCTCGCAGAGCATTCATTGCAATTGTAATATCTTGCTTGCGTGCTGGGTATATTTCCTTGCAAAAGTCCTTAATAGCTTCTTTGACAGAAGAGATCCTAGGCAAATCTTGAACGACTGGCAGATTCAATCCATTGAAATCGATTCCATCGAACTTCAAATCATTATCTAATCCGCACCCATCAGTAAGGCACGCCAGCCCGATGACATCTTCACGTTCACTTTGTTCGGTATCCATCCTCTTCACGTAGCGAAGCGTACTGCTAGGAGACAGCTCGGTGTTCACTCGCTCGACCTCATCATTGATATGTTCTGCTAGAGCTCTGAGGCGTAAGTAGTGAACTGTTAAACGCTTCCTACCTGGAACATCTGGATCCGGATAATAATGCCCATTTAAATAATCATCAGCAGCTTTTTGTAACAAGTCGTAAGCACGGCATACACACCTTGCATATCGCCCTCCGCCGGTAAAGGCCCAAGGCAGCTTATCAAAAAAAGGTCTTACGTACTCTGAAGGCACAGGAATGCATGAAGGCACAATATCGAGAGCAATATAGAAGTCTCTTGCTGTAGGAGCATCAAGAAGCAGTAGGTTTAGCCTAGCAGCAGCCTGACTCAACCGTGGGACCAAACCTCTGAACTCGTCCACCATGAGCTCAAATCCCCTAATCTTATCATCAAGCTCCCTACGAGTCCCAAAATAGGTCTCAGCCATATCTGTGACAACTTCCTGCTGCAACTGGTCGGCAATATCTCTAAAATCAGTCATTAGAACTCCTAGCCTATCGCTGGATTATTATATATATACCCCCTAATCTTTTTGACCGCAATTGTGGAGAGGTATATTAGACGGTTATGACCGTCACAAGATACGCCACATAACACATTTTAATAATTGCAAAAAGGACAGCCATGCTGCTGAACGAACATAAAAGTAAGGTATTGTTTGCCAAGGCGGGCATTCCGGTCCCATCCGGTGAAGCCGTTTATCCAGGCCAGGAAAACGAATTCTCACCAAAGTTCCCTCTGCCTTGGTTTCTAAAATCCCAAGTCCTGACAGGTGGTCGTGGCAAGGCTGGCGGTATTCTACGCGTAGACGACAAAGCACAATTTGCTAACACAGCGCAAAAACTGTTCAACCTCGATATCAAAGGGCACTCAGTACCTTTCATTCGTGTTGAACCTGCCGCTGACATCCAACGCGAATTCTACCTTTCCCTGACTGTATCCCGTGAACGCAAGTGTATTCTGCTCACCGTAGGACGTGAAGGCGGTGTTGAAATCGAAAACCTTGGCACTGACAACCTTCTTGTTCAAGAAATACGTTTGCCTGGCGGCTTAGCTCCTAATCAAATTCGTGCAGCCTTCTTCCATCTAGACTTAGAAAAAGAGTACCTAGCCGGATTTGCTGCCCTTCTGAAAAATCTCTTCAATGGCATGCTGGCCAATGGCATGCTCATGGCAGAGATCAATCCGCTCGTTGTTACTGGTGACAAAGAGTTCATCGCTCTTGATGGCAAAGTAGAAATTGACGACAATTTTGCCGATATCAATACTGACATGGAAGAGTACTATCAACGTGAGCACGCCACCCATGAGGAAAATATTGCGCGCGATGCAGGACTTTCCTTTGTCAAACTCCCGGGTTGGGTAGGCCTCATGGTAAATGGAGCAGGGCTCGCCATGGCAACAATGGACCTCCTCAACTTCTCAAAACTCCCTGCAAGCAACTTCCTTGATCTTGGAGGTGCGGCAGACCAGGAACGAATGCAAACTGCTCTGGAACTGCTTTTTGGAGATGATCAGGTCAAAGCTATTTTCATTAATTTATTCGGTGGAATCCTCTCCTGTGAAAAAGTAGCTCTCGCTATGAAAGGAGCTTTGGGCGGCAAAGCCCCTGCCAAGCCCATTGTAGCACGTATGTCTGGTAAGGACGCAGAGTCTGGTTTGGAAATCCTTAAAAGTCTTGAGGTGGAAAATCTCCATATCGCCGCAGACATGAAATCAGCCATTGATATTCTCGACACCCTCAAACCTGAAAACGCAATAATTCTAGATTTCCCTGAACCTAAAACAAAGGCCGCAGAATCCTACCCGGCGTCAAATGGATACACATCTCACGCTAAATTCAGCATCGACAAAAATACGCCTATTCTTGTTCAAGGTATTACCGGCCGCGAAGGGCAACTCCACACTCGCCTAATGAAGGAGTACGGTGCAAACATTGTAGCAGGTGTCACTCCTTTCAAAGGAGGCCAGGAGATACTAGGGGTCCCAGTTTACAACTCCATAGCCGAAGCCAAACGCACCCATGATATCGAAGCATCCATCATTTTCGTTCCGCCCCGTATGGCTGCCGATGCTGTGCTAGAGGCTGCATCTAATGATATTCCATGGGTAATCTGCATTACCGAAGGCATAACTCAACACGATATGCTGACAACCTTCGAACAGATTCAAGACTCCCCTACCCGGGTAATCGGCCCCAACACACCAGGTATCATTGTTCCTGGCCAGACCAAGATCGGTATTTTACCTACTATTCCGTTTATCCCAGGTCCCGTGGCCGTTCTCTCTCGCAGTGGCACTCTCACCTACGAAGTCGCAGCCCGGTTAACAAATGCAGGCATCGGCCAGTCCTTAAGTGTAGGAATTGGTGGAGATCCTTTCATTGGAACAAGCTTCGTTGATATGTTTGAAATGATCCGCAATCACGATCAAACTAAAGCAGTTGTAGTGCTTGGAGAAATCGGCGGACAAGCCGAAGAAGATTTGGCGGAATATGTTGTTCGTACCGGCTTCGATAAGCCTGTTGTATCGTTTATCGCGGGCCGAACAGCCCCTCCAGGCAAACGCCTTGGACATGCAGGTGCTATATTAGAGAAAGGAGGCGGCATCGAACACAAACTAGAAACCATGCGACAGGCAGGATTCATCGTCTGTCCGAGCCTCGAAGTTATTGCAGAAGAAACTGCCAACGCTCTCAAATAACAGGACTCTCTCTTGAAAGTACTGCTTCTTGATTTAGGTAAAATTATCCGTGGAGGCCAACGACAGGTATTCTACCTGGCCCGCCGCCTTGCCCAAACACCAGGCTTTGAGCCACTGGTAGTCATACCAAGAAAAGCCCTTCTCCGTTCCAACTTGGAGGAGGAGGGAATACCATATACGACACTCCCATTTGCAAGTGATTTCAATCCATTGACGATCTTTCGTTTCATGCGCATTGTAGCTACATTTCAGCCAGCAATCGTGCATACCAACGACGCAAAAGGAGCTTCCCTAGCAGCACTAACCAAAAAATGTCTTGGCGAATTCAAGCTCGTTCATAGTCGCCGCGTTTCCTATCCCCTCAAACCCGGATGGAGCCGCAACAAATATCTTCTGGGTGATGCGACGGTAGCTGTTAGTCAAGAAATTCAAGAAGTACTGGAAAAATGTGGCGTGCCCACAACAAAGACTAGCACGGTACATAGTGGTATTAATGCAGATCTTTATTCTACGGATAAACACGAACATCAAAAACTAACTATTGGCGCAGTTGGCGCCCTGAGTACACAAAAAGGCTTTGAAGTTCTCATCGAATCACTTAGGGAACTGAAGAAACACTCAGAACTACCTGACTGGCAATGTCTCATTGCTGGAGATGGCCCTCTTCTTCAAGAACTCAAAGATAAGGCTGACCAACTAGGCTTAGCGGACTCTATTTTATTTCTTGGCTATAAAGACAGTCGAGAAGTTCTGCCAGAAATAGACATTCTGGCCGTACCTTCAGTAGATGGAGAAGGCTCAAACGCCGTGATCAAGGAAGGATGGGCCTCCGCAACACCTGTGATCACATCTGATCTTCCTTCCAATTTAGAACTGGTAACTCACGAACAGGACGGTCTTGTTTTCCGCAATCGCAATGCTAGCGAATTAGCAAACTGCCTTGCGCGTGTTGCCACCGATGGGAAACTAGCCCAATCCCTTGTTCGCAAAGGTGCAAACACAGTGCAACGATTCACAGACAAGACAATGGCCGACAAATACATGGCACTGTATCGGAATTTAACTGTATAAACGACAACATAATAAAGCCTGACACAAATAACGATGTCAGGCTTTTTCATTATGTCCTCGAAGCTGTCTGCTAGGAACGAAATTTCCGATCTCCTAGCTCTTACCAAATGCTCAAAAGATCAAGCAAACTCCCCATCAAGAAGTAGATGCGAAAAATAACCTGTAGCAAATGCTACATAAAAGGGAACAAAATCCTTTGCAAACTCTACACTCATTGTAACGGCTGGAACTGCCAAAATTGGGACAGGCACCAGCAACATGGCCCACCATGTATGTGTCCAACCACGATGTGATCCAATTGCGGGCAACATGGCAAAGAATCCAAGCCAAGCAGCCCAAATATATTGTTTTTGAAAGATCAACCCCAGATCAACGGCTGCGAAAACAACATAGAATAGATTCTGCCCTTTAGAATCTGTGTCAACATCAGGAAACATTGCTCCAAGAAGGCAAAATCCTATTAAACCCAAAGCGATTAGTGGATTTAGAGCCAACCAACCAAGCATAACCGAACCAATAAGTCCCATTACGGCAAAGAAAAAACCGCCGGTCAAATGACCTTTATATCCAGGCATAATTTAAATATAATAATTAAAGAGTAAAGCCCTTAGGCGTACAGACGCTACGCATGATAAAATCACACGCCTCGTCATAAAGACCAGGAATTTCATATGGCGTCAGAAACCGAGTTCGAACTGCACCAACAATATTTGCATAGACCATAAATGCAGTCTGAGTAACCGGTAGCTCAACAATAGAACCATCATTTATGCCACGTTCAAGAATCTCTTCGACCATATCGATGAGTTCCTTAAATTTTGCCCCTATCTTCTGACGATCAAGATCAGGATTATCATCGCTAAATGGTGAGCATCGGATAATAGTAGGGAAAGTCTTCTCATTCTCAATAGTAAAATCTAAATAAGCCTTAACGAAAAGACCCAAGGCATCACACCCATTAGTAGACTGTGCAATTTTATCACGCAATACAATGATCATTGTATCGATCAGTTCGCTTCCTGCCACCATAAACAAGTTTTCTTTGCTGTCGAAATAATGAAATACTAGCCCTGACGCCACTTCAGCATGCTGAGCAACCATCTTCATGGTTGTTCCTGCATACCCATATCGGGCAAACAACTCCTGAGCTGCGACCAGTATCATATCCTTTTTCGACATCAATCAATCCCCTCTGCACTTCTCATTGAACAATATAGATCGGACAATTGCCACATCGCCGATTCCCCTGAATATCAAAGAATCATTAGTACGACACTCGTCTTAATTCAAGTTCTATCTAAAAAGGACGATAAAGGCTCAGACAATAAAAGGGCGAGACCAGTCAGGTCTCGCCCTTGAAAACGTCTATTGCAAACCGATTACATAGCGTCTGACGCCTGAAGCTCTTCGATCTGCTTATCAATTTCTTTCTGCAAACGCTCAGGCAATCCCATAATATCCGTATTTAGAAAACCACGAACAATTGTGGAAGTGGCTTCTTCTTCATCCATGCCACGAGCCATAAGGTATTCAATCTCATCCTGAGCAATCTTACCGACAGACGCTTCATGAGAAAGCTCTACACCCTCTGCTGTGCCATCCAATTCTGGAATAGCCCATATACGCCCATCACCAAGAATCAGTCCCTGACACTCAAGATGCCCCTTACTTGGAATATGATACGCTCCGATATGTCCGCGATTAATAATAGTCCCGCCTGCTGCAATAGTCCTAGCAATGATCTCACAACGAGTATTCGGAGCATCCATGATCACACGATTGCCCATATCCAAATGAGAACCTTTAGGCGCCACAACCACGGAATTGAATCGAGCTACAGAATTCTCACCCGTCATCTTAATGGTCGGGTACATCTGAAGATCTTTAACCGGCTTGAGCAAAACATAATTAGAAAGGAACTTTCCTCCCTCCTCGACAATTCCAGAAGAACGAGGACGAACAGCAACGTCTTCACCCCAATTGTGAACCATAGTGAAGGTCAGGGAAGCATTCTTTTTGACAAAGAACTCAGATATCCCCAAATGTGCACCAGCTTTGGTTCCATGAGCGACAGAACAACCGGTAATAATGTGAGCTTCTGCGCCCTCTTCTATGATAACAATGTTATGGACGTTCTGCCCGACATTTTCAGATTTAAGCATTAAGCAAGACTGGATCGGATCCTTAATCTTTGCTCCAGCTTTTACACGGATAAAATAACCGCCATGAAGATTGTCATGGGCGGACTTGGTAAATTCATCTTTATCCTTGTCTACAAGAGTCCACATATACTCTTTGAGACCATCGTACTTCTTCATGGCATCCTTGATGTCCATGATTTCTACGTTCTCATCCATTGACTTGCAGTGCACACTGGACTGGTCCATCTGAAGAAACGAAGCAGAACGAGTTCCCAAATCAGAAACAACACCAGCCATAAGCAGCTGATCTTTATCTTCTTGAGAAAGGTCGGTCAGATCGGAAATGGCCTCTTGATGAAGGCCCTCAAACTGAAAATCGTTAAGATCTACATTTTTCATGATATGGCTCCGAACGGCTAGTTCATGCAACGCACGCATTCCTGATAGCCGTGCTCGCGGATATGGTCGAGAATGTCACGAGGACGACCTTCACAGCAAAGATGGCCCTTGTAGAGGACCTGGCCACGGTCAGCGTTGACGTAATCAAGAATATACCCCGTATGAGTAATGATCAGGCCTGCAGTCTTGGTCTGTTCCTTGCGTTCTTTAAGACTAAGGTCCGGAGCAATGTTAAAATTGCCATCCAAAACATCACGAGCAACTTTGCCGACAAGCTGCATATTCTCCATGTCTACGCCAGATTCTGGCTCATCAAAAAGCACTAAATCAGGCTGCTGAGCCATGAGCTGCAACAATTCTGAACGCTTAATCTCACCACCAGAGAAACCTGCATTGATGTCTCGATCCAAGAACTCAGTCATATTCACGGTTTCTGCCAGCAACTCGGGATTCACATTTCCCTTACGAGCGCAACGCTGTACCAAATGACGAGTGCGTAACCCGTGAATAGTTGGCGGCCGCTGGAAAGACATGCCAACACCCAAACGGGCCCGCTCATACATAGGAGCGTAGGTAATATCCTCACCCTTGAACAGAATCCTTCCCTTGGTGACTTCATAACCGGAGAAGCCCATCAGGGACATAAGCAGGGAGGTCTTGCCCGAGCCATTAGGGCCGAACAGGATAAAGGTCTCCCCTTCGTTTATCTGGAGATTGATTCCTTTCAGAACCTCTTTATCACCAATGTTGACATGCAAGTCTTCTATGGTCAGCATGTATTTCCTCACTTTGAGTCGATGTGCAAACAGGCTCTTTACTGGAGCCTGCACAGGAAGTCCAGTGATTGATATTGTTACGAATGCTCGTCCAATACAGTCGGACGCCCGCTAAAACGTAAGCACTGAAAAGTAAAACGCAACTCCACCGGAGCAGATATATGGGAAAAAAGAAACGCATCAAAAATCTCGGCGACCTCAAATCATTGTCGTTCAACAAAAAAGAAAAGAAAAAAGACGCCTACACTTTACCTTATGAAAAAAAGGCAAGTCATAAACTCGAAGAAGACCGTGCCCAACCTGACGACGAAGAAATATTCATGGCCGCTATGCATGGAGTAAAAAATATTAGCGGCAGTGGACGACAAGTGAGCCCTAAGGCCAAGACCGCCCCTGCACCCCTTACAATCGACCCAGAAGAACGTGCAAAAAAAGATCTACAACGCTTTCTTCGTGGCGATGTGGAATTTGAACTCGAATACACCGACGAATACATGTACGGCTATGTGCGGGGATTAGATATCAAGACCTTTCAGCAGCTCAAAGCAGGAGCTCTTAGTGTAGCCTCTCACCTTGATTTGCATGGCATGACATCTGAACAGGCTCACGAGAGCCTTCTATTCTTTATTCGGGAGAGCTATATGCAGGGACACCGCTGTGTACTGGTTGTAACAGGGCGAGGTGTCAACTCTCCTGGAGGACAATCCATTCTTCGCCGTGAAACAGAATCATGGTTGACTCGAGACCCTCTAAAACGGGCTGTCCTTGCTTTCTGTACCGCACAACCTAAAGATGGTGGTGCTGGTGCGATATATGTACTCTTAAGAAAACAAAAGAAGGCTGAAGGGAAGATTATTTGGGACAAAATGCACACATGGGAAGAAGTTTAAAGCCATTTTTCGATCAAACAAGAAAGGCCCCCATCCGATAGGATGAGGGCCTTTCTTGTTTGATCTGCTATTACGCAGGAGTTGCTGCAAGAGCTTCTTCTGCGGGAGCCTGCTCTGCTCCACCGCCAAGGCCTGCCATTTCTTTAGCCATAGCAAGCTCGTCAGCAGAGAAGATTTTATTAATATCAATAATGATGATGAACTGTTCATTCTGACGTCCCATGCCCTTGATGTATTCAGCATTGATAGCCGCACCCATCTTCGGTGCAGGCTCAATGGTATCAGGTGTCATCTCAAACACTTCACGCACAGAATCAACCAACGCGCCCATTACAGTAAATTCACCGTCGAACTCTATTTCTACAATTATAATACAAGTATCAACAGTGTCTTCGCCCTTCGACATACCCAGTTTCATCCGCATATCTACTACCGGCACAGCATGACCACGCAAGTTGATAACACCACGCATAAATTCCGGCGTACGAGGGATCTTAGTAATGGAAGTAAGTTCCAAAACTTCCCTAACAGTGCCGATATCCAAGGCGAAGATTTCCTTGCCAAGCGTAAACGTCAAAAACTGGTTGATATCTTTCAGGGCTTCATCAGTCATTTTCATTCCCCCGAGTTATTGAGGATTTTTCAACGTGTCTCCCGTCCGCCCTTCCGGACATTGACTCTGACGGGCACCCTTTACTAAAAAAACGATCATATCGTTATCCTTCAGATATACTTCAATTTCGAAAAAAACCATTATAAATGTGAGTTAAAAACATTTTTTAACTCAATTGAAGCACGCATGCCATGGTCCAATAGCATGAATATCAACAATAAATTAAGACAATTTGACTTTTTTTCTAAAAAACCAGTTGACATCTCATGAGGTCACACGTAGAAACACTCCTCGCGTCGGGATGTAGCGCAGCCTGGGAGCGCACTTGAATGGGGTTCAAGGGGTCGGAGGTTCAAATCCTCTCATCCCGACCAAACGAAGAAGTACCCCGGTGAGCCGACGAGATATTCGGCTCACCATTTCTTCGAAAAAAGACCATAATGCTGACGTAGCTCAATCGGTAGAGCGCATCCTTGGTAAGGATGAGGTAGGCAGTTCAATCCTGCTCGTCAGCTCCATTTTCAGGCCATCTGTAATCAGATGGCCTTCTTTTATGTGAAGCCCCCACAGAGAACACTAGTAAGAATTCACGCGACACAATTCAGTATAATACGAGTCAACAACTCTTCTACTTCGCCACTATCAAAGGAGAGCCAAATTGATTTTCTATAAATTTTAAGTTGCCTTTTCAAGCCAGTTTATGTAGCTACTTTTTCCGGCAGAGAGGAGTCCATATATCTGCTTTGCCATCAAGAATGCTGACGTAGCTCAATCGGTAGAGCGCATCCTTGGTAAGGATGAGGTAGGCAGTTCAATCCTGCTCGTCAGCTCCAGAAATAACAACGCCATCTCTCCTGATGGCGTTTTTTTTATTTTTCTTTTTATTTGGCTTTTCAGGGGGTTGACATCTGTCCAACTCTCACTTAGAAACACTCCTCGCGTCGGGATGTAGCGCAGCCTGGGAGCGCACTTGAATGGGGTTCAAGGGGTCGGAGGTTCAAATCCTCTCATCCCGACCAAACGAAGAAGTACCCCGGTGAGCCGACGAAATCTTCGGCTCACCATTTCTTCGAAAAAAGACCATAACGCTGACGTAGCTCAATCGGTAGAGCGCATCCTTGGTAAGGATGAGGTAGGCAGTTCAATCCTGCTCGTCAGCTCCATATTTAAAGGCCACTAGGTAATCCTAGTGGCCTTTAAATATGGAGCTGACCAAAACACAAAGCCCCCTATCCGTTAGTATCGATAACTCCGCCAGTATTTCGGGCAATGAGATCAGCCAGCAACTTTTCCAAAGAGTAATCAGGACTAGATGGCATCCTGTACTGAACAGCTTGATCTAATAATTGCGCCTGCCCTTCAAGCTGAATTTTCTGAGACTCCAAAGTGTCGGTCTTACTCTCATACATATCTTCAACAGTGGAAGAAAACGACTTCAGATTGTCAACATAGCTCTTTTGGGTCGCCAACGAACCATCTAACGCTGCCCCACTAAGATCAGACCAATTGACCGAGGAGCTCCCTGCGTCAACGGCATGAAAAGAAATATTGAAACCTCCATTCGTACTAGACTGGATGTACACTTGCCCACCAGCTGAAATTTGGTCGGTTCCCCATTGAGAACTATCCAGCATATAAATTCCATTGAAATCAGTGGAGCTTATCGTACCGGTAATCTTATCTTTAAGGGCATTATAATCGGCTTGGACGACACTGCTAGATGCGTCTAAATCTCCAGCTTCTATATCTTCGATAATCTTTTCCATAGCTTCCAGAGAATCTACAATATCAGCCATAGCATTCTTGGCTACACCCATCATTGAAGCGGCTTCACCGACATTACGACCTGCCTGACGTGTTGAATCTGCATCAGCACGAAGAGAACCTGAGATTGCCTGCTCAAACGGATTGGTAAACGTCTTAGCTTTCACAGCTTCGCCGAGCACCATGCTCCGCAAATCTTGCCCGACTCGAGATGCTCCAAACAACTGATTTGTTAATAAATCTTGCTGAAGAAGCTGCTGGGAATAATTCACTATGAAATTCTTTTCCACATCGGTAAGAGCCATATATTCTCCTGACGAAACTTATGCTTTTCCGTCTATTATATCGGCCAATCAAGATGTTTCTTTAGAGGAGGAGGAACATTTTTTAAAAACCGGATTTCAACGCACTCCCTCTTGATTTCATTAAACCAAGTCATGTACACAGTGTGAAAATGGAAGAAATATATGCGAATACTCAACATTGACGGACATTACTTCGTAAAGCCATTCCGCAAAATGGGGCATGATGTGCTGACCATTGGTCCACGCAGCAATAGCGATATCGTGCTTAGCAAGGCCATTTCTCTAAGAGGATTATTGAGAATTCTCGAAAAGCACAACTTTCACCCCGACCTGGTTGTTTGGAGTGACATATGCAAACCCCCATCAGTACTTGGCTTTGAGGCTCTTCCTGCAATCACAGTTGGTTATTCAATCGATCAATACTGCAACCCATGGCATGCTCCTTATAGAGCAGCTTTCGACCTGATGTTGGTGGCCCAAAAAGACTACCTCCCCATGTTCGAAGATAAGCAATTGCACAATAAATATGAATGGGCTCCCCTCTTTTGTAATCCCCACAAAGATAAGAACTTGAATCAGGAACGAGACATCCCTTCAAGCTTTGTAGGAACGGTTGAAGGCTCAATCAACAAGGCACGAAGATCATTTCTGAATGCCTTCAAAAAAGGACATCCATTAATAATTACACAAGGCAATTATGTGCCGATTTACAACCGCTCCCAAATAGTTTTGAACCAAAGCGCCGTTGGAGAGTTGAATTTTCGTATCTTTGAAGCCATGGCCTGCGGTGCAGTAGTGCTCACAGAAGACACAAATAATGGACTACACGACCTTTTCACAAACGGTAAGAACATCCTCCTCTACCCAAGAGGCAACCCCATGGCGGCCGCAACAATCGCTAAAACAGCCCTGTCGAGCCCTGATGAATTGAATGCAATAGCCTGCCGTGGCCGTAGAGAGGTAATGGCATACCATTCATCTACAGTCCGGGCGAAGTACATTTTGAGTAAAGTACATGAATTGGCTAACTCCGGGCCAACATGGAGGCTGCAGAACCAATCTATCATACGAAAATATATGGCTAATACATGCAACATGCTTGCAGTAGACGAAGCCCTGCCTCTAACCGAGGACCATCGTGAATTTTACATTCAAGTTGGCAAGCAAATGCAGGCCGCTTCGATATAACTAAACAACAAACCTCAGTAATTACACAAAAAAAAAGGGCCGATCACAAGATCGGCCCTTCGTATTGGAAGAGTTAACTAATAATCATTTATTGAACATATTGAGCCATGGTTCCAAATACATCATGTCCACTGTCATGTCGCTCGACGCCAAGCACATCTTCGAGTTTATCAACCTGCTTAATCATCTGATCTAATCGTTCTTCAACCTTTACCAACAACCAAATCTTACTTGTAGAGCCGCCATTCACAGGCATGCATGCAATCCCTTCGACATTGTATGCTCGACGAGCAAATAAGCCACAAATATGAGACATGACCCCAGGATGGTTATTCACAGTTAATTCAATGACTGTCTGCTTACACATTGGATTCACCTCCAATCATCTCGGAATTTGCTGCTCCAGGAGGAACCATTGGATACACGGGCTCATCGAAACTAATCGGCACATGAATCAAAGCAGGCCCTGGCTGAGCCAGAGCTTCCGCTAACATTTCCCCTGGGTCCTCGGCAGACGCAAAATCATATGTTCTTATGCCGAACCCTTCGGCAATCTTGATAAAATCAACTCTCTTTACATAGTCAGAAGCAAAGTAACGCTTTCCATAAAACAAGTCCTGCTGCTGGCGAACCAAACCAAGTGCGTTGTTATTTGTAAGAATAATCTTAACGTTAACATCATTCTCCATAGCAGTAGCCAAATCCTGAATATTCATCATGATGGAACCGTCACCACTAAAGCAAAGAACTTGGCGTTCAGGAGCGGCAAAGGCTGCCCCAATGGCTGCGGGCATACCAAATCCCATGGTACCGAGCCCCCCAGAGGTCAACCACTGACGAGGCTGTGAAAATGGATAGGCCTGAGCTGTTCTCATCTGATGCTGCCCAACATCAGTACAAACTATCGCGTTCTCACCAGCCAACTCAGCAGCCTTAAGAATAACACCATAAGGGGAAGCAGGGTTATCTGCTTCAGGAATAACCATGGGATTGTCTTGTTTCAATCTACCAATGTCAGCAAGCCATTCACTTCGATCCGCTTGGGTAATATACGGAATCATAGCCTGTAGAGCATCGCACACATCACCGGTGACGGATGCATGAGCTGTTTTGATTTTATCTAGTTCACTAGGATCTATATCAATATGTACTATTTTCGCATTAGGACAGAATTCTGCGACCTTACCAGTAGCACGATCATCAAAACGAACTCCTGCGGCAATAAGAAGATCACACTCCTCAAGTGCCATATTGGTGTAGCGAGCGGCATGCATACCGAGCATTCCCAAATTCAGCGGATGATCAAAAGGAATAACTCCTAACCCCATAAGGGTCAGAGCTGTAGGAATTGATGACTTCTCAGCAAAATCCCTGGCAACCTCTGAGCAACAAGACTGAATGATACCGCCGCCCAAATATAAAATTGGCTTTCGAGACTCATTAATCATCTTCGCAGCATGTTCCACTTCTTGGACGAAAAGTTCAGGTCCTGCGTCGCGAATTCCAGGCTCGGGCCATTCCTCGAACTCCAGAACCGCCATCTGCACATCTTTTGGAACATCGACAACAACTGGGCCAGGGCGACCGGAACAAGCAATTCTGAATGCGTTTGGAATAACATCCATTAACTCTTCAACAGAACGGACCAGAAAATTATGTTTGGTAATGGGAACCGTGAGGCCGTAGGTATCGACCTCCTGAAAGGCATCCGTACCGATCATGCTCTGTGGTACCTGACCGGTAATACAAATGATTGGAATGGAATCAAGCTTAGCATCAGCAATTGCTGTCAAAGTATTCGTGGCACCCGGGCCGGATGTCGCAAAGAATACTGCGGGCTTTCCCGTAACCCGAGCCATACCTTGAGCTATAAAGCCAGCCCCTTGCTCATGTCTGGTGAGGACATGCTTGATGGCGTCAGTCTGCCCCAAAGCGTCGTACATAGGGAGATTGGCACCGCCGGGAATCCCAGCGATCGTTTTAATGCCCTGCCTCTCCAACAGTTTAATAATAATCTCAGCGCCTGTAAGTTTCATTTCGAGCCTCCTCTCTTCCCGTCTTGTCCAGCGGGGCCCGGAATGAAAAACCCCCGCCGGTTGCACCGACGGGGGTTGTAAGTCTGCAAAACTCTGCAATCCCACTAGGGTGCGTGCCAATCGACATCACCTACTACTACGTCTACTACTACGCAGAATACCACGTCCTCTAGTAGGACAGCGGAAGAGTGGAAATTGATGTCGAAAGTACGCATATTTAAAAAAACCTTTTCGTTTCTGGAAAATATATATTCAGAACCCACTAATTGGTCAAGCTATTTTTTTTAGACAAACTAGTCTCTTACCAAATCAAAAATTATTATCTACTAAATGCATTTGTTGATGGAATAGATCATTTCCCTCAAAATAGTTTCACCGCACCCTTCAAAAATTGATTCCCCCAGCCACTCAATTACTAATTATTATACTAATATTATTATTTTTATCACAATCTATCTACCGCCAACCAAAATGCACCAGCCCCAACAGCCAACCTGACTATATGTCCAACGTGAAAATGATATCCCCAGTCAAGCCCAAACATAGCCACCAAAGCCACAAAAAAACCAACAAGAATAAACTTACGCCAAATGTTTAATCTTAACACATTCATTGATTTATTCTCCAATAAAAAAGGGTTGCGATTTCTTCCGCAACCCTTTCATTTAAAGATTAACAGTGTCAACTAATAATCATTACTTCTTTCTAGACTTCTTTGGCTTATTATCCTTGTCCTCATCATCCTTTCCGTAAGCCATTAGTTCGTCAACGAGACGCCTCAACTTAGAATCCACCAATGCGTTAATTGTATTCGTTGGGAACTTGCCGGTCTTTCCACGAACACCAGCCTTGATACCTGTTAAAATTTCAATACCTTCATCTATGTTTTTAACAGCCCAGATATGAAACTTTCCCTCCTTAACAGCATCAATAACTTCGTCACGCAACATTAAATCCTTAACATTCGGATACGGAATCAAAACACCTTGCTTACCAGTGAGACCTGTGTGCTTACAGGTAAGGTAAAACCCCTCTATCTTCTGGTTTACACCTCCGATTGGTTGCACTTCTCCGTACTGATTCACAGACCCTGTAACGGCAACATACTGCCGAATAGGCTTATCTGACAGACTAGAAAGTAAGGCGTACAACTCTGTGGATGACGCAGAATCTCCATCTATTCCCCCGTAGGACTGTTCAAAGGCAATACTTGCTGCTAAAGACAAAGGCTTATCTTGAGCAAAGCGATTGCGTAGAAAACCAGAAAGGATCAACATACCCTTGTTGTGCGTTGGGCCAGACATGTCGGCTTCACGTTCAATATTAATAATCCCTTCCTTACCCAGCGAAGTGACTGCTGTAATACGTGCGGGCTTTCCAAATGAATAGTCCCCCATAGAATAAACAGCTAACCCATTAACCTGACCAACAACTTCTCCATCTGTATCAACAAACAAAGAACCTCGATCGATCATTTCCTGAATTCGTTCCTCAACCTGGTTAGACCGATATCGCTTCGCCTCCACAGCATCCTTGACGTGGGCCCCAGTAACCACCTCAGACTTTGCCTGGCTCGCAAAATACTCAGCTTCACTCAGCAAATCTGACATAATTGGAAATGCAGTAGATATCTTCTCCTGCCGACCAGCCCAACGAACAGCCTCTTCCATAATAGCTGCCACACCAGTTGCATCAAATGGTCTTAACTCATTCTTTTCAGTTTCTGCCCTGATGAATCGTGCCACCTGCTCAACAGCTTCAAAGCTGCGCTCCATGCTAGACTCATAATCCACTCGAACCTTGAAGATCTTGGCGACATCTTCATCATAGTGCTTCAAAAGCGTATAAAGATAAGGACTACCAAGAACAACTACCTTTACTTCCATTTCAATGGGTTCTGGCTTTAGCCCTGTTGCACTAATAAAATAATAAGGGTCAAATGTTTCAATCTCGATATTAGAGGTCTTCAAAGCCCTCTTGAGAGTCTGCCAAACCCCTGGCTCCATTATTGCGTCCATAAGGTTGATAACGAGATAACCGCCATTCGCTTTAACAAACGAACCAGCCTTAATCTTTGTATAATCAGCATGCCAACCGCCTGAATGATCTTGAACACGCTCAATACTACCGAAAAGATTACGATAAGTGGGGTAAGACTCAAAAATTACCGGAGGTCCTTCCAGTTCAGAATTATCTACCAGCAAATTGACCTGATAAGGTTGAAACACAACTTCTGGACTCGGCCCTCCCATTATCAATCCAGGAATTGGACCTTGCTTTGGACCACCTCCCAAAGCCTTGATGTTGTCCAGCGAATCAGCCATGTGCTCTAATACCGCATCTAGATACTTCAACACCTTTTCATCTGGATAATTTTCGCGCAAAGGCTTCATAAATTCCTGCGCAAGAGCAGAAAACATAAGGCGATCGACTTCCTCATGCTTCTTAACCACTTCCTTCTGTAAGCTCTTAAGCTCCTGAACTATAATATCTATTTCTTCCTTGAGTTCCATACGCTTGTCACGCAAGCGTTCAAACTCATCGCGAGGAAATCGACCATTCTCGACCATTTCTTCCAACTCAATAATGCGCTTAGGTTCACCATCTATCAGTGGCACCACATCTGGACGTTGGATTGGACCCATCTGCATACGTACAACCACTAACCCAGTATCCTTAACCTGATCCTCAATAGCCTTGTAGAAACTCATCACCTTCTTTTCATGAGCTTCAGCAATTGCATTCTTTCGAGCTATATATTCTTCGCTTTCAAAAAGCTGGGGAACCTCACGCTTCACACTATCAAGGAAGTCTTGCATCTCCTTCTTGAAACGGCTTCCTTGTCCTGCCTTAAAACGAAGTTGAATTGGGGCTTCGCGCCGCTTGAAATTATTCACATAGCAAAGATCACATGATATCCCCCGCTCATTGCCCATGTCAGCCAGCAACTTCTTGACAGACGAAAGACGCCCAGTTCCGGGCTCTCCTGTAACAAAAATATTGTACCCCTTCTTCTGCATCCCCATACCAAAACGAAAGGCTTCTACACCGCGCTTCTGACCGATAATACCGCTCTGCGGCTCCAAATCATCTGTAGTATTGAACCCCAACTGATCCGGATTCAGCGTCCACTTCAGCTTCTCAACAGGAACCACCGTAGTTGACTTCTTGGTAGGCATATCGCTTTCTCCGTAGTTATTTCTTCTCGATTTGAATTGTCTGACCAAGTTGTGTTGGGCACTTGGGTAAGCGGACTTCTAACACTCCATTCTTGAACTCAGCCTTCACATCTTCAGTTTTAATAACACAAGGTAGCTTTACTTCTTTGCGGAATGTCTGTGTTTTAGTCTTGTTACCTATTGGTTCAACTGTCTCAGCAGCAATAATCAAACGTCTGTCAAATACTGAAACATCTACATCATCTGGATTGACATTTCCAAGTTCCATTCGCGCAACAAGTGTGCCGCCCTCTTCACTAATATCCAGATCGCCCGCAATTCGGCAGACCATAACGGGTAAATCAAAATCCGAACACAAGTCATCAAAAAGCCTGTCCATCTCGTGGCGCATCCGGCTGATTTCGTCCTTGCTCCAACGCTTCAGATCGGCCATGGAAACAAACCTCCTGTCCTTTCGCATCGGGGAAAAATAAAGAATAGGCCATATAATTATTATAAATATCACAAATTATAAATCTACGACAAGTGAACTCAAGATCTTTTGTGAGTTTCACCACACAAAAATAAAAGGCCTGTCGTAATACGGCAGGCCTTTTAGAAAACATGGATAACTATTAACTAGCGTACATCTCACAGTCGCTTGAACAAACTCGATACAGCAAGAACAACAAAGCCACTAGAAACAAGCCAAAATGGTTGGACCAACTCTTCCAAAGCAGGAACAGACATAACATCAAGATGAATAAAAATACCCAGCAAACCGACTATAACGCCGAGCATCCAGGTAAGAAGTTGCGGTGCACTTAAATTCATGAAAAAGACTCCAGACATTCAATCGACAAATAATCATGACAATGATTTCAACAACTCAAAAGCTTCACTCTTTGGAACAGGTTTCGAATAGAGATACCCTTGCCCATAGTCACATTGCAAGGAATACAACAAATCTCGTTGACGCTCTGTCTCTATGCCTTCAGCCACAACTTTAAGCCGTAAACTATGCGCCATATTAACGATAGCCCGAACTATTTCAATATTCTCAGGCGACTTCTCCATGCGCCTTACAAAGCTCAAATCAATCTTCAACTGATCCATTGGAAAACGCTGAAGATAACTCATAGAAGAATACCCTGTACCAAAGTCGTCAATTGATAACATAATGCCAAGGGACTTCAAAGCATTGAGACGACCGGTCGATTCCATTGCGTCAGTCATAACCACTGTCTCTGTTATTTCAAGCTTCAACCGATGCGGCGGCAAACCAGACTTTTCTAGAATCTGCTCCACGTCTGCCACCAAAGATGAAACGCCAAATTGCTTTGCTGAAATATTGACAGCGATAGTAAGATTCTCCGCTCTTTGATCTACTTTTCGCCAATTGCTAAGACTAAGGCAGGCTTCCTCTAATATATGAGCACCTAAATCTACAATCAAACCAGTTTCTTCAGCTACAGGAATAAACTCGCCAGGATTGACCATGCCACGCTCAGGATGAATCCATCTCGCTAACGCCTCAAAACCGTAGAGTTTGCCATCAGAAAGATTAACTATCGGTTGATAAAAAACTTCAAACTCTTTGTTGTCCAATGCACGCTTTAGATCACTCTCTAATTCAATGACATTAACAACGCCTTCCCGCATCTCTGGTGAGTATTCGACGTAACGATTTTTGCCACGTCTTTTTGCCTTAAACATCGCTAACTGTGAGTTATGAATGAGATTGTCGCGATCCGCCTCTCCATTAACAGCCATATCGAGTCCGAGACTTGCCGTCAGAGGAAACTCAGTGTCATCAATCACAAACGGATCGTCAAAACAGGCACGAACCTTTTCAACCATCGTCCTGATGTCATCCTTACAACAATCTTCTTCAAACAAAACAATAAACTCATCCCCACCAAATCGAGCCAAGGTATCCGCATTCCTCAAAACAGATGAAAGTCTTGAGCCCACTCTTTTAAGGACCTTATCTCCTACTCTATGGCCGTAATGATCATTGATGACTTGAAATCGATCGAGATTTATAAATAAAATACCATAGTGCTTTCCCTGACCAAGAGAACGTTTAATTGCTCTTCCCACCCGGTCATGAAAGAGGACTCGATTAGGCAAACCTGTTAATGGATCATGAAGCGAGTTATGCTTGAGCTGCTCCTCCATCCGCTTCCTGTTACTCACATCACGAATACTTGTCCTTACGCCAAGCGAATTACCATTCTCATCGGCAATTGAGTGTTTTACCAAACTGACCCATTTCACTTTTGCATCAGCACGATTAATGCGGAAATCAACAGCTCGCCCTTCGCCTGATAAAGTGTCGGACATATAATTCTGCCAAGCAAGAATATCATCATGATGAATTATTCGCTCGAGAAAACAGGAGTCCTTAATGAAACGATCCGGAGGATAACCGCTGATTCTTTCACATGACGGAGAGATGTATATTGGTTTCCCATCCGATCCGATCCAACTCTCCCAATCATAATTGTAATCAGCGACCATGCGATATCGCTGCTCTGAATCTTCCAAAGCAGTCTTTGAAGCTTCAAGCTCTCTAATAGTCCGTTCCAGTCTCTTGGTTGTTTCTTCCAAGCCACGCTTATTTCGATGGAGTTCAGAAAAAGTATGAACTTTACTACGTAAAATCTCAGGCTCCACGGGCTTAAAAAGATAGTCTACCGCCCCAAGCTCATAGCCTCTAAAAACATGCCTTTGTTCTTTGCTGATTGCCGTAATAAAAATGATCGGCAGATTCTTGGTATAATCTATTTCTCGTAAATGCTCAGCGAGAGCAAACCCATCCATCCCAGGCATCATTACATCAAGTAAAGCGACTCCAAAATCGTACTTCTCGACAAAATCCAGGGCCTCTCGCCCCGATTCGGCCATCACCAAATTGAGGTCGTTGTCCCGTAATATTCCTTCTATGAGTTTCAGGTTGATTCGCTCATCATCAACCACTAGCACATCTACGATATTATTCATCTTTCAAAAAGTGTTGAGTAAATATTTTTGATTATTCTTTATTACCAAGTATCACTTTAGCGTAAAAGATCAAAAATTGTTTTTATAATTTCCCATAAATTTTCGTCAGCTTTATCCACACTCCCGCCATCTATATATCGATTTGACAAAACAATTCTTGAATTATAGACCGCAGGTTCTATTGCCATAGGAGGAAACACAATGACCAACCAGCACGAACAATTTCAAAATATTCTGGACGAGCATCATCAATGGCCTTGTCCATATCTGTTCAAATTTATTGTTCCTACGGAGAACCTCTCTAAGGTTATGGATCTTTTTCAAGGCGAAGAAGTAAACACTCGCGAATCCAAGAATGGGAAATACACCAGTGTGAGCGTTGAATCTAACATGTGCTCCAGCAAAGATGTTATGGAAGTATATGCAAAAGTTTCAGCCATACCAGGTGTAATGTCCCTTTAATCTATCTTCCTTCCTCTCTTTTTCAGAAAAACCGATCAAATTAGTCAGGTTTTCTTCAATCACGGCTTTACATGCCCTCTAGCCGTACTTACAATACACTGATACGATTGCACGATCGTTTCGGCTTCTTTTGTCGTAAGATCAATACATATGAAATATTTATTTTATTCAGGAGACTCACATGTGGGAATACACAGACAAAGTTAAAGACCACTTTTTGAATCCCCGCAATGCAGGCAAGCTGGAGAACGCTGACGGAATAGGAGAAGTCGGCTCTTTGGCATGCGGCGACGCATTGACTCTTTATATAAAAGTTGAAGAAGGCATAATCACCGACGCGAAATTCCAGACCTTTGGCTGCGCAAGTGCCATCGCATCCAGCTCTGCCTTAACAGAACTGCTTATTGGTAAGCCTGTTGAAGAAGCTGAAAAACTTACAAACAAAGATATCGCCGAGTACTTGGGCGGATTACCTCGCGAAAAAATGCACTGCTCGGTTATGGGCCAAGAGGCATTGGAACAAGCCATTAAAAACATGCGTGGAGAAGCAGGAACGAAGGCTGAACATTCTCACGAAGGCGAACTCATTTGTGAATGCTTTGGGATCTTTGATGAAGAGATACTCCGCGCCATCAAAGAGAACGATCTCAAAACCGTTGAAGATATCACAAACTTCACCAAAGCTGGTGGTGGTTGCGGAAAGTGCTTAGATGACCTTGAGCGCCTGCTCAACGAATCTAAAGGGGAAGGCGTCTGCGAAACTCCTTCCGCTCAACCGGAGTTCCCGGCAAAAGGCATGACGAACATACAGCGTATGCATCTGATTGAATCCGTAATTGACGATGAAATTCGTCCCATCCTTCAGAATGATGGAGGCGACGTCTCTTTGGTAGACATCGACAAAGACACAGTTGTCGTCAAGTTGCTCGGCATGTGCTCCAACTGCCCGTCCAGTAAGCTAACCCTGACCAACTTGGTTCAAGGCAAGCTCCAAGAAAAGGTAGACCCGGCAATCATCGTTAAGGAAGGCTAGTCAAATGAAAACTATCTATATGGACAACAACGCCACCACGCAGGTAGCACCGGAAGTCTTTGATGCAATAAAGCCATACTTCATGGATTTATACGGCAACCCGTCCTCAATGCACCGTTTCGGAGGTCAAGTTGGAGTTGAAATCAAAAAAGCTCGCGAACAAGTTGCCAAGTTACTCAACTGCGATCCCAAAGAAATCATCTTTACCTCATGCGGTTCGGAATCTGACAACACCGCTATTCGCTCTGCTCTCAATGCTCAACCAGACAAGAAACATATCATCACTACTCGTGTAGAGCATCCAGCGATTCTAAGTCTGTGCAAATACCTGGAAAAAAAAGAAGGATACGACGTAACTTATCTTGGAACGGACGAACATGGCCGCTTGGATCTGGATGAATACAAAAGCGCCATTCGAAAAGATACAGCCATAGTTTCCATCATGTGGGCCAACAATGAGACTGGTAATATTTACCCAATTGAAGAAATGGCAAAAATTGCTAAGGAAAATAATGTTTTTTTCCATACTGATGCGGTGCAAGCTGTAGGGAAAATTGCCATCGACCTTGAAAAGACGCCCATCGACATGCTTTCCCTATCGGGCCATAAACTACACGCCCCCAAAGGGGTTGGGGCCCTTTTCGTTCGCAAGCGTCTTCCCTTCCGCCCCTTCCTAATCGGAGGGCACCAGGAAGGCAGCCGTCGCGCTGGAACTGAAAACACTACAGGTATCGTTGCATTAGGAAAAGCCTGTGAACTCGCACATGAGCATATGGAAGCAGAAAACACTGAGGTGAAGGCCCTTCGTGATAAGCTGGAGAATGGCCTGCTTGCAGCAGTCCCGGACTCAGTTCTCAATGGGGATAGGGATAACCGTTTACCTAATACTTCTAACATTTCATTTGGTTATGTTGAAGGCGAAGCTATCTTGTTGATGATGGACCAACTCGGCATCTGCGCAAGCTCAGGCTCGGCATGCACCTCGGGAAGCTTGGAGCCTTCCCATGTTCTTCGTGCCATGGGCGTTCCGTTTACTTTCGCTCACGGTTCTATCCGTTTTAGCCTTAGCCGTTTCAATACAGAAGAAGAAATCGACTTCGTATTGGAAAATATGCCCAAAATCATAGAGAACCTGCGTAAACTTTCTCCCTTCTCTGCGGAAATAGAATTGCCCACGGCTACCAGATAACAGGAGCTCCCATGAACATTGCACATGATATGACTGAACTTGTTGGCAAAACACCAATGGTTCGTCTCAACAAGCTCTCAGAAGGCCTAGAAGCCACTGTTGTTGCTAAACTCGAGTTTAACAACCCCTGCGCTTCGGTTAAAGATCGCATCGCAAAGAACATGATAGATGTGGCCATGGCTGAAGGCAAAATTGATCAAGATACTGTCTTGGTTGAACCGACCAGTGGCAACACAGGCATCGGGTTAGCCTTTGTCTGTGCTGTGAAGGGATTACGCCTCATCCTGACAATGCCTGAGTCCATGTCAGTAGAACGTCGTAAACTCCTTAAAGGATTTGGAGCCGAACTGATACTGACTCCAGCGCAGGAGGGTATGAAAGGTGCAATTGCCAGAGCTGAGAAGATTGTGAAAGAACACGATAATGCTTTTATGCCCATGCAATTTGAAAATCTGTCTAACCCAGACATTCACCGAAAAACTACTGCTTTGGAGATATGGGAAGACACAGATGGTGAGGTTGACATTTTCGTTGCAGGTGTCGGCACAGGCGGAACCATCACTGGTGTAGCCGAAATTCTCAAAGAGAAAAAAGCGTCTGTCACCGCTGTGGCTGTTGAACCTGCCAGATCTCCCGTACTTTCAGGCGGAACTCCTGGCCCACACATGATTCAAGGTATTGGCGCAGGCTTTGTACCCGGGGCACTAAATACCGACATTATCGACGAGGTTATTCAGATCGAAAACGAAACAGCCTTTGAGACCGCCAAGAGACTTATCGCCGAAGAAGGCATTCTCTGTGGCATTTCCTCTGGCGGCAACTGTGCGGCTGCTCTCGAATTGGCAAAACGGCCAGAGAACAAAGGGAAAATGATCGTTTTCATCATTTGTGACACTGGCGAACGCTACCTCAGTACCCCATTGTTTGAATAAGGAGAGAACATGTCAAATAGAGATTACTCCCTCTCTGACGTGGTTGCCCTTCTTGTTGAATCAGGAGACAACGCATCTACGTTCTATCGCTACTCTGACGACGTCCCCATGCCATCAGTGGAAGTCCTTTCTGAAATAGTTGAAGATCTCAGGACAGTTCTTTTCCCAGGGTATTATGGCCCATCGGAGATCACTCCGGACACAATGCCCTACTACATAGGTTCCACTTTGGACCGAGTGGAACGCCATCTGGCAGATCAGATCAACCGAGGTTACTGTTTTGTATGCGACAAAAATAAGGTAGATCGATGCCAGGACTGCGAAACGCGCTCCAGGAATATGGCCCGTGCATTCATTACCAAACTACCAGAGATACGAGAACTCCTGCTCTCTGATGTTGAAGCCGCATACGATGGGGACCCTGCAGCAAAAACCCATGGCGAAACCATCTTTTGCTACCCATCTATCCGGACGATGACTAACCACCGCATTGCTCATGAACTATACAAACTCGGCGTAGACATAATCCCTCGCATCATTGGAGAAATGGCTCATTCAGACACAGGAATCGACATTCACCCTGGAGCGACCATTGGTAGATCTTTTTTTATGGATCATGGCACTGGCACTGTAATTGGTGAGACTTGTGTGATTGGAGATAACGTTCGAGTTTACCAAGGTGTTACTTTAGGGGCAAAGAGTTTTCCCAAAGGTGATGACGAACGCCTTATAAAAGGACTCCCCCGACATCCCTTGGTGGAAGATGATGTGATCATTTACGCTGGTGCTACAATTTTAGGTCGGGTCACTATTGGCAAAGGGGCAGTTATCGGAGGCAATGTTTGGATAACACGTGATGTTCCGGCAGGCGCACAAATTGTCCAGTCCCGAGCCATGCAACAGTCGTTCTCGGACGGTGGCGGTATTTAATCCTCACCACACTCAATCATAAAAAAGGGAAGGTCGATAAACGATCTTCCCTTTTTCATTTTCTTATCAATATCTTAACGAATAAAACCCTGCAGATAATCCTGTGCTCGTCGCATTACAAACATCCCAGGAATCACAATAATTACAGCTACAATACATTCCGGCAAACCATGGACAACTGCGATACTAAGCGCGACTTCAGGTTGCATATAGCCCAAAAAAGTCGCCATTCCCAAGAATCCCATAGTGTTGGTTAACGTTCCAGTCACTGCCGCAACACCCAAACGAACGTAATCATTATAGTCTCGCAAACACAGGTAAACAACATAAGGAGTCAAGCCAACGAACATCCTTGGCAACAATGCAACAAAAGGATCTGAAGCCATAGGTGTTCCCGAAGTGAACATGCTTGTCAGCCCAAACACAGTTCCCACAATCATGCCAGCTGGCCATCCTTCTAATAAACTAGCTAGAATCGTAGGCAGATGCATTGAAGTTGCATACTTTACTTGGGTAGGCACAGGAATAAAACCTAGATCAGTTGTACCAAGAAAAACCGTAAACAGAATCAACCCGCCTACAATAGGAAGATTGACCATGTGAGAATGGCTGGATTTGGTTTCGTCGCTGAAAGACATAGTCCAGCCGCTACCATACTTTCTAATTCAACAACACCCCGTTATTAATTCAAGCCAGAAACCAAGTCAGCTACAGGCTTCCCATTGGGAGCCTTCGCATTTGGGTCAATAGACAACAATTCTTCCCATACCCGCTTAGCATTAACCTTATCGTTGAGGTCATGCAGATAGACAATTCCCATATTGAAACGGGAGACCTTATGATTTTTATCCAGTTTAACGGCCTGACTAAAAGCATTAATGGCCTCTTGAAAGCGCTGTGTGCGTCGATACATAACACCAAGATCTGACCAGACTCCCACATTCATGGGTCTGATTTCCAGAGCGCGCTCATATGCATTCACAGCCTTACCAGGTAAATTGTTGTCAAAACAATAATTACCAAGTTTGATCCAACCGTTTGGATCAGTTGGATTTGAATTGGCCGCACTTTCCAAGCTATTCAACGTATTCATATTGGCTGTAGGCGTAGGCTGCTGTTGCCCTTGTTGCACCGCGGCAGTCTGTGTACCACCTTTATTCCCAAGATAAAGCACGGTAATGGTATTACCGACAAAAGCTCCCACTAATAACGCTGCAATCACAAACATAATACAAGAAGTCTTTTTGATATAATGCTCCTTGATTTCATCCTGTTCACGCTGTCTTTTGTGTACGCCCATATTGTCTCCTTATATATCTTCAATTCTGATAGCTGAGTGGTAGAGTCGGGTTTATATCAGCCCACACAGCCGGTGGCTATTAAAATCATGCACCAATTGTGTGCAAATGTAGAGCAGCCCTTGACTTCCGATGCGGCTTATACCAATCTGTCGCGATTCTTTGTGCCGAGACTAATAACTATAGAAATATATCCCTGTCGGAGGACCTTAAAGACATGAGCGACTACAAAAAAACCCTGCTCCTGCCCAAAACCAAATTTCCCATGAAGGCCAATCTCAAACAGCGTGAACCTGAGATGTTAAAGTTCTGGGAGGAGACCAAGGCGTATGACGCCATGGTCGCCGCTGGAGATGCAGACAACGAATACGTTCTTCACGACGGCCCGCCATACGCCAATGGACACATTCACATGGGCACCGCACTAAATAAGGTTCTCAAAGACATCGTTGTAAAATCCCGCAACATGCAGGGACAGAAAGCCCAGTACGTTCCCGGCTGGGACTGCCATGGCTTACCTATCGAACACAAGGTGGAACAAGAGCTCAAGAAAAAGAAAAAAGAGCTCGACACTCTGACCATCCGTAAAATTTGTCGCTCCTATGCATCCAAGTGGCTAGACACCCAGCGCAAAGAATTTAAGCGCCTCGGCGTCCTCGGCGTTTGGGATGAGCCTTACATGACGATGAAGCCTGAGTATGAGGCAGCCACTGCCCGCGAACTTGGTCGCTTCATGGAGCGAGACGGGGTTGTACGCGGTAAGAAACCTATCTACTGGTGTTGCGACTGTCGCACCGCCCTGGCCGAAGCCGAGGTAGAGTACGAGGACCACACTTCACCGTCCATCTACGTCCGATTCCCTATGGCCGATGAAAACGCCAAGAAAATTGAGGACATCGACATTTCCAAACTCTACGTCGTCATCTGGACCACCACACCGTGGACCATCCCCGACAACATGGGTGTGGCAGTACACCCAGACTTCGACTACGTATTAATTGAAGTCGACGACGCCTATTATGTCCTAGCAGAAGGCCTGCTCGAAGAATGCGCTGAAAAATTCAGCTGGGATGCACCTAAGACCATCGCCACCGTCAAGGGCGCTGACCTTGAAGGACTCAAGGCCAAGCACCCCATCTATGACCGCGAATCACCAGTTGTTCTGGCCGACTACGTCACCCTGGAAACTGGTACTGGTTGCGTTCATACCGCTCCCGGCCATGGTCGCGAGGACTTTGAAACCGGCCTCAAGTATGATCTTGAAGTATACTCTCCCATGAACGACAAGGGCGAATTCCTCCAAGAAGTCGAACATTTTGCCGGGCTAAATGTCTGGGATGCCAACCCTAAAGTTATCGAAAAGCTGACAGAGCTGGGCAATCTCCTGGCCAAAGAAGAAATTTCTCACTCCTACCCCCACTGCTGGCGCTGTAAAGAGCCGGTCATCTTCCGCGCTACGACACAATGGTTCGTAGGCATGGATGAGAACGACCTGCGTAAGCGCTCTCTGGATGCAATTCGTAACGATGTTGAATGGGTTCCTGGCTGGGGTGAAGAGCGCATCTATAACATGGTTGCCAACCGCCCAGACTGGTGTATCTCCCGCCAACGCAACTGGGGTGTCCCCATCTCTGCGCTGATTTGCGAAGACTGCGATGAGACTTGGTTCGACGCCCAGTGGGTCTACGACATCTGCGACAAGTACGCAGAGCACGAAACAGGCTGTGATTACTGGTTCGAAGCCCCCATTGAGGAGATTGTGCCCGAGGGCCTTAAGTGCGCAAAGTGTGGCGGAACTCACTGGAAGCGCGAAACCGACATCCTGGACGTCTGGTTCGACTCCGGCACCAGCTTTGCCGCTGTGGTCGAACAACGTGAGGAAACCCGTTTCCCTGCCGACCTGTATCTGGAAGGTTCTGACCAGCATCGAGGCTGGTTCCACTCTTCCCTGCTCGCTTCAGTGGGTACTCGCGATGTGCCGCCCTACAAGACCGTCCTGACCCACGGCTACGTGGTGGACGCCGAGGGGCGCAAAATGTCCAAATCCATCGGCAACGTGATTGCCCCGCAGGAAATCATCGACAAGTTTGGCGCAGAAATCCTGCGCATGTGGGTGTCCGCCTCCAACTACCAGGAAGATATCCGAATCTCCGATGAGACTCTGAATCGCCTGGTGGACGCCTACCGCCGCATCCGCAATACCTGCCGCTACCTTCTTTCCAACCTCAACGACTTTGACCCCAAAAACAAAATCGCTGTAGAAGAAATGCTACCTCTGGACCGCTACGCGCTGGACATGGTTTCCCGTCACCACACAAGCATCCAGGAAGCATACAAGAAGTTTGAGTTCCACAAGGTCTATCACACCTTGCACAACTTGTGCGTGGTCGACCTGTCGGCATTCTACCTAGACATTATCAAGGACCGCCTCTACGTGGAAGAACAGGATGGGATCAAACGCCGATCTGCTCAGACCGTTCTCTGGCAAATCCTGTTGATGCTTCTCGAAGACATGGCTCCGGTTCTTTCCTTCACCGCAGAGGAAGCCTTCCAGAGCCTTCCAGAAGCCATCAAGGACGACCTTGACCAGACTGACACTGTCTTTGCCCTGCGCTTCGCCCCGGACGCCACACACCTGTCCGACAAAGAGCGCGCCATTTGGGAAAAACTGGCAGCTGTTCGCGGTGTGGTCAACAAGGCCATTGAGCCCAAACGCAAGGACGGTGTCATCGGCAAGTCCCTGGACGCTGAGATCACCCTCTACGCCACCGACGAGATTTGCGAATTAGTCTCTTCCGACGAACTTGATCCAATGGAATTCTTTATCGTCTCAAAAATCAACTTGGCAAACTTGGCAGATGCTCCGGCAGATGCCTTCGCTGGAGAAGAGTTTAAGGACGCCAAAGTTGGCGTTGTCGCTGCATCCGGTGAAAAGTGTGAACGCTGCTGGCGCATCAGTGAAGACCTGGGCACTGATCCGGAATTCGCCGACGCCTGCCCGCGTTGCACGGCAGTGCTAAAAAACCTGGTATAAGAGCGTCATGAACCGATATAAAATCGCATCCATATGGGCGGTGGCCTTGGTCGTTCTCGACCAGGTCACCAAACTGTGGGTGTCGTCCACCATGGAAGTGTGGACAGGAAAAGCCCTTATTCCGGGCTTTTTCAATTTGGTCCACGTTCTCAATCGTGGCGCGGCATGGGGATTCCTTGATAGCGAACATATCGATTGGCAGCGTCCCCTTTTCATTGTCATCACTTTTATAGCCCTTGGTTTCATCAGCTTCATGTTAAAAAACACCGAAGAAAGCGACAAATGGATGATCGTTGGACTCGGTTTCATAATAGGTGGTGCCTTAGGGAATCTCATTGACCGTATTCGCTTAGGTGTAGTGGTCGATTTTCTCGATTTCTACATAGGCAATTACCATTGGCCAGCCTTCAATGTGGCTGACATTGCTTTAACAGTTGGTGCTTGCTGCATCATTTTGTCCATGTTTCTTAATCGACATAAATCCGAATCCGCATAGAAGATTCGACAAACACATCAGGAGCTTAGTTCATGTTTGCCGATTTCTCCGCTCTCACCACAAATCAATGGATTGTTATTATCGCAGCCGTGGCCGCCTGCTTTTCTTTCAGTGCTTGGACTATCCTAGATGCTTGGAAACGGGATTTTGAATCCGCCAATGAAAAAGTTCTGTGGATGCAGATATGTATTTTTGTTCCCATCCTGGGCTCTCTCGCGTATCTTTTCCTCGGTAGAAAACGAGGGAGCAAACGCGTATGAATAAAATTGCCAAGCATCTTTCAACAGTTATCGCCATCATCGCCCTTTTTACAGCATCGGCATGTGTATCCAAGACAGATATTGAAACACTTCAATTGGAACGGCAGCAGGATTTAAATCGAATTAAGCAGCTTGAAGCAGAACTGGAAGAATCCCGACAACTTCTCAAAGAAGAAATTGAGAATTCCCAAAATCCAGTTCGCCAACGCGCTGCGGACATGTGGGCCGAAATGCAGACCCTGCGAACCGAAATGGCTAAATTTCGTGGGGAAATGGATCTGATGCATATCCGCATGGATCGTCAAATCGGCGACTCTAACTCCACAATGACTATGGATGGCTTGAAAGACCAACTAGACGAAATCGAATTCGTTCTGGAAAACCAACTTCAAGTGGACCTGCCAAAAATCCGTGAAGAACGCGCAGCAAGCCTTGCTGCCCATGCACAGGCTGTAGAAACGACCTCAACATCTTCAACTGTGGTCGGAGCACCAACCGCCTCTGAAACTGTAACCCAAAGCATTCCTGCCGCATCTCAAGCAGCACCAACTCCACCAACAACGAACGACACTGATCCAGCCAAAGCACTCTATGATAAAGCTTATACCCTCTACAAAGAAGGTCAGTTTGAAAAGGCTCGATCCTACTGGGCCGAGTTCACTGACACCTTCAAGGGACACGCATTTTCTGCCAGTGCCTTTTTTTGGCAAGGTCAATGTTATTACAAGCTAAAAGACTACGCTCGTGCAGCTATTCTTTTTGAAGACGTCATCGAAAAGTTCAAAAAGAGTTCCAAATACAAATCTGCTTTGCTTAAGGCAGGCTACTCATGGAACTACCTTGGCAAACCTGAGTTAGCCAAAATGCGCATGGAAGAAGTGGTCAAAAAATTCCCCAAGTCAGTTGAAGCAACCCAAGCTAAGCGTTTTCTGGATAAAGCCAAATAATTATAATCTAACGGGACTTGCGATGTAACGTCCCGCTATGCAATACTGCTCATTCAGGATTTATTATGAAAGAAGTGATCAAAGGTTTTAGAAAAATCGTCTATCTCAGTTTTCCCCCGGAGTCCTCTGGGCGCCCCGTCGTGTGCAACCTCACTAGGTTATTCGACCTTAACTTCAACATTCTGAAGGCGGACATAAGCCCTCGTCATGAAGGCTCCATGACTCTGGAAGTCTCCGGCCTGGAAGAAGACTTTCACAAGGGTATCGGCTATCTCAAAGAGAATGGTATTCGCATCACTCCAGTTGCCCACAAGATTTTTCGCAACGAAGAATCCTGTGTCCACTGCGGCCTGTGCACAGCTATGTGTCCTACGGATGCCCTATACCTCGAAAAGAGTGATAAGACAGTTGTTTTCGACGTGGACAAATGCTCTGCTTGTGGCATGTGTACCCGCGTCTGTCCGGTCAAGGCCATGACCTTAGATCTGGATGAAAATAGACAGTAAACGATCAATCTCAGGGGATCGGTATGAGTGAAGAAAAACGGACTTTCTCCCGCGTACCAGTGCGACTCAAAGGATACGCTCGTTACATGCAGTCTATTGAGTCGCCACAGTTATTTACGAGCGACTCTGTTGAGGATGTGTGCAATCGCGAGACCCTGTTTCGAAACAGTAAGCTTCCAGATGATCTGACCGCATTCCTTGGTGAGATGGACCGTAAACTTGACCGAATCCTCGGCCTTCTTAGCAAAGACTATATACGAAGCGACTTCCCTGTAGATATTGAAATCCTCGAACTCTCTGCTGCCGGGGTAAAATTTCGCACTAAGGACCAAGTTGAAAAAAACTGCCCCTTGGAAGTCATTGTGATGCTGAGCCAACTCCCCCTGCGTATGGCTAGCAGCAAAGGGCGCATAGTTGGAAAAGAAGAAGATACAGGGCTCTACCGATTCGAATTTGTTGATACACGAGAGTCAGACATGGAAGCCATTGTCCAATTCGTTTTTCAACAGCAACGAGAACAGATCAGAAACTCCAAAAAATAGCTTTAGGAGCATCACATGACCGGCAACGAAGAACTCGTCAAAGAGATGATGGAAGAAGTTTCCGAGCAGCTTGTTGAGAGCCTCAAGGACTCCATCACCTCTGCCGTAGAAAAGGAAATTGCTAAAAATCTTTCCAAATCCCTCCTCGAAGGAGAGTTCTACCGACGTGTGAATGATGATCTCCAAGACGGGCTGAAGCAAATCTACCAAGAGGTCAAGGCTGCTCGTGGAGGCAGAGAAATCAAGAGCATCGCAGCCGATATCGACCCGGAAGAGCTCTTTAGCGAAACTTCAGACCAACTCGATGCAGTACTAAAAACCACAGAAAAAGCTGCCGTTGAGATCATAGACATCGTTGAGAATCTTCAAGAACTCCAGGGTTCTGTTGCAAAGATTGTTAAGGGGTTCGAGTCTGGTGGTGTTACCAAACAGGACCGTGAAAAACTCAAAGAAATCAACGACACATTAGGAATGGATCTGTCCACCATCATGGTAACGCTCAGCTTCCAAGATTTGACCGGCCAGCGTATCAAAATCATTATTAACTCCATCCGCCAAGTTGAAAAAATCGTGCGTGAAGTCATGCTCTCAACAGGCCTTATGATCAAGCAAAGAGAGGAAGAACCGGAGAAGGATATCGACAGTCTTTCCGAAGAAGCCAAGTCAGAAGCCACTTCCAAACTTTCCGGCCCTCAAACAGACACTAACCAGGGCGACGTGGACGACCTGCTCGCCTCCTTAGGCCTAGACTAGTCAACAATAACGACACACAATGAGAAAATCCGTCCCGATAAAAATCGGGACGGATTTTATTTTTTATCTCTGTGGACGCTTAGAGCAAGACCAGCCCAGCAAGACCCAATAGCAGAAGAAATCCCATGGAGTCCGTTATGGTGGTCAGGAAGATGCTCGAGGCCTGAGCAGGATCTCGTCCCATCTCTTTTAGCACCAGTGGGATGGACGCACCTGCAAGAGCGCCAAGGATCATATCCAGTCCCAAAGCCAGCCCCATCACAGAGGCTAACACAGGCTTGCCTGTCGTGAAATAAATCGCGGAGACAACCAATGTTGCAATGATCATCCCGTTCAGTAATCCGATACGCAATTCACGCAGCACTGCAATCCACGCACGCTTACGGTCAAAACGCTCCATCGCAAGCTGACGGATCATTACAGCCAGGGCTTGCTGGCCTGTATTGCCCGCCTGATTTGCCACCAACGGCATAAGTACGGCCAGAAAGGCCATCTGTGCGATATTGCCTTCAAAAAGATGAACGACCCAAGCGGAAAAGGTTGAGAAAAGTACATTGATAACAAGCCATGGTAAACGCATACGCACAGAATACAACCACGGAGAATCCGTGGTTTCATCCGCACCAGCACCAACCATAGTCTGCATATCTTCTGATGCCTCTTCGTGAATGATGTCAATGACGTCATCAACGGTTACGACACCAAGGAGCCTGTTACCAAAATCCACGACAGGAAGTGCGAGCAGGTTGTAGTGTGCAATAAGGTGCGCCACTTCTTCCCTGTCCACGCTATAACTTACTGTAATCAAATTCTGGGTCTTGACCAGTTCTTTGAGAACAACACCACGCTTTGCAAGAAGCAGGTCACGCAGAGAGACAACCCCAACAAGGCGGTCCTTAGCGTCAGTCAGATATGCGTAGTAGGGAATTTCCTTGTCTTCGACCTCTTCACGAAGCTTAGCAATTGCCTGGTCCGCAGTAAGGTCCTGATCTAAAATCACCACCTCGATGTTCATGACACCACCGGCGGTATCCGGATCAAAGGTCAGGAGCGTCTTAAGTTCTGCCCTATCTTCGGCGGGCACCCGGCGTAAAAGAGCCTGCTGGAGCTCATAATCCAATTCTTCAAGAAGGTCGGTCGCATCATCGGGAGACATTTGTTCCACAATGCGAGCAGCCAGTCCTCGATTAAGACTTTGAATTAGCACCTTCTGATCATGATTTTCCATCTCCGCAATGGAATCTGCAGCGTCCTTGGTGGGAAGCTGCTTGATAAATTTAACCTGATCTGCAATGTCGAGCCCTTCTATCGTCTCGGCAGCATCGGCAGGGTGCTGAGCTTCGATCTCGGCGGCGGTCAAACCGTCGACAATCTCATTCTCTTGTTCTCGAATTTCCTCTTTCACGCTCATGGGGAGAAGACCTAGCCCAAATCCACTTCAAGGTCAAAACAATAGGACATTGATCGCGTTATATATTTGTGAAATGTTTCATCAACCGCCCCACCTCTTGACGAAAGTCAGAACGTGCTTTACTTGCCAACAGTTACATTACTTTATAATGGAAGAGAATAATGTCTACCAACACCTTCGATGATTTTTTCCAAGCAGAAGCCCGCATGTTCCTTCTCGCAACTATCCGCATTGCTTTAGCGGAAGACGGCGCAGACTTAACATCCTTGGGGCTTTTCTCTGAAAATGACATGGCACAAGCCATGATTGTTGCAAAACAGGACACAATAGTGGCAGGCCTTCCAATTATCCCTATGGTTCTAGAGTTTGGAGGGGAAGATTGCCAATGCCATCTCAATGTTGATGACGGAGAGCTGGTGTCAGAAGGCACCATGGTGGCTGCTCTACAAGGCCCAGCGATTCAGTTACTCAAAGCCGAACGGGTTATCATGAATTTCCTTTGCCACCTTTCCGGAATAGCGAACATGACAGCAGAATATGTCAAAGCTATTGAGGACACGGAAACACAACTCCTGGATACAAGAAAGACCCTCCCTGGACTTCGCTTCCCTGAAAAATATGCAGTACTTGCTGGTGGAGGCAAAAATCACCGCCTGACATTGTCTGACATGCTCATGCTAAAAGACAACCATATTGATCGTGCAGGCTCCATCACCAAGGCGGTGGAGGCGCTCTTGAATGCCCACTCTCCGTGCCCCCCCATCGAGGTAGAATGCCGTAATCTGGAAGAGGTAGAAGAAGCAATCCAGTGTAAAATCCAACGAATTATGTTGGACAACATGGATACAGAGACAGCAACAAAAGCCCTAAGCATTATCCCTGACTCAATCGAGACCGAAATAAGCGGCAATATTAATTTAGATAATATTCGCAAAGTGGCAGAGATCGGCCCGGATTACATATCGGTTGGCAAACTGACCCACTCGGCACCGTCAAGTGACTTCAGCATGCAATTCATACCGCTAAGCTAGAGAGGAAAATTGTGGAAGATTCCATCAAAACAATCACCCAAATCAAAAAAGAAATGGGCGACAAGCTCGTTATTCTTGGGCACCACTACCAATCCGATGATATCATTAATTTTACCGACATCCGGGGAGACTCTCTAGAATTGGCCCGTCAAATTGGCCAGTTGGATGCCGAACACATAGTTTTTTGTGGTGTTTATTTTATGGCAGAATCTGCTGCCATCCTGCGCCGACAAAACCAAAAAATTCACATTCCTGACACCTCCGCCACCTGCCCAATGGCTGACATGGCTGAGGCAAATCGAGTAGAGAAGACACTTGAGATTCTCCAAAAGAATGGTCGCAAGGTAATCCCCCTCACCTACGTTAACTCTTCCGCTGCAGTGAAAGGTGTGGTTGGTCGGTACGACGGGTCTGTCTGCACCTCTGCCAACGCTAAGACGATGTTGGAATGGGCCCTTAAGCAAGGGGACGCAGTCCTTTTTCTTCCCGACAAACAGCTCGCACGCAACACAGCAAATCTACTGGAAATCCCTAAGAGCAAGCGTCTCGTTTTGTCCGAAGGGGTTATAGAAGGCGATCCTGAACTCCATATAGATCCGTCAACCGCCGAAGACAAACAACTCATTGTTTGGCCCGGTTACTGTCCTATCCATCAGGATTTCACCCTTGATTCCATCAAGACCATTCGCGAGAATGAACCTGAAGCGAAAATCGTAGTTCACCCAGAGTGCGGTCAGGAAGTCGTCAAGGCATCAGACGGCAATGGTTCCACTACCTTTCTCATCAAGTATGCAAACGAAGCCCCAGCAGGATCCACTGTGTATATTGGCACAGAAACAAACCTTGTGAACAGGCTCGCTAGCCAACATAAGGAAACGAAAGTGATCAAGCCATTGGCCGTCAGTCTCTGTGAGGACATGGGTAAGATCACTGTGGACAATCTAGCTGCACTTCTCAAAGATATCGACAACTCCACTCCTGTGGATGTCGATGAGGAGATAAAAAAAACAGCTCGAATCGCTCTCGAACGCATGCTGAAAGTGTGTGCATAACCTATCAACCCTACGAGGTTGACCATGATGGATTTCCGTCTCAATTGTGATGCACTAGTCATCGGCTCCGGTATTGCAGGTGGTGTGGCCGCACTCACCTTGGCCGAAAAAGGGCTCGACGTTATCGTAATCACTGCAGGTGAAACGCTTTATGTAGGTAATACGGCTCTGGCTCAAGGAGGCATAGTCTACCGTAGCGAAGATGATGATCCACGTATTCTGGAAAAGGACATCTTAACCGCGGGATGGAAACACAACTTCACCCGTGCAGTTCGCTTTCTTTGTAGAAAAGGACCTGAAGTTCTGAAAGACGTTTTTCTCGATAAGTATCAAATTCCTTTCAACCAACGCGAGCCCGGTGATTGGTACCTGACCAAAGAAGGTGGACATACCCTTGCCCGCATCCTCTACTGTGATGACCACACAGGTAGAAACATTATGGATGTACTAGCTCGCGAGGTAGAATCGCACCCCAACATCCGAGTATTAACCAAGCGGACAGCAATCGACCTCCTAACAACCCAGCACCACGCCAAGCACTTAGATTTCAAGTACAGCTTATCCAACCAATGTGTTGGCTCCTATGTTTTTAACGAGGAGCTTGGCAAAGTGGAAACCATTTTGGCAAAACACACAGTTTTAGCCACTGGTGGCATTGGACAAGTGTATCTCCACACCACCAACACAACTGGTTCCATTGGTTCAGGTTTAGCCATGGCATCTCGTGCTGGAGCGCGGCTCATGAACTGCGAATACATCCAGTTCCACCCCACAGCAATGTTTGGAGGCTCCAAGCGAGGTGAACGTCGATTTCTTGTATCCGAAGCGGTTCGTGGCGAAGGAGCTGTCCTAGTAAATTCCAAGGGCGACCCCTTTATGAAGCGACACGATCCCCGTGCAGATTTAGCTCCGCGTGACATTGTCACTCGCGCTATCATGGACGAGATGCTTCATTCAGGTGAAGATTGCGTCTACCTCGACACGTCAGGTGTCAAGAAAGATGTTGAAACAAGATTTCCCACCATCTACCAACGATGCAAACAGATTGGTGTGGATATGAAAAAGGATCTCGTGCCCGTCGTGCCGGCCGCACATTACTTCTGTGGTGGCATACTTGTGGATAATCGTGGGCGCACCACTCTAGACAATCTGTATGCTGCAGGCGAATGCAGTTGCACAGGTGTTCACGGAGCGAATCGCCTGGCCTCAACTTCTTTATTGGAGGGTATGCTATGGGGCCACAGCACCGGCCAAGATATAGCATCCCGTATGACAAAGAGTGCCAAGTTGGGACGTAAACTCAACGACTCCATACCCGACTGGATTCCTGGTCGTGATATCCATGACGAAGACCCCGCACTCATCGCCCAAGACTGGGCACGCATCCGAAACACTATGTGGAACTATGTTGGGGTGTCCCGAACTCAAGGACGCTTGAACCGCGCTTTTTCCGACTTGCGCAAGCTCACTAAAGACTTACAAGATTTCTATAGCGATACAGCACTTAGTAAGCCAATCATCGACCTTTTTCATGGTTCCCAGGCAGCCTATATCATCACCTTGGCAGCCCTTCGAAATAGAGAAACTAAAGGTTGTCATTATCGGGCCGACTAGAGTTTACTCTTTGTAAAGCCATTACCACAAAATGCTTTGGGGTAAATGCCATTGATTCTCTAGAAAATAAGCTTTCTTTTAAAGCTATTATAACACTCTGCCTTAAAGATATTAAAGCAGAGTTCAAATCACAAAAAAAGAGGGGCGTTCGATCAAGTCGAGCGCCCCTCTTCATTTGATTTAGAAAAACTATTTGCGCCAAAACTCTGGCACAAACAGGATAATAACCGTATAGATTTCCAATCGTCCTAACACCATACAAAATGTTAGTACCCATTTAGCGGTATCCGGCAGCCAAGCAAAATTGTCTGTCGGACCAACCCCACCAATACCAGGACCAATGTTACCTATACATGCAAGAGATGCAGCAAATGAAGTAACAACATCCACTCCTGTTGCTGCCACAATAAAGGCTGCCAACACGAATAATCCTATCCACAAAATAAAGAAGCCAAAGACACCAGTAATGACATCGTCTTGAACAACAGTCTTGCCCATCTTAACCCGATTGACTGAACGGGGATGAATCAGACGGAAAAGCTCCTTGTAGGAATGCTTGCATAAGACCATTATTCGCATGACCTTCATGCCGCCTCCAGTCGAACCGGCACACCCTCCCACGAACATGCAAAACAACAGGATAGCTTGGGTAATACCAGGCCACAATTCATAGTCTGCAGTGGCAAAACCCGTAGTAGTCAAAATAGCGGCCACTTGAAATGAAGTGTAACGCACAGCTTCAGAAATACTATCGTAATTACCAGCAGAGTATACAGAAATAGTCAGTATACTTACAAACACTAAAGTCATTACTGTAAAGACTCGGAATTCTGGGTCTTTCCACATGACACTGGGACGCCACTTGAGAAGCAAATAGTGCAGGGAAAAGTTTACACCCGCGATGAACATAAACACAGTAATGACATAGTCGATATAAGCACTATTGAATGCGGCAACAGAAGTATTCTTGGTTGAAAAGCCGCCAGTCGCCATTGTTCCAAAAGTGTGACAAGTGGCATCAAAGAAATCCATACCGCCGAGCATGAGCAGAATAGTTTCAATCACACTAAATAAGACATAAACCTTCCAGAGCGTCATGGCCGTATCTTTGATACGGGGCTTAAGCTTATCAGGCACAGGACCAGGCACTTCCGCTTTGTACAACTGCATACCGCCAACACCGAGGAATGGCAGAATCGCGAGAGAAAGCACGATAATACCCATACCACCAAGCCAGTGTGTCAAGCTCCGCCAAAACAGGATGCTACGAGGCACAGCCTCAATATCGGACAGGACAGACGACCCTGTCGTACTGAAGCCTGATAGGGATTCAAATACACAGTCAACAACAGATTCAAAAGTCCCACCAAGATAAAAAGGCAACCCACCAAAAGCCCCTGCTGCAAACCAGCCAAGAGCAACAATAGCCATCCCCTCACGATGGGTCATAACAGAGGATGACTTGGATGCCTCTGGGTCGCGAAAAGCAAAAAACAACAGTACGCCGATAGCGATAGTAATAGCCATCGACAAAGCAAGAGGAGTTGCGGTTCCATCTTTGTAATAAAAGGCCCACGCCAACGGAAGAACCATGGTCATCCCCACACATGCGATCAATGCGCCAATGACGTGAAGGACGTATTTCCAACGCATCTAGAAGAACTCCACTGTCGTGGTCAGCACTTTTTCCACTTTAGGAATGTTCTGCCGAGTCGAAATAATAATAAGACGATCCTCTGGCTCTACCACAGTATCACCTCGAGGAATAACAACCTCATCCTTACGCTGGAAGCAAAGGATCAGACACCCACGAGGGAAATTGATATCTTTGACAGCCTTACCAACAATGGGAGATCCATCATGCGCAACGGCTTCTAAAGCTTCTGCTTCTTCTCCTCGGATATTCACAGAAGAAATGATTTTTCCTCGTCGAATAAAATGAAGCAACGAGTTAATTGCAGATTGACGAGGACAAACCACATAATCAATACCTATAGGCTCGATAAGAGGCATATATCCAAAATTATTGACTCGAGTTACAGTACGCTTTGCCCCAAGGGATTTGGCAAGCAAACAGGTCAGGATGTTGGTTTCCTCGTCGCCAGTAACAGAGATAACCATATCCATATCCTGAATATTCTCCTCCCGAAGAATTTCCTGATCGGTAGAATCACCCATCAAAACGATAGGTCGATCCAAGCGTTCAGAAAGGAACTCACACCGCTTCTGCCGATTCTCCAGCAAACGGGTATGATAATACTTGTTATCTAAAGCCTTGGCGAGCTTGTAGCCAATATTACCACCGCCGATAATCATGACCTCACGTACAGGCTCAACATCGATGCCAAGCCGCTTTACAATCTCCTCCTGGTCACGGATATCGCACACAAAATAAACCACATCGCCTGGCTTAATCTCATCAAGACCGCTGGGAATAATGAGTTCTCCGTCACGCACCAGTGCTGCGATTACGATACCGAGTTCGTCGCCAATCTTTTCACGCAGGTGAAGAAGCTTAGTGCCCATGACCGGGCTATCGTCAGGAAGATTGATTCCAATCAGACGTATCTTTCCTTCGGCAAATTCGTTGATTTCGACAGCGCCAGGAACACTCATCAGGCGCAACACAGAGTTTACGACTTCTTCATCAGGATTGATGATCTTGGTAATGCCAGCCCCTTCATCCATTAGCAGGTGCTTGTAGCTAGTATACATACCGCTTCGAACCCGGGCGAGTTTTGTGACTTCCGGTCCTGCAAGCATATTAGCAAAAAAACAAGCGATAAGATTGATCTCGTCGCTGTCAGTGACTGCTAGAAATATGTCCGCCTTTGAAATACCAGCTTGCTCCAAGATCTCAGGGCTACTGCCAGAACCTTGGATTGTCTGCACATCAGAAGCTTCAGCCAACTTCCTGAGCGCCTCAGAACTCTTGTCGATAACCACTACTTCTTTATTCTCAACAGCAAGTCGCTGTGCTACGTGATAGCCGACCTCGCCGGCGCCGATAATTATGATCCGCAATGGTGCTCTCCTTAGAAATGAGAATGCGCAACCTCAAGAGTTGTACCCGTCTTTCAAAATCAGTGCAATACCACGAGAAAACAGGCTAACCAAGTCGCACAAATCAAAAACGTAGGCGGTCCGGCTCATGCGGGACCGCCTACGATGCGTTCGATCAAATAATTCGGTGAGTCTTATAGAATAGCAGCCTTAACTGCGTCAATGCCAACCTTTTTAAGAAGCAGTGAAGACCGGCTTCGCTTGGCTGAATTATCCTTATAATATTCCATAAACCGACCGACAAGTTCAATGGCTTCGGCTCGAGACAAGTCTTCGGCCAGTACGTCCGCAATGCGCGGCTTACCCGAAGCATTACCGCCCACAACCATGGTCCACCCTTTCTTCTTGCCGATGAGACCAATATCACGCACATAACTTTCTGCGCAACACATGGGACAACCAGACACTCCCACTTTGAGTTTGGCTGGCAGTTCTTTGCCCACAAACATTTCTTCAAGTTCTAAACCAAACCCAAGAGAATCACGCACACCGAATTTACAAACTTCAGTACCTGGACAGGCCTGAACATAGTGAACACACAAACCGACAGCCGGACCGATGTCCATCTTAAGATCCTCCCAAACAGCGTCGACCTGCTCTTCTTCTAAGCCGACAAGAGCAATACGCTGACCGGAAGTAATCTTCATAATTGGTACTTCAAATTTTCTGCCGACACGGGCCAGAGCTTCGAGAACGTCAGGATTCACCAACCCCACAGGTGTACGAGGGACAATGGCGTAGGTCTTTTTGTCACGCTGAAGAATCGCTCCCTTGGGAGAACCTTTCTCACTCATTTCAGAAACTCCTATAAGAGAAGATAATTACGAGCCATGTATGGCTTCCAATACCGCATCGAAGCCGACACGCTCGACAAATCGCGCAGTGCGTTCTTTCTTTTTGGCGTTTTCACGGTAAAAATCAAGTGCTTTACCGATGACAGCAAAGGCCTCTTCTTCGTTCAAACCTTCACCCAGCACGTCAGCCTTGCGCACGGTCTTGCCGGCGTTGCCGCCAAAGACCACGGTCCACCCTTTCTTAGTGCCAACCAACCCAATATCCCGAACAAAGGGCTCAGCACAGCACATGGAGCATCCAGCAACACCGGACTTTAACTTTGCAGGCAGATCAAAAGTGTTAAGAAAATCCCTTAGCTTAGCAGCAAAGGCAAAAGAATCCTGCATACCTAATCGACACGCCCGGGTGCCAGGACATGCCTGCACAAAGTATTTACAAGTATCCCCGATATTACCAAGACGCTCAACCACGTCCTGTAAATGATTCACCGGGATATCGAGCAACTGGATGCTCTGCTTGCCAGTCACCCGGATGCCGGGCAGACCAAACTCCTTTACCACACCGTTAATGACGTCCAATTGCTCGGCAGAAACATCGCCCAACTTTGTCCGGGCTATAAGAGAATAACGCCCTTTACCACAAGGACGGCAGGCCCCCTCGGGCAATGTTTTGATATATTCTTCTATTTCCATTGGCATCTCTTGGTACATTTTGATTGAGTAAAGTAAAAATCCAATCCCGACGCACGGTTTCATACCACGCGCGGGATTGGAATAATAGCTTCAAGTAAGCAGGTTTATTATCCATCGATTTAAATCGGAGGAGCAATAGTGACCAGCACACGCATGTCGGTGATGGCCTTGACTCCGTGCGGTTCCGCAATCTCGGACACCAATACATCACCGATATGGGCAGGCATGGACACACCATCTGCGCCGAGGAATTCGCCCTCACCTTCCAGGATAGTCAAGGTCAGCTCCCCTTCCAAATCATGGGAGTGAACTGGCAGTTGCTGTCCTGCCTTGAAGTTGAAGTTGATCACCTTCATGAACTCCGATTCATGAACCAAATAGTTGGAAAAGGTCAAATCCTTGAAACCATGTTCTTCAAACAGTTCTATCTTCTTCATGTCCAGCCTCCTTGGCTAGAAATTCAGCGGAACCATCTCTAGGACGCCGCCAGTACGGGAAATTGTCACACGGGTGGTTGAAGGAGCCTTTCCTGCACGCTTCACAGCTTCACCGAGAATAGTACTCATAGAAGAGCAGCACGGCACTTCCATTTCCAGCACAGTGATAGACTTTAAGTCATTCTCACCGATGATTGCAGCCAACTTCTCAACGTACTCCATCTGGTTGTCGAACTTGGGGCACCCCATCAAGACCACACGGCCAGCCAGGAACTTGGAGTGGTAATCAGGACAGGCAACAGGCACACAGTCAGCAGTCAGCAGCAGATCAGCCTCTTTAAGGAACGGTGCTGCCGGAGGCACAAGGCGCAGCTGTACAGGCCAGTGACTCAGAGCTGAACCGGCTGCCGGAGCCTGTGCTGCAGGGATATTAGCCTGACCACAGGGACTCAAGGACTGCACGGCTGAGCCGGGGCAACCGCCCATAGGCTTAGGGCCGCCCGCAGGCTTATCCAGACGCAAGCTCTCGGGGCTAGGCATGTGATCGGGGACCGCACGGCCCTGCGACTTCAGGTGTTCGGCAACAGCTTCGGGGTCAAAATCCTCTGCATCGCGGACTTCCACCTTGAGCGCACCAGTAGGGCAATCTCCCAGACATGCGCCCAGACCGTCACAATAGATTTCCTTCACGAGCTTTGCCTTGCCATCCACAATGGCCAGAGCGCCTTCCTCACAAGAGGGAACGCATTCACCGCAACCGTTACACAAATCTTCGTCGATGGTGATCATTTTTCTCAGAGCCATAATGTATACCTCTCTCTGGTTTTCTCAATAAAATTATATTCGTGCCACACCAAGGAAAATAGCGTGGAGACTCACAACAATTACAATGAACAAAGTTCGGGCATTTTCAGCAGAAAGGCCGGGGAGACGATAGCTGATCTGCTTATGCACACACGCGGACACACAATCGCCACACATGGTGCAAGAGATGGCGGGCTTACCCAGTTTCACCCTGCTTTCGTCCAACGCGTTGTAGCGACACCTAGTGAAGCATGCTCCGCACTTAGTACAGTCGCTGCCCACACGAATTCGCCACGGAGAAATCTTGCCAAACACGTTTGCGACCAACCCCATAGGGCAGAAGGCCGTACAGTGGGTCATCATGCCCGCCTTGCGGGAGATGAAGACCATTATACCGACGCCAATCAATCCGAACACAGCAGCGTAGCTCACTGCGGTCACGCCCGGAATGCCCATGGACCGCATCTGTAATGCGGCACCGATACATAGAATCAGCGTGATCATACGACTTGCCACACTCAACCGGCTGAGCAGCGCATTATGAGCTGGGCGCGGCCCCAAACGACTCATGACATCATCCCATGCTCCAATGTAGCACAGATGACTGCACCATGCAGGTCCTACCAGTAACAAAGTTACGGAGAAGAGGATGATCATAAAGAAGCCCTCTCCCCGAAAAACCGGACCGGCAGCGATAAGCGCAGGTACAGGCAAGTGGAGGTTACCGGTCATAAGCATCTCGTTCATGCCCATCAAGCCCAATGCCAACTGCCCAAAAAAAACTGCGGAGAACATTGCCCAGAGACGAGGACGGCAGACTCGGTGTCCCTTAGGGGGCAACATCTTGCCGCCGATCCACTGTGCATAGAAGCCAAGGAGCATGATTTCCAACCAGCCCCAGCCAGGAAAATATCTGTCCGCCAACAAGATGGGGAACGAAACCTTAGACCGGGCCACGGTGAGACCAAACACCACCAATATGAACATGACAGCTCGGGTTGTCGCTTGTATTTCATTCCTGTCAAAGAACTCACGGCAGGTTTGGCCGAGCAGAGCCCAAATCGCCAAGGCATCAAAAACGATAAGTCCGCCCATTATGTACGCCAGACGCTTCCAAGGCATATCCAAAGCCTGCCTGAAACGAATAAACTCCACGGTTGTATCAGCCCATATACATCCGCCCCACAACAATGTCGCTATGAGGATCAACCTGACCCAAGCCTGGCGGGTGAATATCAATCCGATCATGAGCGCGAAGGCTGCAGTCAGTCCGAAGTCGCCTTGCCGAAGAGCATGCGCTCCCAAAAGCAACAACGCGAAGATGGGTATAGCCAGAATGGATCGCTTCATTTCTCGTTTCCTTCGCCCTCAATATGGAGATTTTTTTTGACGGGAACCATGACTTAGGTCAACTTATGCAAATCACATCACAAAATCAGGAGACTTTTTTGAAATGGACAAACTGGACGCCGTTAAATCCGTAATGTTTTTCGAGGGTTTGCCTCAAGAGAAATTCAACAAGCTTGCAGAAATATCCATTATAAAAAAGTATGACAAGGGACAGATTCTTTTTGAAGCAGATGTCCCCGCAAATGGTTTTTTTGCTCCTATAAAAGGACGCGTGAAAATTTTCCGAACATCTCCTTCTGGCAAAGAGCAAATTCTACACGTCTTTGGTCCAGGTGAAGCCTTTGGTGAGGTTCCTGTGTTTGAAGGAGGCACCTTCCCTGCCCACGGTCAGGCCATCGAGAAATGTGAAGCCCTGTTCTTCCCTCGCAGAGAATTTGAGAACATGATCAAAGAAGACCCAGATCTCGCCATGAAAATGATGGCAATGCTTGCCCAGAAGCTTAGAATTCTTGTAAATAAGATTGATGACCTCAGCCTCAAAGAGGCTCCCTCTAGAGTGGCCTCTTATTTACTCTTACTCCGCTCTTCACAAGAATCTGATACTTTCAAACTAGATCTCCCCAAAGGCCAAATAGCCTTCTACCTCGGAACTATTCAGGAAACCCTTTCACGTATATTTAAAAAATTCAGCGAACAAGAAATTATTGAAATCAACGGCAAAGAAATCACGATCTTGAACATGGCTGAATTAGAAGAGATCGCCAATGAAGGCCGCTAAAGTAATAATATGAGCCTGCTTAACGTTATTCATAAAAAAGGGGAGCATGATGCTCCCCTTTTTCTTCTCTATCAAATCAAACTAGTGATCATATTGTTTGGCGTACTCGGCATCGTTATACATACCTTCACCATACAAATCTTTTCCATAATTTTCGATGATTGCTTGACCATCTTTCGATCCGAGGAAGTTAATAAACTTCATAGCAAGTTCATGATTCGGCGCCCCATTAGGCATAGCGAGAGCGTGGTATGTATTGATGAGGAACGGATCTCCACGAAACAACACTTTCAGATTACCCATCTCTTTCTTACCGGCAACCCAAGTGCTGCTATCGGTCATAAAATAACCATTTATTTCATTCGCTTGCTTCAAAGTAGCCATCATAAATGCCTTGGTGATGATATACCAATCACCTGAAGGTATGATGCCAGCCTTACCCCAAATAGCAAGTTCCTTCTTATTGGTTCCAGAATTATCACCACGAGACATAAAAGGATGCTTAGCTTTGGCAATACGGGCATAGGCATCAGCAGCAGTCTTGGCCTTGGAGATGCCTGCGGGATCATTCTTAGGACCAACAATATAAAATTCATTTGAACCAATCAAAGTTCGTCCAACAGCCCAACCATCTTTCACAGCCAGCTTCTCTGCGGCAGGAGCATGCACCATACAAGCATCAACCTGCCCAGCTTTGAGAAGTTTGAGAGATTTACCTGATCCGGCCTTCACCCAACACATGGTGGTCCCATGCTTGGCGTTAAAGGCTTCAGCCAAGACTTTCAGTAGGCCAAGTTCTCCGGGGCTGCCTGTGGCCACCTTGTAAACAACTTTGCCGTCGCCATAAGATGACTTACACGTCACATCGCTGGCATTCGCCATTGCTACCATCAACAACAACATAAGAGAGATCAAAGCCAAATGTTTCATCATGTCACTCCTTAAAGTTAGCTAGATGGAGCCCCAAGTAGCACAGAAAAACTATGCTGAATCGGACATAATACTCCTTAATATTTTGACACCATTGAAATATGATTGAATTCACTAAGAGTATAAAACTGCAACGGAAAAAGCCCGCTACGCAAATGCGTAGCGGGCTACAAAAGACTGTAGCGACCTAATCGAAACTAAGCTTCGATTTTGTTGATGGCAGTCTGAAGGCGAGAGATGCGGCGCTTAGCCTGGGAGGCGTGAATGACCTTCTTACGGGCAGCCTGGTCCAGGATAGAGGTAGCAACCTTAAGGGCCTCATTGGCCTTTGCAATATCATTTTCCTCGATAGCAACACGAACAGCCTTAACGGTGTTCTTGATGCGGGTCTTGGAAATACGGTTGCGGGCGCGACGCTTCAAGCTCTGACGATGCCTTTTCAGGGCGGATTTGTGATTAGCCAAGGTAATTTCTCCTGATCAAATTTATTATCTATTAAAAAGCTATTGCTTGCGATTCTTCCCAAAGGGAGTGCCTTTTATATGGACTCTCCCTCCGATGTCAAGCATTTTCTAGACGAAACCTAAACTTGCAACGCATTGAAATCGGCAAGACGGCCCAGCTTATCTACCAGAGCCTTAAGCAGATTCAATCGATTCAAACGGACATCCACGTCATCGCACATGACCATAACATTATCGAAAAAAGCATCTACGGTTGGACGAAGTTCGCGCAGGAGCCCCATCAGGCCGGCAAAATCATTGCTCTCCCACAGATCGTCAAAACGAGGAGCCATCTCCTCCAACTTTGTACCAAACGCGGCTTCAGCATCTCCCTCGAAAAGCTCAGGAGAATAGGCCCCTGACAGCTCCTGACCTGCCTCATCGCCCTGCTTGCGAATGATGTTGGCAGCACGTTTAAAAGTCAGTACGGCCTGTTCAAAATCCTCTTCTTTAGTGAAATCGGACAACGCTTCAAGGCGAACTTTGAGGGTACGAATATCATTGAAGTCTGCACTCAGAGCTGCATCAACAGCACGGGTGTCAAAGCCCATGCCTGTGAAGTAGGCACGGAGACGTTGCCCAAAGAAATCCAACAGGTTGACGAAAGATTCATCCTGCTCAACCTTCCACTTGATATCTTTGCTGTATGCGTCTTGGGCGGCCTTGATAAAAACCTTCAGGTCGATATCCAGCTCATGTTCCATGATGATACGGGCGATACCAAGAGCACAGCGGCGGAGCGCATATGGATCGTTGGCTCCGGTAGGCTTTTTACCCAGACCAAAGCATCCAGCCATTGTGTCGACCTTATCGGCCATGGATACAAGTGCACCAGAAAGACTGGACGGCACCGGAGTCTCTGGACCAGCAGGCAGGTACTGTTCGTAGATACCGCGCGAAACAATCTCACTCTTTCCAGCGCGTTCAGCGTAAATACCACCCATCTTACCTTGCAAGGAATCAAACTCGATAACCATCTCGGAAACGAGATCCGCCTTAGAAAGACGTCCGGCCTCGGCGTACTTTTCAATCTCGCCAGGCAAAATAGACTTGGATTCACCCAGCTTTTCAGCAAGCTTGCCACACAGGATCTCAATACGACGGGCCTTGTCGCCCACTGAGCCCAATGGACCAAGGAAGACCACATTTTCGAGCTTATCGAGCCAAGTCTGGAATTTAACCTTAGTATCAGCTTCCCAGAAGAAGCGTGCATCCTCAAGGCGAGCCTTAAGCACTCGCTCCCACCCTTTCTTAACCAGAGCCACATCAGTGGGTTCCAAATTGAGGGTTGTCAAGAAGTGCGGCATAAGTTTGCCATCAGGTCCCTGCACACCAAAGGACTTCTGATGAGACTGCATGGAGGTCAGCAGAACCTCACGAGGCAGTTCAAGATAGAGGTCATCGATATCACCGATGATCGGCATGGGAAATTCAACAAGGTTGGCGACTTCTTCCAGCAAACCGTTAGTCCAGACAATTTCGCCCCCCAATTCTTTGGCGAGGCGGTTGCCCTCTTCCACGATGGTCTGCTTGCGAACCTCAGGGTCAATGACAACGTTGCAGTCATTCTCAATGATAGAAAAATAATCAGCAGTAGAATTGACGGTATGCGGACCATGTCCCATAACGCGATGGCCACGGGTAGTGCGCCCTGCAGTCATGTTCTCAATGGAGAATTCCACGACATCGGCATCCAGCAATGCCAGCAGCCAACGTAGCGGACGACCGAAGGCGTAGTCATAATTGCCCCAGCGCATCTTCTTAGGGAAGGAAAGAACGGAAATAGCCTTGAGGCAAATTTCCGGGAGAATCTCAAAAGTCTTGCCACCACCGACAACCTTCCTAGCTGCCAAGTATTCCCCTTTACCGGTGTCCATCTTAAACAGATCGGCTTCATCGACACCCTGGGTCTTCGCAAAACCAGCGCCAGCTTTGGTCAAGTTGCCCTCTTCATCATAGGCAATGCGAGTAGGCGGGCCTGTGACGGTCTCCTCTTCCTGACGCTGTGTGTCAGCAATGGTGGCTACATGCGCGGTGATGCGACGTGGCGTGGCATAAGTGGCCACTCCACCATTCTCCACCATGGCTTCATCCAGCAACTTGGCAAAGGTCTCTTTAAGTTCCGCAGCCAGCTTCGGCACAAAGCGAGCAGGCATTTCCTCGGTTCCGATTTCCAGTATGAATTCGGCCATTTTAATACTCTTTTATTGTAAATTCGCGTGGTAAGCCTATTTCTTCAACATGGGGTAGCCCATTTCCTCACGCTGATCTGCGTAGAGACGGGCGATCTTGGACGCCAAATTACGGACACGACCAATATATGTAGCGCGCTCGGTGATGGAAATGGCACCGCGGGCATCCAGCATGTTGAAAGAATGGGAGCACTTCAGGCAGCAGTCGTATGCAGGCCAGGGCAAACCTTCTTCACAGAGATTAAGGCATTCGGCCTCATATTTGTTGAAGAGGTCAAACAGCATATCTGCGTTGGAAAGCTCAAAGTTGTACTTGGACATCTCCACTTCGTTCTGATGGAAGACATTACCGTAGGTGATCTCGTCATTCCACTTCAAATCGTAGACAGACTCCTTCTCCTGCAAGTACATGCAGATGCGCTCAAGTCCGTAAGTGATTTCCACGGACACAGGCTTGAGATCGATGCCACCAACCTGCTGAAAGTAGGTAAACTGGGTTACTTCCATACCGTTGAGCCATACTTCCCAACCAAGCCCCCATGCTCCAAGAGTCGGAGATTCCCAGTCATCCTCAACAAAACGAATGTCATGAGCCTTGGCATCAATACCAAGTGCAGACAATGATTCTAGGTAGAGTTCCTGGATATTGTCCGGAGACGGCTTCAGGATAACCTGGAACTGGTAGTAATGCTGCAAGCGATTTGGATTTTCACCGTACCGACCATCAGTAGGACGTCGGGATGGTTCCACGTAAGCTGTCTTCCACGGCTCGGGACCGATCACACGGAAAAAGGTTGACGGATTGAAAGTACCCGCACCACACTCAATGTCCATAGGCTGCACAACAGCGCAGCCGTATTTGGACCAAAAATCCTGAAGTGTTAAAATAACATTCTGAAAATTCATCAGCTTCTCCAACTCATACCTTTTTATACATACCATTATCCCAGGACAAACCCAGGTGATAGGCAACGAACAGTTCGACCAACTGGCTGGTTTGCCGGCGCACCTCCGCGTCCATGGCAACTTTGGCCCAATCTGAGGGCCGACTTTGCTGAATCCAATCGAGTGAACGCAACACGCCAGTAGAAATTGGTCGAGCAAGACCCTGTAACGGTTTCCCGACCGAAAGACAAGAGGCACAGGCAACCTGCCCCTTTTCGACACCAAATTGATACCCGTTTTCCATGCCCACTGGCATGCCACATGCCCCACACACTAAAAAGTCCGGTGTAAACCCCATATCAAAAGCTAGCTTAGCCCTGAAAAGCCATGGGACGAAGTCTGTACTGCCACCCCCCAATTCCAGCATCATTAATGTCTCTAGCAAAAGTTCGTAAGCGGGAGCACTATCCGACGGTTCCACTTCCACAGCTTCAACAAACTTGACGCAATTGACAGCAATACCAGTGCGAAGGGAATCCTTTCGAATTTCAGGAAAATTATGAAGCAATGCCCCTTCTTCAAGGACCGTATAATCGCCTCGTTTGCTAGTACCAATTGTGAAAAGGACGTGGCTGAGAGGATCAAGACAGCCAACGAAGCGACGACGACTGCGACTGCCACCAAAAGCAAAGGCGTTGAACACGCCTCTAGTAGGAGTAAGAAGGCGAACCCAAACATCCGCCTCGCGAAAACGCCCGACCTTTAATACAAGGGCCTTTTCCGTGGCATTCATGCCACCTCCAACATATTATTAAAATGAGAGCCCTACTCCATGCCAAACCGGAGAGTCTGAATGTTACCCTGAGTATTATCCAATGCGTATGGGGTACCATTGTACGTTACGGTTACACCTGCAACATTGCCAATGCGAATACGACGAGGGCTATTAAACATAAGACGTAAAGGCTCACCCTGCTTGAGCACGAAATCTCGCGCCATCTTGGTTTCATCTCCGCGCCACACGCCAATCCAGCATCCCTTTTCAGTAGTTGCACGAATGACCAGCATATGATCATACTTCTGCTTTTCTTGCCTTGTCACTTCAGGCGTTGATTCATCAGGAGTAATCGCTGAGAGTTCAGGCTGAGACTCAGACTGAGAACCTGCAGCCGATTCAATTTCTACCTCAGAAGCTGCCTGAGGCATCTCTGACTCGGCTGAGTCTTCTACTTGAGACACCTCATCTTCAACAACCTCCCCGTCCTTCACAGTCGTACCTTCTACAACCGAATCAACCTGCGCATCTTCTTGAGAAGATTCAACTTCATAAGCTTCATTCTCTGCTATAGGCGAATCAGGCACATCAACTTCATCAACCTGCTCTATAGCAGGTGCACTTGATGCAATCTCATTGTCATTCTTGGCCTTAAAATTCATCACCAACAAGACGACTACACCGACAAGTACAACAAGTACGAGCACCAAAGGCCAAATGGAACGTCGCTTAACTTCAGGAGAATCTCCCTCCTGAAAAGCTTTTTCAGCCGCAGGAGATACTTCATAAATTTTTTCTTCAGGTCCATCAGCCTCATCTTGATACTCACGATCCACGACCATAGCCATTTCATCAGAATCTAAACCAAGATAACGCGCATAACTTTTCACGAAACCTTTGGCATAAACAGGATGGGGTAAGGCCGCCTTGTCGCCACTTTCCATGGCAACAATATTAGTTCGGCTTATCTTGGTCGCTTCCATAACCAATTCAATAGTTAACCCTTTCCGTTCACGCTCTTTCCGAAGAGCATCACCCATTTCCTGAAAATTCATGAATGTCTCCATTTCCATATATACTAGTCCATGTACTCGATAACCGAACTCTGCTTCAACTTATCAAAATACTCTTCGAAAATCTTATTACGCTTCTCTTCGGTCAACTGTTTAAACAGATCATCTCGCACTTCTTCCAGAGGGACCAGACGATCTTCGACGATTTTAACAGGCGAGAGAAGAGACTCTTTGCCTTGAACTGTAACAGGAGAAGAGACTCCTCCCTCGGAAACACCTTCGATGGAATCCTTCCAGTCGTCAGCCAAATCCCCCCATTCAACCTCACCGATAGAACCACCTTCATCCTTATTCGGTCCAATGCTATATTTGGCAGCGGCTTCGGCAAAAGTCATCTCGCCATCTTCTATACGCTTTTTCACCTCAAGAGGAGCAACATCAGACGGAAGCATAATGATCGCCAACGATACCAGCTTCTCCAACACATAGTCATCACGACGGGCCTTATACTCAGCCTCAATCTCGCTATCAGTTACCAAAACCTTACTATGTACCATGTATCCAAGAAGCTCTTGCTTCTCGATGATCAACTTGAGTTTCTGACGAAACTCAGACAGGTTCACCCCATCTTTCTTGAGCATTTCAAGAAACTCATCATCCGTAAGCCCACGTTCTTCTTTTACCTTTTCTATTTCCTTGTCAATCACGTCATCAGAAACAACGACTCCGTACTTCTCAATTTCCTGAGCTAAAAGAGCATCGTTTACCATGCGCTCCAATGTCTGCTTGCGCAGCTTGGCCAACTGGTCTTTCTCTCTATCGTTCAGTTGACGATTCCCGATCTGAGCATAGATGGGCTTCATTTCTTCTTCCAGGTCGTACTGAGTGATGATTTCATCGTTAATCTTAGCAACGATTCTATCAAACACCACTTCTTCGGCCATGGCTGTCATAGGCATAAGCAAGACCAATGCCCACACAGTCAAAGTCATATTTCGGAACACGCATTACTCCTTAAACGCGCTCCCATGAGAGCGCTTAACGATCTATTTTTGACGGATTCTAGTCTGTTTGTAAAAACTATGCAACGAACGCGCCGACTTAGCTATCAGTCGCATTTAAGTTAACGTCTTTCATCGTTTTGCTATCAGCATCATCGGCAATCGGCGACGCCACATTCTCTGCAGCTTCTGTCAAGAGGTGACTGCTGACTGAAATCTTTGCAATTATCACACTTTCTGCCAACCACGTTTCGAAAGCGTCACGCAATTTAATTTCCAAAAGCGCCTTCTCCACTAGAGGATACGCCTGTGCTGGAGCCAACACTTTAGCCGGACTCCGTTCCAACAACACGAGAGCTTCAAAACCAAAACGATCGGTCAACACACCACTGGATTGCCCTGGCTCAAGACCTGAAATGGCATTCTTCCAAGCAGCGGACAGTCGGCCCTCCCGTACAACAACCTCGCGGGCTTCAACTTCGCCAAAGGCTGTTGCAAGATTTCCCGAGTCATGCTCTTCCATATATTTTTCAACAGCCCTACCAACTAATTCTCGACTTGGCCCCCGAACTACAAGAATGCGCAAACTTTCTGGCAAATAAAAATCGGAGATATGTTCACGGTAATATTGCTGCGCTTCTTTGTAATCAATCTTGATCTTTGGCCTAAGCACTTGCTGGAAGAATTTTTTCATACCCAAATGATTCTTGAGCTGTTTGCGCCAAGCTTTAAGGTCAATATATTCCTCAACTAGCATCTGATCGAAGGCGCCCTCAGGATAGTCGGCCCTTACTACCTCTTCTGCTTTGAGTAACTCATGCTCAGTCACAGGCAATTCTCGTTTCGCCAACTCTTGTAATACTAACTCCTGAACAATAAGATCAGTTAGGATATCACCATACTCACCCCTTAGCTTCTCCACACTTGGTACGTACGTACCTGCTGTGTCTGCCTGAAACTGATCATGCTGAAATTCTAACTGAGAAAGATAAATTGGGTCACCATTCACTCGAGCAATGATACCCATGTCATCAGCTTCATTTGAACAGCCAAAAACAAGAAGAATAGCAACCAATATTAAAACCTTGCGCAACATCACAACACTCACATCTTTATTACTGCAGTTTTGTGTTTGCAGACTCAAGAAGCATGCTCAACTCTTCTGCAGTGTTCTCTAAAGCCAATCGCATGGATTCCGGATCCTTGAAACGCAATTCCAACTTTGCTGGCGGTAAGACTTTTGCATAGTCCGCCCGATCATTAACCCAACCGATGAGGCGTTCCGGCTTAACAGGCATCACATTGTCTCCCCAAGAAATCACCACACGTCCAGGATAAAGTTCCGCCCTATCTACCTGAAGAAGTGAAAGACTTTGCTTTATACGCAAAACACCCAAGAAGGTCTCCAATTCCTCTGGCAAATGCCCGAAGCGATCCTTAATCTCGGCCTCTAGCTCACGCAAAGAAAGCTCGTCTTTAGCAGCTGAAAGTAATTTATAAAACCTCAGACGTTCTTTTGCATCAGGAATGAAACCGCCAGGGATGTGTGCTTCGAAAACAAAATTCAATTCTGGCTCAGATGCACGCAAGGCCTCTTCGCCTCGTACTCTCCGCACTTCTTCTTCGAGCATTTCGAGAAAAAGATCCAAACCAATTTTAGCGATTTGTCCGGACTGCGCCTCACCAAGAATATTCCCTGCACCACGAAGACGCAAATCCTCCATTGCGATCTTAAATCCTGCACCCAAATAATCCATGTCCAGAATGATGCGCAAGCGTTTGCGAACAATTTCTGAAATATCATCTATATGCGGCACTACAAAATATGCGTACGCCTGTCGATCTGAACGCCCAACTCGACCACGAAGCTGATAAAGTTGCCCTAAACCAAAAAGCTGAGCTTGGTCCACAATCAAAGTATTCGCATTAGGGAAATCTAAACCCGATTCGACTATAGAAGTACAGACGAGCACATCCAGTTCCCCATGCCAAAAACCGCGCATAGTTTCTTCAAGAACCTTTTCGGTCATCTTACCATGAGCCATCCCCACTTTGGCATCAGGTGCAAGTCTCCGCACATATTCGGCAACCCTCTCCAAACCATTCACGCGGTTATATACCCAATAAACCTGTCCACCACGATCTAATTCACGACGTAGAATAGCCTTAAGTTCCAAATCATCTCTTTCGGCGATGGCAGTTTCCACGGGCTTGCGATCTTCAGGCGGCGTTTCAATAACGGAGAGCCCACGGATGCCGGACAAAGACAACTGCAAGGTGCGTGGAATGGGTGTAGCTGTCAGAGTCAAAACATCAATATTTTGCCTAAACTGCTTAAGCTTTTCTTTATGTTTAACACCGAAACGTTGTTCTTCATCCAGTATCAATAAACCAAGGTTAGGCAACTCAACATCTTTAGATAAGATGCGATGAGTACCAATCAATATATCTATTTCTCCTCGAGCGGCAGCCTCAAGAATAGTCTTCTGACGTTTCCGGGTAACAAATCGGCTCAGCAAACCAATGCGCACAGGAAAACCTTCCATGCGCTTTTGAAAAGTTTGGTAATGCTGCTCAGCTAACACTGTTGTGGGACAAAGCAACGCAGTTTGAAGTCCTTCCAAGGCAGCTCTAAAGGCAGCACGTAAGGCAACTTCTGTTTTACCAAAGCCAACATCCCCACAGACTAGTCGATCCATAGGCTCTGGCTTTTCCATGTCACGGAAAACATCCTTCACTGCTTTATCTTGATCAGGCGTCTCCTCAAAACCGAAAGTAGCCTCAAATTCGGAATACATGTCATCCAGAGGTCCGTAACTGAACCCCTTGGCAATTCGCCGAAAAGCATACATTTCTACAAGATCATGAGCTATTTTTTCAATAGCCTTTCGCACACGAGCAGTGGTCTTAGCCCATCGTGTGCCACCCAATTTGTCCAAAGATGGCTGTTTAGCTCCCTCAGGCCCTTTGAAACGCTGAACCAAATTAAGCCGATCCACAGGAAGATACAGTTTATCGTCACCAGAAAAGAAAAGCAGCAAATAGTCATTGGAAGCATCTCCCAACTTCATGGAGTGCAATCCGCCAAACTGAGCTAGACCATAATCACGATGGACCAACAAGTCCCCTTCATTGAGGTCTTCATACCGCTCCAAGCCTTTAAATGCCTTATCGTGACCAGCATGAACCTTTGGTGGCTCGGGTTGAAGAACTTCCTCACCCAAAATACGAGTCTGGCTCCACCCAAGCTCCATCCCCTTACGCAAAGGAGAAACGACAGCGAACAAACCACGCTTTGTGGGAGAGTAATCAAGATTGAGCGGCAACTGCTCTTGTTCTGCAAGAGACAAAAACTTTTTACGCGATCGTTCAGTCCTAAAGCTCAGAATGGTTTGAAAAGAAGATCGTCCCCATTCTTTTAAACCACCCATAAGTGCAGACCACGGGCGACGCGTTGCATCTGGCTTCCAGAACAGATCTGTAAAATCACTATAAGGCGTCTCAGACAGATCAATGCCGTTCCGCTCACTACCTATAGTAAGTTCTTCAAATACGATCTGACGATTTTCTCGCCAAACCTGTCGAGCCGTGTCATAAGTACGACAGAAAAACCTAAAAGGCCAACGAACACCTTTTTGCCGGGCTTCTTCGTCAACGTAGTCACGCCAAGCCTGCCCCTGATCCTCTAATCGCGCCCGCAAAGCTCCACCAGAGGACAGTAAAAACACCGATTTTTTAGGGAAATAGGTCTCTACACCTACAGGATTCGCGTAATATATACCTGGCCACACGAACCCGTCATTATTTTCAAGACGATCTATCAGAGAGTGCTCTTCTGTAGCAGAGATTTCACCGGTCTTACGCAGTTTACTCCAAACCACACGAGCGTCGTCTGCATAAGAATCTGTAGTGACACCTGGAGAGACAGGCAGTAACACAACTTCCGCCAAATCTGCCTTTGAGCGCTGTGTCGCTGAATCAAAAAGACGAATTTCCTCCAGCATATCTCCAAAAAACTCTAAACGAAGTGGCTGCGAATAGCCTGGAGCATGTATATCAAGGATGTCTCCTCGCATAGCCATATCGCCCGGTTCAGAAACCAACTTGCGGCGCACATAGCCCCAAGAAACAAGTTGATCAAGGAGGATATCCGGAGACATCTCCTCGCCTTTTGACAAGGTAACCCAGTTTTCTCGAAGAACATCAACACTAGGCCAATGGGGCAGCAAATTGTCAGCAGTCATAAGCACGCCACAAGGCTTACTACCGTAGGTCATCCCATATAGTGCAGCCCACCGCTCACTCCAAGCATTCGCATCAGGCCTGCGTGAAAGATAAGGAGGCAAACCAATCCAATCTTGCTCCCATACAGGTGTCTCTGGGTTAGATTTTCTTTTGGAAAAAAGCTGTAGAAGCGCCCGCATTTGCTTAAATTCGGCCGCCCCAGGTACTACAATAACAGCATTATGCCCATGCGCTAACAGAGAATTAGCGACAAAAGCCTGAGTAGCAGGTCCACTCTTAAAAACACGGACCGAATTGGTCTTGCCCTCAATAAAATCGTTTATAGCGCCGGGAAATATGGATGACATGCTGGTATGACCGCTCTGTCGGTGGGTTGGACTGAAAAAAAACGAAAAACCGCCTTACTCCCTATCGGGAGAAAGACGGCTTGTCATTAACTAATTATGGAGCCTAGACGCCAGTCAGGGCTTCCACTTCTTCATTGTCGAGAAGAGAATCAAGATCGAGCAAAATAAGCAACCTGTCGTCCAGCTTGCCCACGCCGTCAATATACTCAGAATCCATGCCGGCTACGACAGGAGGCGGCGGCTGAACTTGGCTTGCTGGCAATCTAAGTACCTCTGAGACAGAGTCAACCACAAAGCCAACAATGATCATATCGATTTCGATGACAATAATACGTGTATACTTGTCATGCTCTTTTGACTCCAACCCAAAACGACTGCGCATATCAACAATAGGAATGACCTTTCCGCGCAGATTTATGACCCCCTCAACAAACTCAGGAGCTCGTGGCACATTGGTGATCTCCATGGTCCGGATAATTTCCTGCACCTGAAGAATATTGACTCCGAATTCTTCTTCGCCAATGCTGAAAGTGACCAGTTGAATCAATTTTTGGTCAACTTCTACCTCATCAACATCCACCATATCTTCGGCTTCGACGCTCATATCCACCTCATGAAAAGTCATTTTGAATGCGCTTGTCGAACATTTTTTAACGTCATAAATGTGTCAACCGCCATCATTTTTGTCAATTAAAATGTGTAGCCATATGAAATTGTTGCACAAGCCAATATTGTAACCCTTTTTTTATAAAAAAAACAACATACCGGATATCCATCAAATCATTCATTAAAGACAAATACGTGTTCATTCTTCACTCAACAGGAGACGTATCCATGGTATTGACGCCTTAAAAATAAAGGACTAACGTATGCTCAGCTTCAGTCGCACATGATTGAAATTGTTTGAAATTTATTAAACAAAGGACGGACTGCACCATATGGGTCAATACGCCGCCTTCGGGGACACCCCTTCTCTCATTGATCAGGTTAAAATTCTGGCTGACGATGAATTACTAGACTTTTGGGAAGAAACCCAACAACTTGCAAAAATGTTGGATCAGCAGCAAGAAGTCGACTTCGACTATAACCCAGAATATGAAAGGGTAATCCTACAAGAGTTGCAGTTTAGAACATGCTGCAAAAGCCAATTCTAAAAAAATTACAAACAATGAAAAAGAAAACCTAGCTCTTGCGGCTAGGTTTTCTTGTATCTTACCTAATAAAAATCCCCAGAAGCTTTGCTTCTGGGGATTTTTATTAGTATTACTACAATGGTTATCTTACCGGCACACGCCCGATGCTAAAGTATGCGAATCCAGCCTCTCCCATTCGCTCAGGCACATAAAGATTACGGCCATCAAAAACAATAGGTGCTTTGAGCATACTCTTAATTTTCTCGAAATCAGGATCACGGAACTGATTCCAATCAGTTACCACAGCCAAAGCATCTGCACCTTCCAGCACGTCATACTGGCTATCCATGATCTCCAGCCCATCCAAATCCCCTACTTCTTCACGAGCACGCTCATTGGCGACAGGATCAAATGCCTTTACCTTCATTCCGAGAGCGGTAAGGTCTTTAATGACCTCAACTGCCGAAGCCTCGCGTATATCGTCAGTATTGGCTTTAAAAGCAATACCCCACAGAGCCAATGTCTTTCCAGCAACCCCGCCCTGAGCGTCATAATATGCTTTAACCTTATCGGCCAATACGTGTTTCTGACGATTATTAACATCATCAACAGACTGGATGAGAGTCGCTTCGTAACCATTTTCCTTGGCAGTTCCAATGAGTGCCTTTACGTCCTTAGGAAAGCAAGAACCACCATATCCTACACCCGGATAAATAAAACTGTAACCAATACGACTGTCTGAACCAATGCCGGCACGAACCTCGGTAACATTGGCCCCAACACGCTCACAAATATTAGCGATCTCATTAATAAAAGAAATCTTCGTTGCAAGCATGCAGTTCGCAGCATACTTAGTCATCTCGGCAGAACGAACTCCCATGACGATAAGTTTCTCACGACTACGCGCAAATGGGGCATAAAGCTGTTTCAGCACCTTGGCAGACTCCTCGTCTTCAGTACCAACAACAACACGATCCGGCTTCATAAAATCAGAAACGGCATCGCCCTCTTTAAGAAACTCAGGGTTAGACACAACATCGAAATAAATATCTTCTCCCCGCTTCTCAAGCTCTTCCGCGATAATGCCCCTCACACGATCAGCTGTCCCCACAGGCACTGTAGATTTGTCCACAATAATTTTAGGAGAAGTCATATTTTGACCGACTTCACGAGCTACTGCATCAACAAAACTAAGGTCGCACGTACCATCATCACCACAGGGGGTTCCAACTGTAATAAATACGACCTGTGCATCGGCCATACCTTCAGCAAGGTCTGTCGTGAAGACTAAACGCCCTTCCGCATTATTTCGCTTTACCAATTCTTCGAGACCTGGTTCATAAATATGGACTTTACCATCACGAAGAGTCTCAACAACCTTGGGATTAACGTCAACGCACGAGATATTATTACCCATTTCGGCAAAACAAGCTGCAGAAACAAGCCCCACATACCCTGTACCGACAATACAAACATTCATTATTAATTCTCCGAATAGAGTTTATTCTTTTCAACAGGCTCAGCGGATACCCTTACTATGCTTTCCATGTCAATATTAAGAAAAAGCAGTCTCGGAATCGTCACAGACACGACCTGTGGTTGCCATTCAATTCAAGAAGGCTTAATCAGTGAGGATATTCAGTCCTTAAAGAATTAATCAAGGAGATATACATGCCAACACTAGTAGTCAACGTTGATCACGTCGCGACTCTCAGACAAGCCCGCATGGGTATAGAACCAGAACCCGTCTCTGCCGCCTATCTGGCTGAAATGGCAGGAGCAACAGGTATTATTGTCCACCTTCGAGAAGATCGTCGTCACATTCAAGATCGCGATGTTGAGTTGATCAAAAAGACCTGCAACACCCGCCTTCATCTGGAAATGGCTGCCACCAAGGAAATGCAGGAAATAGCCATTGCAAACATGCCAGAAATGGTTTGCCTCGTCCCAGAAAAACGTCAAGAACTGACAACTGAGGGGGGACTCAACTGCATTGGCAACGAGACAAAACTGGAAAAATTCCTTGCTCCCTTACATGACCGAGGCATTCGATCTTCTCTTTTTATAGACGCTGACCCAAAGCAAATCGAAGCAGCCAGAGCCATCGGCACGGAGTACATTGAAATTCATACCGGCCACTTTGCCGATGCAAAAGACATACACGCTCGCAATGCGGAACTGACCAAGATTATTGAAGGAATCAAACTAGCTCAAGGGATTGGCCTAAAAGTTAACCTTGGGCACGGACTAAACTATCGCAACATTTTGTCATTTAAAGACGTTCCCGGCATCAAAGAATATTCTATCGGTCACTCCATAATGGCACGCGCCATTTATGTTGGCCTAGACCGTGCCGTCCGCGACATGGTCCAACTTATACGTACTTTTGCGGACTAGGATTACGCATGATCAAAGGCCTCGGCATAGATCTTACGGAGCTGGACCGCATCCAAAACAACTGGGAGCGGTTCGGCCTTCGTTTTGCTGAAAAGATACTGACGGAACGAGAGTTAAAACAGTTGCCCCGTAAAAATCCTGTACCCCGACTAGCTGCTCTTTTCGCAGCTAAAGAAGCAGCCGTCAAAGCACTTGGCACAGGGTTCGCTGAAGGCATACATTTCAAATGTATAGAGATTGTCCACGCGCCCAGCGGCAAACCAGAAATTCATTTTCTAGAGACGGGACTTGAGAAATGCCGAGAACTAGGAGTTACCTCAGCATATATATCTCTCACCCACTCCCGTGACACAGCCGCCGCCACCGTGGTATTAGAAGGATAGGAGCAACCTCAAACTCAAGGAGCCCTGATGCTTCTGCCACTCCCCACTCCTGAAGAAATGTTACGATGGGACCGGGAAACCATTAAGACTATCGGCATCCCAGGCGTGACACTCATGGAGTCCGCTAGTCGTGAAGCCGTATCTGTACTCTTGGATGAATACGGCCCAGTAGAAGAAAAGGAAATATTCTGCTTCGCGGGCTCCGGCAACAACGGCGGTGATGCGTTTGCGATGGGGCGTATGCTTCAAGATTTGGGCGCAGACGTCACAGTTTTTCACACAAAACCCAAAAAACATTACCGAGCCGAGACTCGTAGTAATCTTTTGTGGGCACAAAAGCTTGGAGTCCCACTCAAGCACCTGGACCGGGTGAATTTTAATATATTACCCCAACCAGATATCGTAATCGATGGCCTACTTGGAACCGGCCTGAGGGGACATCTCCGTGATGACTACATAACACTTATTCGCAACATCAATCGACTTGCTAAGCATAGCTATGTCTTATCTATTGATATTCCTTCTGGCCTTAGTGGACTAAATGGCCAACCGCAGCCCGAAGCGATAATTGCCGATAGTACAGTTACCTTCGAAGCTCCAAAACTTGGCTTGATTATGCCTGAAGCAAGTCGATTCACCGGGATTTTACATGTTCAGTCAATCGGCATCCCTTCTCTTGTGCAAGAGAAACATCCAGCAAGACACCACCTTATATCCGATGAGATTATGAATTTAATTCCAACGCCAGAGTTGGACATGCACAAAGGAAAGGCCGGACACATCCTAATTATAGGAGGCTCACCTGGCCTAACTGGTGCACCTTATCTTTCTGCAATGGGTGCGTTGCGAAGTGGTGCAGGACTTGTCACCATCGCATGCCCAGGTGGACTGGCGGACACCATCAAAGCAGGGAATCCTGACATAATGACCCTGCCTTTAAACAAAAGTGACCACTGGTCACAAAATTTATCAGAAATTATTCTTAATAAAATTAGTCAGTTTGATAGCATTGTCATAGGGCCAGGCCTTGGCAGGTCAAGAAAAACGGTTGATTTCCTCGACGCTTTTATTGCAGAGTGTCCCGCGCGCCTAGTGATGGATGCGGACGCACTTTTCGGACTAGCACAACTTTCCGAAAAGATGACAAAACTTCCGTCAGACACAATTCTGACTCCACATCCCGGTGAAATGGCTACACTCTTTGGTGTGCCCAATTCAAAAATCCAAGAAGAGAGACTTGGATACGCACAGAGATTCACCGAAATCAGCAACGCCACGCTGGTCCTTAAGGGCGCGGGGACAGTGGTCGCAGATCAGACGATGACCTGCATCAGTCCTTTCTCCGAGCCCAACCTCGCTGTAGCAGGCTCTGGAGATGTGCTATCTGGCATTATCGGTTCTCTACTCGCACGAGGATTGGAACCGATTGAAGCCGCTAGTCTTGGCGTATACTGGCACGGCATGACTGGGCGGATTTTGAGAGAGAAATTTCCGATGAGGGGCAATTTTGCCTCAGACATCGCAGACTCGCTGCCTATGGCAGTCAAACAGTATATTGAAGGAGTTGCATAATGCTGAAAGCAAAAGACATCATGACCACAAAGTGCATCACCCTGACTCCTGAGACAGATATCGCCACAGCAGCTAAAACCCTGATTGAAAAGAAGATCAATGGTGCACCTGTCGTGGAAAACGATAAAGTGGTTGGCGTCCTCTGCCAATCCGATCTCGTTGCACAACAAAAAAAGGTCACTCTACCGTCGTTCTTCACCTTACTCGACGGTGTATTTCCTCTTTCCTCACACGATGAACTGGAACGGGAAATGAGCAAAATTACAGCCATGACTGTAGGTGAGGCAATGACACCGGCTCCTACATTTATCAGTCCTGAAACGACCATGGAAGATATTGCAACCATGATGGCCAACGAAAAACTATACACTCTCCCAGTCCTGAACGCCGGTAAACTCGTTGGTGTAGTGGGCAAGGAAGACGTTCTCAAGACACTTCTCCGGGCTGATTAGTTTTCATGGACGTTCAACTCCACCTCGAAGATACCGATGCCACCCTTGTGCTGGGCCGCTTCCTGGCCAATGCACTAGCAGGCATCCCCAATCCTCCAGCCCTGCTGCTGCAAGGGGATCTTGGCTCAGGTAAAACCACCTTGGTTCGTGGATTGGTGGAGTCTCTACCCGGCGCAGCCCAGGCAGAGGTGTCTAGTCCGAGCTTTAATATTTTTAATCTCTACCCAACCACCCCGCCAGTAGCCCACTTTGACCTGTACCGGCTAGAAGGCATGCCTCCAGACGACGAGCTATTCGAACTCTTTGAGGACCGGGCAACCCTGGCAGTGGTGGAATGGATACAATTCCTTGACCGGGAATACTGGCCCGAAGAATCCATATTCCTTGAATGGACGTCGTCCGAGACTGGACGGACCCTTACCTTCCATGCCATGGGAAGGGTTGCTCTGGAAATTGCCAACACTTTGCCGGAACAATTCAAACTCAAGCAATAAAGCGCAGATCCAAAATGAATATCGTCGTACAAAAATTTGGTGGAACCTCCGTCCGTAACCTCGAATGTCAACGTCAGGTAATGCAGAAAGTGCTTCGCCCCTATCGCGAAGGCAACAAGGTCATCGTGGTTCTATCGGCTATGGCAGGCGAAACAAATCGACTTCTTGCCCTTGCCGACGAATGGTCTGACAATCCGGACCCGGCAGAACGAGACTCTCTGGTATCCACAGGAGAACAAGTATCCTGTGCTCTTTTTGCGATGCTGCTCAAGCAACAAGGAGTGAAAGCCCGCTCTGTACTCGGATTTCAGGCTCCGGTTTGCACTAATAACGCCTTTGGTAGCGCACGCATCACAGACATCGACTCAGAGAAGCTCCAAAAAATGCTTAATGAGTATGATGTTCTAGTTGTCGCAGGATTCCAAGGATGTGATGCTGAACAACGCATAACTACTCTTGGCCGCGGCGGTTCTGACACTTCTGCTGTAGCCATGGCTGCAGCACTTGATGCTGATGTCTGTGAAATCTATACAGATGTTCCCGGCGTTTTCACAACCGATCCCAATATGTGCACGGAAGCGCGTAAAATTGACCGCATCGCCTATGACGAAATGCTCGAGATGGCTAGTATGGGCGCCAAAGTTCTACAAATCCGCTCCGTTGAATTTGCCCAAAAATACAATGTAACCGTTCACGTCCGCTCCACTTTTTCCGATGAGCCGGGCACTATAGTCACTCAGGAGGATGAAACCATGGAATCCGTTCTCGTTTCCGGAATCGCATACGACAAGGATCAGGCCCGTATTACCCTTGTACACGTCAAAGATACCCCAGGTGTTTCCGCTGCTATCTTCTCCCCTCTGGCGGAACAGAACATCCTCGTTGATATGATCGTCCAGAACCCAAGTAAGGACGGCAAGACCGATATGACTTTCACTGTTCCGCGAGCAGATGTAGACCAAACCATCAAGACTCTAGAAAAGCTACAATACGAAATCGGATACGAAGAACTACACAGCAATATTAATGTCTCTAAGGTGTCGATTATCGGCGTCGGCATGCGTAACCACTCAGGAGTCGCCTCCAAGGCATTCCAATCGCTTGCCGATGAGAACATCAATATCCTGATGATCAGCACATCCGAGATCAAGGTTACATGCTTGATCGACGACAAATACACCGAGCTTGCGGTTAGAACACTTCACAATGCCTTCCAATTAGAGAATGGCGACACCACAGAGACACCATGAGAAAAGTAACGATATACGACACTACACTGCGTGACGGCGCCCAGGCTGAAGAACTTAATCTTACAACCCAGGACAAAGTCCGTATTGCCCACAAACTCGACGAACTGGGCATTCATTATATCGAAGGGGGTTGGCCCGGAGCCAACCCCACCGACCAAAAATTCTTCGACGAAATCAAGTCGCACAAATTCGAAAACGCGAAGTTAACAGCATTTGGCTCTACTCACCTTGCTAAGACAACTCCAGAGACTGATCCGATCCTAGCGGGCCTGTTGGCAGCAGAGACCTCAGTCATCACCATTTTTGGCAAGACATGGGATCTTCACGCGACTACAGCCCTCGGCGTTCCGCTTGAACGCAATCTTGAACTGATCAATAACAGCATCAGCTATCTGAACGAACGAGTCGATGAAGTCATCTTTGATGCCGAACACTTCTTCGATGGCTACAAAAACAACCCTGAATACGCCCTTCAGGTCCTAAAGACTGCCCATGAAGCTGGCGCAGCACGACTTACTCTATGCGACACTAACGGCGGAATGTTACCTCATCAGGTTTCTGAATACGTCCAGGCTGTCATTGATGCTTTACCCGAGGCAGAATTCGCTATTCATACCCACAACGACTCAGAACTGGCTGTAGCCAATGCTATTGAAGCCGTCCGCCTTGGCGCTTCCCAGGTGCAAGGCACTATCAATGGTTACGGAGAACGATGCGGGAACGCTAACCTTTGCTCTGTCATTCCCAATCTTGAATTGAAGATGGGCATAGAGACAATCGGTAAAGACAACATGAAGCGCCTGCTGACAACTTCACACTTCGTTAGTGAAACTGCAAACTTACGTCCATTCCTGCGTCAACCATTTATTGGTGCGTCTGCATTTGCTCACAAAGGTGGCGTCCATGTGTCCGCTATTCTTAAGGACTCTAAAACCTACGAGCACATTGAACCCGCTTCTGTGGGGAATGAACAACGCGTACTCCTTTCGGATCAGGCGGGTAAATCTAATATCCTGTTTAAGGCAAAGGAACTAGGTTACGAACTAGGCAAGAACGATCCTACTGTGGACCGCCTGCTGAAGGAGCTCAAGCAGCGTGAAAGCATGGGCTATGAGTACTCTGTAGCCGACGCCTCTTTTGAATTAGTTTTACAGGAAGCCTTAGGCAAACCACTCAATTACTTCCGGTTCCAAAACTTTTTCGTGGTTGATGCCAAACGAGAAGAAGATGCAGAACCTTTCACCGAGGCAACAGTCATCGTAGATGTGAAAGGTCAGGTAGAACATACCGCTGCTACGGGTATGGGCCCGGTCAACGCCCTTGACCGCGCCTTGCGTAAAGGTCTGGAACGATTCTACCCAGAACTTAGCCAAGTTCGTCTACTCGACTTTAAGGTTCGTGTCCTATCGGGGGCCGTACGCGACACAGGTGGAACTGCCTCCTTTGTCCGCGTACTCATTGAAAGTGGAGATAAGCACGAACGCTGGACAACCATGGGCGTATCTCACAACATTATCGAAGCGAGTTGGCAAGCTGTTGTAGATGCCATTAACTATAAACTCTTTCGCGACGATGTTCGTCGCACACAAGGCGTAGTATAATCATTCCCATACATGTAGTAATAAGGTCGGCCAGCTCTTGCTGTCCGGCCTTATTTTTTTGAATCCAAAATATTTTATTTACTAAACTCTCTTCGATTAAGCATAACCGTACGAAAATGGGCCGCCTAGAGAACTCCAGACGGCCCAAGTGCTTAACAACTAAAAAGTATGTTATATCATACCTGCAACTTTCTTAGTCAGACGCATGAGCTGATGAGTGAAGCCAGCCTCATTATCGTACCAAATGATAAGCTTGAGCTGAGTGCCACCCATGACGCGTGTCAAAGAACTATCCACTACGCCACCAAAGGTAGAGCCCATAAAGTCCACAGACACAAGCGGTTCATCGGTGTAGCCCATGGAATCATTTGCAGCAGCCTTCAACGCAGCATTCACATCCTCAGCAGTTACTTTCTTGTCCAGTTCGCAAACCAGATCCACCAAAGAAACATTAGGAGTCGGTACGCGAACGGCCATACCATCCAGAACACCGTTAAGCTCCGGAATAACTAAACCAACGGCCTTAGCTGCACCGGTGGTAGTAGGCACCATATTCACAGCACAGGCTCGGGCACGACGCATATCTTTGTGGGAACCGTCAAGAATACGCTGGCTCATGGTGTAGGAGTGAATCGTAGTCATGATACCGTGCTTGATGCCATACTTATCGTTGACAACTTTGGCGACCGGAGCCAAGCAGTTAGTGGTGCAGGATGCATTAGAAATAATATTGTGTTCGGCCTTAAGATCGGCATCATTTACACCAACCACCACGGTAACATCGGCATCTTTACCAGGCGCGCTGATCAGCACTTTTTTTGCACCACATGCCAAGTGCTTTTCGCAACTTTCGCGATCGGTAAATTTACCAGTAGACTCGATAACAAGATCACAGCCAAGCTCCCCCCAAGTCCACTCTCCAGGAGCATTGCGAGTCACTTTAACCGCCTTGCCATTCATTACAAAGCCATCGTCTGTAGCCTGCACATCCAAAAAACGCCCGTGAACAGAATCGTACTTCAATAGATGAGCAAGATCTTCATTGGAAGCACGTGCGTTAACTGCAACTAATTCCAGATCCTTCTCTTCTGCCACGAGGCGTGCGAAATACCTGCCGATACGTCCAAAGCCATTCAAACCAATTTTCGTAGCCATTTCAGCTCCCTCCTCAAATTGTGGTGCTGTTTAGAGTCCCAGTATGATAGAATACGAATGACAATACGCTTTCAATTATTTTCCCGCAAGCCGCTCACAACAATTCTTTATCCAGAAATGACATAGTCACCCGATCAGTAAAATCGAAATGCAACGGCGTAAGGGTAATATGCTTTTCAGTTAGCAGCGCCCTATCCCTATCCGAACTAATATTCTCTGGGGGGATGGTACCAGTTAGCCAATAATAATTATGTCCCCTCGGATCTTGTCGAGTATCGTAGGAATCTTCATATGAAGCACGTGTATGGGGACACAGTACTAATCCCTTTGCCTTCTCTACGGAGCAATTCGGGAAATTCAGATTTAGTACGCATTTGGAAGCCAAAGATTTCCAAGGAATTTTAGATATTAAATCAGCGCAGTATTTAGCCTGTCCACTTAAATCATCAGGGTTAAAATTATCATAGGAAACGGCCATTGAAGGTATTTCCATGAGCGCCCCTTCGGTTGCGGCAGAAACAGTACCGGAGTATAGAATATCCACACCGACGTTAGCTCCAGCATTGATACCGGAAAGCACTAAATCGGGCTTTTGGTCTAACAGTGTGGATAATCCCAACTTCACGCAATCCACAGGCGTTCCATAGACCCCTTGCCCATTAAAGCCGTTCTCACGGAACCACTTTACTTTAATAGGCATTGATAGAGTCACGGCGTGCCCTACTGCGGATTGCTCGGTGACCGGTGCTACAACATGAACGACATGCCCGGCATCTAGAAGGGCAAAGTACAAGGCCCGCAAGCCGACAGCCTGAATACCGTCATCATTGGCGAGGAGTATGTTCATGGGATATTTCCTTGATTTGACAATCCAAGTGAAATCAGGTTCATAACCTGAAAGCGGAAATTGATGTCCTCTTAAACCGCCTGAAGGCATCATGCCAATATGGGCGAGGTACCTTAACATAAGCGAGATAGCAAGATTCGTGACCAAAAAGTCGCAATATATTCATGACCTGACTCCAGGAATGGGGCTCAATGACTTATTTCTGATCAGCAATGCCAATATGGCCAATGCTAAAAATGGCCCATATTGGAACCTGACCTTTCAGGACGCAACAGGCAAGATCGATGGTAAGATTTGGAGCCCTAAGAGTCAGGAGTATCCTGCCCTAGAGGCGGGACAAATGGTTCATGTTCAGGGATTTGTCGATAGCTATAGAGACAAGAATCAACTTCGTGTCGATCACATGACGATCATTGATTCATCGATGGAGCCAATCAACTACTCAGACTTCTTACCAACTTCTTGTGTCCCCCCTGAGGAACTCATGGAGGCGATCGAAGATTTGATCACTGAACACATGAAGTATGCACCTTGGAAATCCTTTTGTCGCAAGGTGTTGAACGATAGGGATATCCGCCAACGCATGATCATGGCACCAGGAGCTAAGACAGTACATCATGCTTATATTGGTGGCCTGCTTGAGCACACTCTACAAGTATCTCGAGCTTGTATGGCGTTATGCGACATATACCCCAATCTGGATAGACAAACCCTTCTTGCCGGCGCCATTTTCCACGACCTTGGCAAAGCATGGGAACTTTCAAGTGGTATTATTAATGACTATACAGATGAAGGACGTCTGCTCGGCCATATTCAGATAGGCCAAGACAAACTGGAACCATTTCTTAAACGGAGCAAGACGCTGGACGAAGGACTCAAACTTCATCTCAAACACCTTATAACCAGCCATCATGGTGAGCACGAATTCGGCTCCCCTGTTCGTCCTAAAACTCCAGAGGCATTCATCCTTCACTTTGCGGATAACATGGACGCCAAACTCAACATTATCGACCAAGCATACTCAGATATGGAAAAAACCGGCCAGGAATGGTCACCGTTCATGCGTTTTCTAGACCGCAATGTGTACCGCCCCCCTGCAACTCCAGACATCACTAAGAAAAAAACCGAGAAACCGGAGAACCAATGTTTATTACCTTTGAAGGCATAGAAGGTACGGGCAAAACGACTCAGATCACCAAAGTTAAAAATTACTTTGAATCCATTGGGCGTGAGGTTTTCCTAACCTTAGAACCTGGCGGCAGTCGCATCGGTAAAGAGCTGCGAAGGATGCTTCTCCATGTGGACAACAAAGACATTGCTCCTAGCACAGAGCTATTCCTCTACCTTGCTGATCGAGCTCAACACATTGCCCAAGTCATTCGTCCCGAATTAGAAGCAGGCAAAGTTGTATTATGTGACCGTTTTGCTGATTCAACCGTTGTCTACCAAGGATATGGTCGTGGTTTGGACACCAAGACACTACAGCAACTCAATGAAGTTGCAGTGGACGGACTGTGGCCTAACCTAACAATATTGCTGGACATAGACCCAGAACTAGGCCTCAAAAGAGCCACTCTCCGCAACATTGAGGAAGGGAAGGCTAAAGAAGAAGGCAGATTCGAAGCTGAGCACATTTCCTTCCATCGTCGTATACGTGATGGCTACCTCACCTGGGCCGCTCTAAACAAAGATCGAATCAAAATAGCTAACGCCGATGCAACCCCAGATGAAGTTTTCGAGCGCATCAAGTCGATCATTGATGCCAAACTCGCTGATTCCTGACTTTTTTTCACCAGTATAAAACAGAATAGTACCTGAACATTTCCACCAAATCTGGTATGGTGTTCACCATGACGGCTTCAATCGTCATACAACCCATTGAAACCATACAAGATTAATGCCCGACAGCAAGACAGCAAAGCCGAACTCAGCTCTTCCCGTTAGAAAGTCGACCATAATCGACATTTTCAAGTTTGGAGCAATTATGGCGGGGCTTCTGTGGTTTATCAGCCTCGGGACCGAAAAACTGGGTTATAATTGGCAGTGGTATCGTATTCCACAATACCTCTGGCAATTCACGGATGAAGGATTCGTCTGGGGGCCACTGATGCAAGGACTCGGCGTTACTCTTCAAATTGCATCCATATCCATGATCTTGATGCTGGCAATTGGTTTAGCCACAGCCTTACTACGGATGTCTGATTCCTGGGTAGGACACAGTGTGGCACGGTTGTATATGGAATTAATCCGCAACTCTCCGTTGCTTATCCAGATTTTTTTCATTTATTTCGTTGTTGCTCCCATATTAGACATGTCGGCATTTTGGGCCGCGATCATAGCTCTCAGTCTATTCGAAGGGGCGTATGCCTCCGAAATATTTCGTGCAGGCATTACTTCCATTGAGAAAGGCCAATGGGAAGCAGCTAAAAGCTTGGGAATGGGACCCTATTCTATGTACAAACACATCATTCTGCCCCAAGCAGTCCAGCGCGTTTTGCCGCCACTTACTAGTCAGGCAATCTCTCTAATAAAGGACTCCGCACTAGTCTCCACTGTTGCTATACTTGATCTGACTCAACAGGGCAGAATGATTGATGCAGAAACTTTTTTGACGTTTGAAATTTGGTTTACCGTTGCCGCGATCTATCTGGTAGTTACCCTGGCCCTGTCCAGTGTGGTGCAAATACTGGAGAAACGAAGCAATAACTATGTCCACTAACCGTTAAACCAACTGGAGCAGCCATGACCATTTGGAGAGCGATCAGAACTGGTAAAGGAATCATGATTGCCATCTTGGGCGTGTCGCACGTCACCTTTGCCCAAGCGTCATGCACTACGTAACCTTGGCTTTTGCCGTAAAGAAGAGAGGATCCTTATGAAAACACTTCGCACAGCTGCCTTACTCGTATTTTTTTGCCTATCTGCGCTTATCTTGGGCCTCAACCAAACAGCGACCGCCGCTGAAAAATCCCAGCTTGAAACCATTCTCAAGCGTGGCACTATCAAAGTAGGCTTTGACACCTTCAAGCCTTGGGCAATGAAGGACAAAAATGGTGAATACATTGGCTTTGAAATTGAAGTTGCCCGCAAATTAGCAAAAGATATGGGCGTCAAGGTCGAATTCGTCCCCACCAAGTGGTCCGGCATTATCCCTGCGCTGCTCACTGGAAAATTCGACATTATTATTGGTGGTATGTCCATTACGCCACAGCGAAACCTCAAGGTGAACTTCTCCATCCCCTACGAATTCTCGGGCATGAATATCGTTGCCAGCAAATCCAAAGCTGGCGACCGTACGACTCTTCAAGATTTCAATACTCCTGGTACTACCATCGCCGTCCGCTTGGGCACAACTGCAGCAGAAGCGGCCAAGAATTTCTTACCCAAAGCCAAGAAGCTCTATTTTGACGAAGAATCTCAAACGATCCAAGAGCTTCTAAACAATCGCGTTCATGCCCTAGTCGCTTCCAACCCGCTGCCCTTTACTCTGGCCCAGGAATATGAAGGCCAACTTTACCTGCCCCTTGAAAACGACTTTACCAAGGAACCGATCTCCTTTGCAGTCCGCAAAGGTGAGCATGACTTCCTCAACTGGCTGGACAACTGGGTTCGCGTAAACATGTCCAAGGGGTGGTTGCAAAACCGATACGATTACTGGTTCTTTACCAGCGAATGGGAAAACTTGATTCAGTAAACGGACTCTCTCTTGCCTTCACAATCAAATCGTAAAAACATCCGGTTTTCCCTGCTGGACGGCGCCATTTTGGTGCTACTGGCAGGGATGACCGGATACTTCTTCTTCAAAGCTGCATCAGGGTTGAACTACCACTGGAAGTGGGAGATCATCCCTCAATATCTCCTGCGCTTCGATAGCAATGCCGGAGAATGGCGGCTTGGGCTACTCTCTCAAGGACTTGTCACCACACTCCGCTTGTCTATCTGGTCAACACTACTGGCCATGCTCGTAGGCGTCGCTATGGGGTTATTCCGTGTCAGCCCGTCCCTTTTTAAACGCCTAATCTCTTCGACCTATGTGGGACTCATCCGCAACACCCCGCCCTTGGTACTTATCTTCATTTTCTACTTCTTCATAGGCGATCAAATAATGACCGCCCTTCATATAGATGATTTCGTTTACAGCATTTCTGACAAGACCAAATCTTCCCTTGCGTTTTTTTTCGGGCCCATGAACCGCTTCCCACAATTTCTTTCCGCAGTCATTACCCTCACTTTATTTGAAGCAGCCTATATTGCTGAAATAGTCCGCGCGGGCATCGAATCAATCGAAAACGGACAGTGGGAAGCGTCAACAGCTCTTGGCATGCGTCGTTCACAATCTCTACGCTACATCATTTTGCCACAAGCCTTGCAACGGATGTTGCCAGCACTCGCAGGACAGTTTATATCAATAATCAAGGATTCGGCCATCGTGTCGGTTATTTCCATTGAGGAACTAACTTTCCAAGGCCAACAGCTTATGACCACCACCTATCGTAGCTTTGAAGTATGGACCACGGTGCTGGTCATGTATTTCATACTGACATTCCTGTGCTCGTTAGCTGTAAGGAAACTCGAACTCACACTACGAAGAGACTAAGTCGTGTTCAAATTCATCAAAGAGTTTTTCAAGGGCATCGTCGACGAAGACCCCATAATATCGTCGAACCCCGAAAAAGATCAAAAAACAAACGACAAGCCGTCGTTCGACCTGGAGGCTTTCAATATGGACGATATCAAAGTGTATGCTCTGTCAACCTGCATTCACTGCCGTAATGCAAAAAAATACCTTGATGAGTGTGGTGTGAAATACAACTGCGTCCATGTTGACGAGCTCACCGGCGATGATCGCAAAGAGATTGTTCAGGAACTCAAGGTACATAATCCAGCTGTATCATTCCCCACCATTGTAATCAAAGACAAAGTTGTCGTTGGCTACCACAAGGATAAGATCGACAAAGCTCTTCAGGGAGACGATTAAAATGGATGCCAAGACACTTTTTGAAAACCTTAAAAAATTACAGGAACCCAAAGGCTATTATTTCAACGAAGACATGGACATGACCATGCCTCTCATCGAGAGCCTCCTCACCAACAAAGAGCGCCTCGGCTATATGGCTTGTCCTTGCCGTCTGGCCAACGGCGAGTTTGAAGCAGATAAAGATATTATTTGTCCCTGCACTTATCGCGAAGAAGACGTAAAAGAATTCGGAGCATGCTTCTGCGCACTCTACGTTAGCAAAGAATACAATGAAGGAACCGTCGAAAAAAATGTGGTGCCGGAGCGACGCCCACCTGAAAAGATACTATTTTAAAATCTCACCAACAAAAAAGGCTCCGTAGTAATACGGAGCCTTTTTTATTACTCAATGATGAGTAGCTGTTAGCGCTGTGACGCTGCCAACGCCTGATCAAGATCTTCGATAATATCTTCCACATCCTCAATTCCCACACTGATTCGAATGAGATCAACGGGAACACCTGCAGCAAGTTGTTCTTCAGGAGTAGACTGCCCGTGGGTTGTTGATGCGGGATGTACGACCAATGTCTTGGCATCCAAAATATTGGCTAAATGGGAGCATAACTTGACGGAATCAATGAACTTACTCCCAGCTTCCATACCTCCCTTAACACCAAATCCAAATACAGCTCCCGGCCCCATAGAAAACGTATTTTTTGCACGATCATAGTCAGGATGACTTTGAAGTCCTGCGTAATTAACCCACTCCACGGCATAGTGCGTCTCTAAAAACTCAGCGACCTTCTGAGCATTCTCACAATGGCGTTGAATTCGAATAGGTAAAGTTTCCATACCTTGAAGGATTTGCCAGCTATTCATAGGGGATATGGATGCACCTGTGTCACGCAACATACCAATACGCACCTTGGTAACAAAAACAGGACAGGGGTTACCAGCTGCGCCCCCCAATGCTTCCCACAAGTTAACGTTATTGTATGTCGGATCTGGAGCAGTTAATTCCGGGAATTTTCCAGATACACCCCAATCGAAGTCGCCCTTCTCTACAATGGCTCCCCCCATAGAAGTGCCATGCCCACCAATGATCTTAGTCAAAGAATGCACGGCGATATCACATCCCACGTCGAAAGCATTAAACATAGGCGGGGGCGCTACAGTTGAATCGAGGACAAATGGTAATCCATGATTGTGAGCGACCTCAGCAATACCGCGTAAATCGTCAACATTGCAGCGAGGGTTGCCGATGGATTCACTATAAACCATCCGTGTATTTTCATCGATTGCGGCTTCAAAATTGGCAGGATCGGAAGAATCAACCAAACGCGCTTCGATACCAAACCTTTTAAGAGTGTGTTCAAACAAAGTCTGAGTGCCACCATAAAGATTGGAACCGGAAACGATGTTCTGCCCAGCAGACACGATCGAAGTTACAGTATAAAAAATAGCGGCCATTCCAGAGGATACTGCTAACGCTCCAACACCACCGTGCATCGCCGCAAGACGCTGTTCCAGTACATCCGTAGTGGGGTTCATGAGCCGAGTATAAATGTACCCAGGCTCTTTCAGAGCGAACAAATTAGCAGCATGTTCGGCGTCACGAAATAGATACGCCGTAGTCTGGTGAATAGGGACAGCCCGAGACCCTGTATCACTATCTGGGGTGTGGCCTGCGTGCAACGCCTGGGTATTTGGACCATATGGTTTGTCAGCCATGGCCTTACTCCGTGGATTGAATGTTGATGCTCATACTCTTCTGCTGAAACAACCATGCGCAATGAAAATAGAATACGCAACCCCTTACACCATCGCAATCTTCTATCGGAGCCATCATTCCCATGAATGGTATATGAAATGCATATTTTTCTCTAACGGAACATTGTTCCATGGGGAGACAGGCTGAAAGACAAGCAAAAAGGCAGGAGGTACAGCCATGTCGAACATTTCCCAAGACCTACCCGGCAAGACTAACCTAGATCAAATGATCGAAGAAACCCGACGCAGAGACACATCAGGCGCTCAAGAAATGAAGGACATCCGCAAGCAGCGTATGCAACGCGAAGTAATGGTGGATCCATCGAAGGCGAAGGAGCTCGTCAAGATTGAGGCATCCCCCGTATACAACGCCAAGGGTAAGGTTATCCAGTCAGCAGGCTCACTATAAAACATAACGTTGCCGCTCGGACCTCGGCCCGAGCGGCCCCAGTTGCGGCTGTATTATGCCAATCCCCCCTCCTCCAACCATACGGAAAAGGCTTCTTGGGCACGCTTGCCATAAGCTTCCTTACGGAATTTCTTTTTCATCTTCTTCTTAAGACCGGGCATAAGACCAAAATTTACATTTGAAGGCTGGAATTCCTTCTCAGGTTTATTGGTAAGGTGTCCTAAAAGGGCTCCTAAAGCCGTTTCAACAGGCGGCTTGACCAGCGTTTCACCAGTGAACTGCTTCGCCAGCGTCAGCCCCAGCCAAAGGCCTGAAGCGGCAGATTCTAGATAGCCTTCCACGCCAGTAATCTGACCAGCCATATAAAAGCCAGGTTTGGCTTTGATCTGCATGTTATCATCCAACACTTCAGGCGCATTAACATAAGTATTACGATGAATTGATCCAAGCCGCAGGAATTCCGCATTTTCCAATCCGGGAATCATACGGAAAATACGTTTCTGCTCAGGATATTTTAGCTTGGTCTGAAAGCCCACGAGATTAAATGCTGTTTTGTCTTTATTCTCGGTACGAAGCTGCACAATAGCAAAAGGACGTTCACCAGTCTTGGGATCAACAAATCCCACTGGCTTGAGCGGCCCAAAAGCCAAAGTCATTTCTCCGCGCTCGGCCATTGCTTCTACAGGCAGACACGCTTCAAAATGTTTTTCCTTTTCGAACTCACGCGGCTTGACTTTCTCACCTGCCAACAGAGCGGCCACAAAAGTCTTGTACTCTTCCTCGCTCATTGGACAGTTCAAGTAATCATCATCCTCGGGCTTCCAGCGAGATCCCCAAAAAGCTTTATCAAAATCAATAGAATCACGAGACACGATAGGAGCGATGGCATCATAAAAATAAAGACGTGCATTTCCAATGACCTGCATCAGACTCTCGGTCAATTCCTGACTGGCCAACGGTCCTGCAGAGATGATCACAGCGTCCGCATGCTGCAACTCCTCGTCATCCAATGACTTAATTTCCTTATGAATCAACGTGATATTGTCGTGATTCTCCAACTTTTTCGTAATGTACTCGGAAAACAAGGTACGATCCACAGCCAAAGCTCCCCCCGCAGGCACTTGGGTGGCAAATGCGGCTTCCATTATAAGGCTACCCAAAGAACTCATTTCCTCTTTTAGCAAGCCGATAGCCGCATTAGGTCCTGTAGCGCGAAAAGAATTGGAACAAACCAACTCAGCTAGCCCGTCCTCGAAATGCGCTTCGCTGCGCTTCTCTGGCTTCATCTCATAGAGCTCCACCAAAATACCAGCTTCGGCCAACTGCCATGCCGCATCACAACCGGCCAAGCCGCCGCCTACAATAATTACCTTCGCCATTTCATATCCTTGGATCGTTTACGTTCGCATCGATATGCCGTATATACGACAAAACCGCGAACCATTGGAATCTCTTTTCATGAGCGACATCCTTCTCGACATACGCAAGTTGACCACCTGCTTTTCCTCACCTCAAGGCATCGCCAAGGCGGTGGATACCGTCAGCCTATCCTTTATGCAAGGAGAAACCCTTGCCATCGTAGGTGAATCAGGCTGTGGTAAAACAGTTCTCGCCCTATCCATTCTCGGCTTAGTGCCAGACCCACCAGGTCGCATAACCGAAGGCAATGTCTATTATCGTGGTGCAGATCTCCTAGACATGTCCGAGGCAGAACTTAGACAAGTACGCGGCAACCAAATCTCAATGATCTTCCAAGAGCCCATGACCGCTCTCAACCCGGTCTTCCGCATCAACGACCAAATAGCAGAGCCGCTCCGACTCCACCAAGGCTTTTCGAAAGAAGAGGCACAAGACAAGGCCGTTGACGCTCTAACACTTGTGGGTATTCCCAACCCCGGCAAAATTGCTACAGCATACCCACATGAACTTTCCGGAGGGATGCGCCAACGTGTGATGATTGCCATGGCCTTAGCCTGTAACCCTGATCTTCTCATCGCAGACGAGCCAACCACAGCTCTGGACGTTACTATTCAAGCACAAATTCTTGATCTAATGAATGATCTCAAAGCGCGCATGAATGGCTCACTTATGCTCATCACACACGATCTAGGCGTGGTTGCTCGCATGGCCCAACGGGTTGCAGTGATGTATTCTGGTAAAATTGTTGAGCTTTCCAATGTTGTCCCACTATATGGCAACCCATTGCATCCATACACACAAGGACTACTCGCATCCGTGCCTACCATGGGAGACAAGGCAGATCTCAACCCGATTCCAGGCATTGTTCCGTCCATCTTTAATCTGCCGGAGGGCTGCCGCTTCCACCCACGGTGTCCGCATGCTCATGCCAAATGCTCTTTCATGCTTCCCCCATTAACCGAACCAGAACCTAACCGCTTTGTACGGTGTTGGCTTTACGAATAGGAGATCGCCATGCCCCTTCTCGAACTCCTTAACGTTAGCAAGCATTACAAAGTCAATAGCGGCATGTTCGGATTAAAGTCTGATTCAGTACGAGCCGTAGACAACGTAAGCTTTACAGTAAATCAAGGAGAAACCCTCGGACTCGTTGGTGAATCTGGATGTGGAAAATCAACTCTTGCCAAATGCATCATGGGCTTGGAATCAGTGACCAAAGGCGAGATTATTTTCAAAGAACGGTCAGTCGCAACGTGGAATGAAAAGGAACTACGTCGCCGCATGCAAATGGTCTTTCAAGACCCCTACTCCTCATTAAACCCCCGTCAAAAAATCAATTCAATCATACGTGAAGGGCTCGATATCCACAAAATCGGTTCTTCGACTGAACGTAAAGAACGAGTTGAGACCCTACTAGGATTAGTGGGCTTGCGCCCAGAGCATGGTAATCGCTACCCTCATGAATTTTCCGGAGGTCAACGTCAACGTGTAGCTGTAGCACGCACTTTAGCTTTAGACCCGCAACTAATTGTATGTGACGAACCAGTTTCCGCACTAGATGTATCAGTTCAAGCACAAGTGCTGCGTATGTTAAAGGAACTTCAGCATCAGTTCAATCTAACCTACATCTTTATTTCTCATGACCTATCAGTAGTCAGCCACATTTCGGATCGAGTAGCTGTAATGTACCTAGGGCGCATCATGGAAATCGGCCCAAGTGACACTCTATTCGCTAATCCGAGCCACCCATACACTGAAGCATTACTGTCAGCAGTTCTCCGCCCTGATCCAACCATTCAGTCAGCTCAGATCCCTTTATCAGGGGACTTACCCAGCCCAATAAATCCACCGACAGGTTGCCCCTTTCATCCACGCTGCCCCAAAGCGTTTGAAAAATGCTCACACACTCGGCCCGATCTAAATGAAATACCCAATGGCGTTGAGGTTGCTTGCTGGCTCTACGACTCTCTGTAATGCATAAATCTGCATAGTTCTGTTTCTGTACTGACAACAGTTGCCATACTATGACTTAAGTAATGAACTCACATCTAGCCTAATTTATGTGACTTTTTTTGAAAGTTAAACTTTAACTTTAAGATTTGGAGTAGAGATGATTTCCCGCAATGAAGCTATAGACCTCCTAAAAGAGCACAACACCGAGACCAACCTGATTAATCACGCACTTGAGTCCGAAGCCGTCCTACGCGGTCTTGCAAAGAAACTCGGTCAAGACGAGGAGCTATGGGGGATTGCCGGCCTACTTCATGACTTGGACTATGCCACTACAGGTGATAATCCTGAACGCCATGGACTTAACACAGTAGACTTGCTTGAAGACAAACTTCCTGCTGAAGCTTTGAACGCTATTCGTCGCCATGCTTATGAGATGAACGGAGCAGAAGTCCCTTCAACCCAATTCGACTACGCAATGCGATGTGGAGAAACCGTCACAGGCTTGATTCACGCGGCAGCCTTAGTACGCCCCACTAAAATCGAGGGCATGAAGCCAAAGAGCCTTAAAAAGAAAATAAAAGACAAAGCATTCGCCGCCAGTGTCAATCGCGACTGTATCCGTGAATGCGATAAAATCGGCCTTGAGTTGGGAGAATTCCTCCAAATCGGCATCGATTCCATTACCTCTATTGCTCCGGAAGTGGGACTCGTAGCCGAATAATCACATTTCATCTTCAATGCGGTTGCACGGTTTCCCATTTTATACTACCCCTTGATTTCCTAATAACAAACAGTATTTCAAGGTAATGTGGTGTAATCGTGGCCGCTATTGGAGAACCTTTCGCCTCGGGCGACTCATTCCTGCACCGCATGGATCCACGCATTCGGTTGCTTTGCGCGGGTCTGCTGACCATTCCTGCCGCCCTACTCCAAAATATTGATCAAGCCTCAGCCTCGTTGACTATTGGAGTTCTTTTAGCTCTCTTAGGACAACTCCCGATGAGGTTAGCCTCCAAACGACTCATTGTCGTAAACACATTCATTTTATTTCTCTGGCTATTTCTCCCCTTTTCTACTCCGGGAGAATCAATGTGGAACTATGGCCCTTTCAATCTCACGAACTCGGGTATACTGCTCGCTGCACTGATCACAATTAAGTCAAACGGTATAGTACTTACACTCATGGCACTCATAGGTACCATCAAAGTGCAGGACCTCGGCCCAGCCATGCAGCAGCTAAGAATCCCCAACAAGCTTTGCCACATACTGCTATTCACCTACCGCTATATTTTCGTCATTCACCAAGAATACCAGACGATGCGTCAAGCAATGTCAGCTCGGGGATTCAAGCCGCGAACCGATACCCATACCTACCGTACCTATGCGTGGTTAGTGGGTATGCTGCTTGTCAAAAGCTGGGATCGCGCTGAGCGTGTCCACGCCGCTATGAGATGCAGAGGGTTTCGTGGTCAATTTTATTCACTCACCACATTCACCACATCAAAACGTGATTACGTATTTCTTGGGATATGCCTACTAGCTACCATCGGCATAGAAAGCTTGGAAATCATTAAGAGAGGTCTCGCATGAGTCATGCAGTCATTGAACTTAAAGACATTATCTACGCCTTCCCTGGACGTGAGAACACTTTAGATGGCTTAAATTTTCATTTACATGAGGGAGAGAAAATAGGGTTATTCGGCCCAAATGGCGCAGGCAAAACGACCATGCTTCACATCCTCATGGGGCTGATCAAACCCCAGCAAGGGGTAGTCAATCTGTTTGGAAAAACTATGGCTGATGGCAACGCCTTGGACGAAGCGCGACTCAAAATCGGTTTTTTATTTCAGCACTCCGACGACCAACTCTTCTGCCCAACAGTACTGGACGACGTAGCCTTTGGTCCTCTGAACCAAGGTTTTTCACAAAGCGAGGCTCGCGAGAAGGCTGCCAGCGCACTTGAATCAATAGGGTTGTCAGGATTTGAGGATCGTGTTCCCTACAGGCTGTCAGGAGGAGAAAAAAAACTAGTAGCCTTAGCGACTATTCTTGCCATGGATCCAGAAGTCCTAGTATTAGACGAGCCCACCACAGGGTTGTCCCCAGAGGCCAAGGATCACCTCATCGAGATACTTCAAAATCTCAACATGGCTCGCTTGGTGGTATCACATGAACCCGATTTTCTCACTGCCACAACGGACAAGCTTATAGCCATGCGCGACGGCAAAATTCGCCCTGGAGAGCTCAAACCCCACACCCATACACATGTACACGAAGAAGGTGACGTACCACACCAGCACTAGGTCCATTAGCAAATAGTTCCAATAACTTTCTCGATCTTTACACGAAGCTGTTCAGAATTAAACGGCTTAACAATATAGTTCGACACTCCAAGCTGTACAGCCTTCATAACGTTATCACGAAACGCCTCAGCCGTAATCATAATGAACGGAAGACAGCTGTATCGTTCATCCTCTCTCACCATTCTTAGCAACTCCTCTCCAGAGACTCGCTCCATCTTGTGATCAGACAGGATGAGATCAAAATCATACCGCTGAATTTTCTCCCAAGCCTCGTCACCATCTTCCGCTGTCACGATATTTCTTAATCCAATATCTTTTAAAGCTGTGCAGATGATCCTACGCATGGTGCTAGAATCATCAACAACGAGAATGCGAATCTTAGGATCAAAACTAACTGCCGACATTATTTAACCTTTCTAATTACATTCAAATCTGCGAAACCAATATTCTTCCAAATCAGCAATTAACGCAGATCGATAAAACTCACAACATCGTTAGAATATACTCATACATAAAAAAGTCCCCAAAACCACTTGGCAATTGAAATTGAAGACATATTATGTACGAACGGCCCGCCGCAGATTGGCCCGCCTAGAAACCACTTGAAACCATGTCAGATACACTCAGCGAGAAAATGACGCGGGCCCCATACCGCACCATATGGAATCTTGCCTGGCCGCAGATTCTCATGATGTTTTTTCACTTTCTCATCGGCCTAGCCGATGTTTGGGTGGCAGGACAGATTAACCGTGAAGTACAAGCGTCACTGGGAATCATATCCCAATCACTCTTTTTCCTTCTGGTTGTGGCCATTGCAGTTGCTAACGGAGCCGTGGCCGCCATAAGCCAATCAGTAGGGGCTGGCCTGCACAAACGCGTCAAACGCTATGTAGGACTCTGCCTTCTCCTTGCACTAATACTTGGAGGAGTCTTTCTTTTCGTGGGGCTACCACTTAAGAACGTATTGCTCACGGCGCTGCAAGTTCCGATCGAAATGCGTCCTGTAACAGAATACTTTCTGACTGTGTACCTCGCCCTTTTACCGCCTTACTATATGCAGATCATCACCAACGCCATCTTTCGAGCTAGAAAGCAGGTCATGAATCCGCTCTACTCCATGGTACTGGTAACTTCACTCAACACCGTGCTCGACCTCGGTCTCGGTCTAGGCTGGTTTGGTATGCCCAATCTCGGCTTTAAAGGGATTGCATGGGCTACATTTGGTTCTGTGACTGCAGGCGCTGCATTCAACCTCATTCTCCTTGCGAGACAAGGGGTCCTCAAAGCAGAAAGCTTCGCACCATGGCGTTGGATGAAAGCCGCTACACCATATCTCGCAAAAGTCGCTTGGCCTGCCGGATTACTGCAAGTTGTCTGGCATTCAGGCTATCTCGTTCTGTATGCCATTACTGCCAGTTTGCCGTGGGACGCTATTGATGCATTGGCTGGCATGGCCATCGGACTACGCATCGAAGCCTTGCTATTCTTACCTGCTTTTGCCTTCAACATGACTGCCAGCATCCTCATCGGCCACTATCTAGGGGCACAGCAGCCAGAAGAAGCAAAACTCTTCGGCTATAGAATCCTGACAATTGGTTTGGTATCCATTAGTTTATTTTCCATTGTAGTCTGGCAATTCATCACTCCGTGGGTAAACTTGCTGACCAATAACTCTGCAGTGGCAGCCCACGCCGTGGACTACCTAAAATGGAATATGCTCGCCATCCCGTTCACTCTCACAAGCATGATCATGGCCGGTGCATTCAATGGCGCTGGCGCGACGATGTGGAACATGTTCATCATGGGATCAGCCACCTGGTTCATTCGCCTGCCCTTGGCCTACGGACTAGGCCATCTCGGTATGCAAAATGCCGAAGGTATCTGGATCGCCATGTTCTGCTCACAGATTGTACAGTCCTTAACTCTAGTCTACGTATACACCTTCAAAAACTGGCAGCGCTTCGCTATGATTAAATCCCGTAAAGGCAATGCCCACGCCGCCAAGGAATCCGCATGACACTTGAATTTGAAACCGTCAGCCTGGAGCGCCAGGATGAGTACCACAAAGCCCTAACAGGTTGCCCTCAACTGCTTACCAGTGACTTCTCCTTTGCCAATGTTTATGGTTGGGCGGACCATTATGGCCTAGAATGGGCCTTCCACGGAGAACTGTGTTTTATCCGTCAAACGAAACCCGAAACCGTATACTGGGCTCCTGTAGGACCATGGGAAAAATACGATTGGGCTGGTTGCAACGCAATGCGGGAATCAGCTCGGTTTACCCGCGTTCCAGAGGCCTTGGCTCGCCTTTGGTCTGTCTCATTCGGCAACAACATCCTGCTTGAGGAAAATCGAGGCCACTGGGACTATGTTTACTCCGTAGAAGAACTGATCGCACTCAAAGGTAAGAAATTCCACAAGAAAAAGAACCTACTCAATCAATTCAAAAAGAACTACCTCTACGAATACGAGCCCATGGCGCCTGAATGTGTTGAAGAAGTCCTAGAAATGCAGGACGAGTGGTACAAATGGTACGAAGAAAACAATCCTTCAGATGCCCTTAAAGCCGAGAATCACGCTATTACCCGTGTACTTCACAATATCGATCAGATCGAAGGCCTAATGGGAGCCACCTTACGCGTTGAAGGCAAGGTGATAGCCTACACTGTCGCTGAGCCTCTTTGCGACGACTCTCTCGTCATTCATTTTGAGAAAGGTGATATTCGCTACAAGGGTGTATACCAAGCTATCAATCAAATGTTTTTAGAAAATAATGCTGCTGAATTCATCAACGTGAACCGTGAACAGGACTTGGGCGACGAAGGTCTCCGAAAAGCCAAAATGTCATACAACCCATCTTTTTTCATGAAGAAATTCGAGGCAACCATCCTATAGTTCCATGTCTTTACTACTCGCCCCGACACAATCGAAAAAACGGCTAGTCGTCCTTGGCCTTGACGGCCTGCCACTTGAGCTTGCCCGGAGCCTTGGTCGCAGTCTTCCCAATATTGGTAGACTGGCCGAGCATGCCACCACTGTTTGTGCGGAAATCCCCGAGCTATCACCCGTTAATTGGACATCGTTCTTCACAGGCAAAGGGCCAGAAACACATGGGACATTCGGCTTTTCACGCATAGATACAGAGACCTATGAACTATCGATTACCAACAGTAATCATATAGATTGCCCTACCATATTTGATTGGTTGAACCAATCTAAACTCGTTTCTCGAGTTATCAACTTACCCAATACATACCCAGCAAAACCAATTAAAGGGATGTTAGTATCTGGATTTGTATCCTACGAACTAAGCAAAGCGGCCTACCCACCCTTCTTTGCCGGAAAGCTGTTGGAAGTTAACTACAAACTCGAAGCTGACACAAACCGGGGCGTGAAGGACCTGGAATATCTCCTCACAGAATTGCGTCAGACCTTACGGTCCCGCCTAGCAGCACTAGACATCCTTTGGCCTGATCTATCATGGGATCTATTTATTCATGTTTTTACTGAAACAGATCGGCTATCCCACTTTTTCATGGATGCCGTTCTCAATCAAAAACACCCACAGCATTTACATTGCATGGCCTTTCTAACTGATTGGGACCAGGCGATAGGACAACTTCTGGCACGATACGATGCTCTGAAGGAACCCAAGCGACTAATCGTTCTTGCTGATCATGGTTTTACAGAACTCAAAACCGAAGTCTGCATAAACACATGGCTTAAGCAACAACAACTGCTCAAACTCAGGCAGCCACCGCTCAACGAATGGGATGCTACATGTATTGGCTCTGATTCCAAAGCGTTCGCACTTGATCCCGGCCGTATCTATATCCATTCGCGCGAACGGTTCGCACGAGGCTGTGTAGCGAACACTGAGCGTTCTTCACTCATTAAAACCATCCGTGCCGGATTGATGGACTTAACCTTGGACGGGGAGCGCGTCATGGAATATGTACACACAGGAGACGAGTTGTACCCTGACGCAACCTCAGAACAGCTACCTGATCTTGTCTGCCAAGCTCGCCCCGGCTATGATCTCAAGGCCAAATTCGATAGACAGGACATATTTGGCCATTTCGGCCGCACCGGCACCCATACGGTGGAAGGCGCAATCTTTTTCGACAGCGAAGGCTCTGCCCCTGTACGAATGCGCGACATCGGACGAACTATAATGGAATATTTCAACATTTCGGACAATTAATCCATGAGTATAGATTTTGAGAATGAACTAAATGACGCCCAACGTGAGGCAGTACTGACCACCGAAGGCCCGGTACTCGTAATTGCAGGCGCGGGCTCGGGCAAGACACGTACCATTGTATACCGCTTAGCGCATTTAGTGGAAGAAGGTGTAGACCCGGCCCAAATCCTACTGCTTACCTTCACTCGCAAGGCTGCGCAGGAAATGCTGGCACGTGCCGAACACATACTTGGCCGCCCCCTCACCGGAACCAGTGGCGGCACCTTTCACTCCTTTGCCTATGCCACCCTGCGCCGCAACGCTATGGACATCGGGTTCGACAATGGCTTCACCCTGATGGACCGCACGGATAGCGAGAATATATGCAAAGACGTAAAAGACTCCCTCAAGCTGGGCAAAGGCGACCGCTCCTATCCCAAGAAAGGAACACTGCTGGACATGATTACAAAGTCCCGCAACAAAGAGCTGCCCATCGATGCCATTATGGAACGCGAGGCTTACCATCTCTCCCCATATCTAGATGACATCAATGAAATTTCGGATGGTTACGCCCAATTCAAACGTAATCACGCTCTTGTGGACTATGACGACCTTCTCTTTCATCTGGATAAGTTACTGGAAGAAAACGAACCGCTTCGCAACCAGCTTCAGGCCCGCTACCGCTACATTATGGTGGACGAATATCAGGACACCAACCTGGTACAGGCTCGCATAGTCAAGCATTTGGCCGGAACCAAAGGTAATGTTATGGCCGTTGGCGATGATGCCCAGTCCATCTATGCCTTCCGTGGTGCCAACGTTCAGAATATCTTAGATTTCCCCACCATCTTTGAGGGGGCCAAAGTCATCCGTTTGGAAAAGAACTACCGTTCAGTTCAACCTATTCTTGACCTGACAAACAAGGTCTTGGATGGAGCCGCCACCAAATTTGACAAGAACCTCTTTTCCGACCTCAAGAGCGACAAGCTCCCCGAGGTGATCTACCCATTGAGCGACCAATCTCAAGCCCGACTCGTGGTAGACCAGATTCTGGAACTCAAACGCAAATACGATCTCCACGACATCGCAGTTCTTTTCCGCGCAGGCTATCAGTCCTTCCCGTTGGAAGTAGCTCTGACCCGCATTGGCATTGACTACCAAAAGTTCGGCGGCATTCGCTTCCACGAGGCTGCTCACGTCAAGGACGTACTTGCCTTCCTGCGCTTAGTCCTCAATTCCCATGATCTGCTCGCTTGGCAACGCGCCATGGAGCACATCAAAGGTGTAGGCCCCAAGACCGTGGCCAAAATATATCAGGCCATCCACACGGATGATCAAAAGTACATGGCCAAGATCACCAAAAAGAACGATACCTTGCGCGACCTGCTCAACGAATTGGACGCCCTGCGCAAGATGCAGCCACGTCCCGGCATGGTGATGGAACGGATCATGGCCTTTTACCTGCCCATACTCGTAGAAAAATACCCCGACGACTATCCCAAGCGACAGGCCGGGCTGGAGCAGCTTGGTCAGATCGCTGCCGGATATGCAGACATGGAGCAATTCCTGGGCGACCTCAGCCTAGATGGCGACCCGGACGAGGAAAAACGTAAAGAAAATGCTGTGGTTCTCTCCACAGTTCACTCGGCCAAAGGGCTGGAATGGAGCGCGGTTATCATTATTGATTTAGTGGAAGACCGCTTCCCCTCGCGCAAAGCAATGCAGCGCGCCGAGGATTTAGAAGAGGAGCGCCGCCTCATGTACGTGGCTTGCACCCGAGCCAAGCAGTGTCTTAAACTCTTCGTACCCAGTTCGGTATACAACCGTGCCAGCGGCATGTCTGACCCCACTCTGCCGAGCCCGTTTGTACTGGAGTTACCAAGCGACACCTTTGACCGCTTGAACGAATCTTACGGTGGCGGACTGGAAAAACGCCTCAAAGCTTCTCAATCAACAGCCCCAATGCGCAAGGACTACTCTAAAACGGACAATCCGACGTCCTCGACCAAGCAGGATCCTAGCAAGCTCGGATTCTGCAAACATAAGATTTTTGGCAAAGGAAAAATCATCGCCCGCCCCGAACCCAACAAGTACAAAATTAACTTTCCAGGATTCGGCATCAAAACCATCATCGGCGACTACCTTGAATTACTCTAACCAAATAAAATCTCACATTACCATGAAAAGCGAAGAACATTTTCTCAAACTGCTCGACACCTATTTTCCCCGAGATCACGAATTCCTCAAACTGGGACGCGGCGACGACTGCGCAGTGCTGGCCGGAGGTAAGGACTACTGCGTGTCCTCGGACATATTCCTTGAAGACGTCCACTTTCGCCGCTCCTACTTCTCTGCCGCTGACATTGGCTACAAAGCGCTAGCAGTGAACATTAGTGACATCGCTGGCATGGGGGCCAAGCCTGTGGCCTTCACCATGGACCTGATGGCCCCGTCAGAACTGGACGACAACTTCTGGAATGATTTCCTCAAGTCCATGAGCATGCTGGCCCGCCAGAACGATATTGTACTGGCGGGTGGAGACCTGTCCCGTGCAGACAAACTCGGCATATCCATCTCCATCTTCGGTGTGGCAGGCGGCTCTGGCAATTTCATCCGCCGCAACAACTGCGCCCCCGAAGATATCATTTTCACAGTTGGTGACCTAGGCCTCGCCCGCGCAGGCCTCATGACCCTAGAAGCGCTAGGCGACAAAGGACGGGAGGCCTTCCCTGCGGCAGTCAATGCACACCTCCGCCCCAAACCCAAAGTCATGATTGGCACCCTTCTCAATGCTGCAGGCATTAACTCTCTTATGGACGTATCCGACGGCCTCGCTCGGGATTTACCCCGCCTAATCGGCCCAAATTTGGGAGCGGACATCAGACTTGTCGGCGAACAACTCAATGGCAATGTACTAGCATTTGCCATGGGCGTTGGAACAGATCCCATAGAAGTTGCCATGCTCGGCGGTGAAGATTACGCTTTGCTCGGCACGACTTCTCCAGACAACCTCGATAAGGTGAAAAGCATCCCTGGCCTGACAGTCATAGGCAAAGTCACCGACTCTCCTGATTTGCTGGTAAATGGTGAGCCTTTCAAGGTACAGGGATTTGATCATTTCGACCATTAGGAGGCCTCATGGACAGAGAGCTGGTTACAATCGGCTATATACACTCATCAATCAAAGACTTGGAAAATGCTCCCAAAATGGAGGATGAACCAGGTGCAGTTCGCGCAACTATTGAACTAGATCCTACTTATATTGCGGGACTTGAGGCCATGGAAGTTGGGGCAGATCTGGAAATATTCACATGGTTCCACAAAGCAGACCGAAGCGTGTTGAATGTCCACCCTCGTGGCGATAAATCGCGCCCACGTCGTGGCGTTTTTTCCACGCGCTCCCCTTTCCGTCCTAACCCTATTGGCCTCCACCGGGTAACCCTGGTTGCCATAAACGGAGCCCGGTTAACAGTTGAACCGCTAGAAGCTATTGATGGCACTCCGGTCATCGACATCAAGTCCAAACCCAAGCCTCCAGCACAACGTGATTAATGATTTTCAAGCTGTCGAGACCAAGAACGACAATCATGTAGGCGGATGGGTCACAACATCTGACTCCACTCGTCTATGGATTGACGTACAAGGTCGTGGCCGCCCCATCCTGTTCGTTCATGGATGGACCATGAGTTCAGAGTTCTGGCGTCGCCAAATCCCCCTTGCCGCCACCCACCAAATAATCACGATGGATCTCCGAGGCCATGGAAGGTCGCAATCTGTCATGCGCGGTTTATCTCTACCCCGCAACGCACGAGATATACACGATATTATCCGTGCTCTTGGACTAGACAACGTCACCCTCATCGGCTGGTCCATGGGTGGAGCGATAGCCATGGATTACTGGAAACAATTCGGGAATGAGCGTCTTGCTGGAATAGGTTTTATAGAAACAGCTCCAGCTCCCATGTCTAGCGAAGCATGGAATACTCATCGATGCCGTGCTCACAACATCGATGCCATGAACGACGACATGGACTTTCTCGAGAATAATCAACAAATCTATGGTGCCCAGTTTGTCCACACCATGTTTCTATCTGGAGAAGCCCCACCTCACGCTCACCAGTGGATGCTTTCGGAACATTTGAAGACATCACCCCATACGGCTCGGACAGTATTTGAAGACTACATGAGCCGCGACTACACTCACATGCTTCCAACTATCACACTACCTACTTTGGTTATGTATGGACGTTCAAAAAATATGTGTTACGGTCCATCCACTGGTCGATTTGTAGCCGGAAGCATTCCCGGTTCCCAACTCGTCATCCTAGAGCGTAGCGGACATTTGCCATTTTATGAAGAAGCTGATCTATTCAATCATGAGTTGACCAATTTTATTACTCAACTAGCCTGATATGACCAAATCATGGAGAGGAAAATATGTACAAGATTTTTGCCGTATTTGCTGCAATCCTCATCACCCTAGTCATTCTTGCTCCCCAACCATCTACCGCTGCAGAAAAGGCAGGGGGCATATTGGTTGATTCACAGATGGTTGACGACCAGCAGCTTGTGCTCAATGGTCTTGCTCTACGCGAAAAATTCGTCTTCGACGTCTACGTGGCAGCCCTATATCTTCCTAAGAAAACATCTGATCCAAAAACAATTCTGGCAGACGATACCCCTCGCATGATGACTATGCATTTTCTAAGGAATGTGGACGCAAAAGCCATCAACGAGGCCTGGCTAGAGGGTTTAAACGACAATACTCCAAACGCAACTCAAGAACTTAAAGCAAAGTTCGAACAACTCGCTGACATGATGGTTGATATGAAGAAAGATGACGTGATGGGATTTACATACTCCCCTACCTCTGGCACAGCCATCATGGTCGCAGGCCAACCCAAAGGCGGTATCCCTGGCAAAGATTTCGCTGATGCCATTCTAGCGACATGGATCGGCCCCAACCCTGGTCCCGGTACTAAGTTCAAACAAGCAATCCTTGGCAATTAAAGGGGATTAACCATGGACAATAGACTTTCGTTCCCAGCTCTTACTGGCGTTCTTTTAGCTGCTGGCATCGTGCTCGGCTGCTGGATTCTTGGCAATGCTCTCGTCAATTTTAAAGCGATGGATCGCTATGTCACGGTTAAAGGTCTTGCTGAACGCGAAGTCAAAGCAAACCTCGCAATGTGGCCCATTAGCTACAGCGCAAGTGCTGATACCCTTCCCGATGTTGATGCTCAATTAAAATCAGCCCGAAAGATAATCATGCGATTCCTTGAAGACCAGGGACTTGCCAACGCCGAGATTCTCGACGCAGCACCGCGTATACAAGACAATCAGTCTAACAACTACAACCAACGCCCCAGCCTGCGCTACACTGCTCAAGCCATTCTCTCCGTCCGTTCTGAAGACATCACCACTATTAAAAGAGCCATGTCGAAGGCGGGTGACCTTGTGTCACGCGGAGTACTTCTCTCCCCAAATTATGAGTTTCGACCAACTTTCGCATTCACAGGTCTTAATGAAATAAAACCAGAGATGATCGCAGAAGCCACACGCAACGCACGTAACGCAGCAAAACAATTCGCTAATGACTCAGGGTCCAAAGTTGGTGGTATTCGCCGTGCTACGCAAGGGTATTTTAGCCTTCAGGACCGCGATCAATACACCCCTGAAATCAAAAAGGTACGAGTCGTCACTACTGTTGATTACTTTTTGAAAGATTAATCCTAGAAGAATCATATTCCTATAAAACAAGAGGCCCACAGCATTCGCAGTGGGCCTCTTGTTTTTCAAGAATTATTAACCGATTATATTTGAGGTACGATACGCTTTATCGGACGCATAAGTTTAGTTATACGGCTCTCATACGGGCTGCGAATTTCACTCGCACCACCAGCGGTTTCAAATGTATAAAACAAATTAGGATCAATTTCACGTGCCGTTGCCAGCACATGCTTCATATCAGTTCGTTTGCAAACAACAAACTGAACTGTCACCGGACCATCTGATCCTTCACCGGCAACCGTTGTAATCATGAACCCGCTCTCCCTAACTGCTTGAGCAATGTCATGCCCGTGCCATGCGCTTATTATTCGGATTACGACATTTCCAAGTGCAAGTTTCTTTTCAGCCAATATGCCCACAACATTACCAGTAGCAAACCCTACAGCATAACAAACACCAAGAAAAGGTTCCTCTCCGACCTTCATCATCACTGCAGTCGTGCCAAAAATCCATAGAGTCATCTCAAGACAACCAAGAAAAAATGCTGCTTTAGACTCACCCAGCACTGTAACCATGGTCCTGACGGTTCCAAGTGTCAGCACCGCGACTTCAGCAAAAAAGATAAGCACCCCAAGAAACAGTATATCCATAGACATGACTAAACCTCTTAATCAAAAAATCGAGAGGGGGATTTATAGATCATTTATTACTGAGTCAAGTAATTATTTTGCAACAAACTCGAATAAAACGGCCGTCTATGCTGCACTCTTTCTTCAAACCATCTTAAACAACAAAAGGTCCGATTCGGCGGATGCCGAACCGGACCTTTATGTATACGACTAAATGAGCTTACTTGTTGAGCCAGCTCATCATTTCGCGCAGACGACCGCCAACTTCCTCAATCTGGGCCTCAGAACCGATGCGACGCATGGTCTTGAGATGCACCTGACCGGCCTGGTTATCCAGAATAAAGTCGCGAGCGAACTTGCCCTGCTGAATGTCCTTCAGGACATCGCGCATTGCCTGACGAGTCTCATCGGTGATGATGCGGGGACCGGTGACGTAATCACCAAACTCAGCAGTGTCAGAAATGGAGTAACGCATCTTAGCCATACCGCCCTCATACATGAGGTCGATGATCAGCTTGAGTTCATGCAAGCACTCGAAGTAGGCAACTTCGGGCTGATAACCAGCTTCTACGAGAGTATCGAAGCCAGCCTTGCAGAGCTCAGTCAGGCCGCCACAAAGAACAGCCTGCTCACCGAAAAGGTCAGTCTCAGTCTCTTCTTTAAAGGTGGTCTCGATAACACCAGAACGGGTACCACCGATACCCTTGGCGTATGCAAGAGCGATGTCCATGGCTTTACCGGATGCATCAGTAGCTACAGCGGCGAGACAAGGAACTGCGCCACCTTCAGTGTAGGTACGGCGAACAAGATGACCGGGGCCCTTCGGGGCGATCATCACGCAGTCAACACCTGCAGGCGGAACAATCTGCTGGAAATGCACGTTGAAACCATGACCGAAAGCGATGACGTTACCTTCCTCCAAGTAAGGAAGAATGTCATTCTTGAAGACTTCGGCCTGGTACTGATCGGGCAGCAGGATCATGATCATATCAGCCTGCTTGGCAGCATCGGCCACAGCCATAGGCTCAAAGCCATGCTCTTTGGCCAGATCGTAGTTAGGCCCACCGGGGCGCTGCGCCACGATTACGTTGATGCCGGAGTCGCGAAGATTCTGAGCGTGAGCGTGCCCCTGGCTGCCGTAACCAACGACTGCCACGGTTTTATCTTTCAACAAGCTCAAATCCGCATCATTTTCATAATACACTTTCATGGGGTTTCTCTCCTCATATGTTTAGCCACGTTGGGCCGCAATTTCCTGAATTATATAAACATGCGCAAAAGCCGGGCGAAGGGACTAATCCCTTGGCCCGGTGCATCGCCTGGTTGCGAATTATAGGTCGATTTGCATGGAACGCTGCATGGCAACGTATCCGGTGCGAGCAATCTCCTTGATGCCAAAACGGGTCAGTAAATTGACCAACGCCGAGATCTTACCCTCGTCGCCAGTGACCTCAATAGTCACTTCGTCGGGGCTGACATCTACAACCTTACACCTGAAGATGTCAACAATGCGGAGAATCTCAGCGCGTTTGGAATCCTCTGCATTGACCTTGAGCAAGACCATCTCTCGCTCCACAGACTTCAATTCAGTGAGATCCTTGACTTTAATGGTAGGCACCAGTTTGCGCAGTTGTTTGACAATTTGCTCAATGATGTTGTCATCGCCCTCGGCTACAATGGTCATAAGGGAAACCCCCTTCTCCAGAGTTGGGGCAACATTCAAAGAATAGATGTTAAATCCACGTCCACTGAACAGACCTGCCACACGTGAAAGGACACCGGGCTCGTTTTCAACCATCACGGAAAGTGTGTGTTTACTCATTATCATTCTCTCCTAAACGAGCAGCATCTCAGTCAGCGAAGCCCCTGCCGGAACCATCGGATACACGTTCTCTTCCTTCTCAACCCGAATATCGACAATACACGGCTTATCACTAGCAAAGGCTTCGCGAAGCGTAGATTCAACTTTATCCTTCTCCGTGCAACGATAGCCTTCAGCCCCGTAGGCTTCAGCCAACTTCACGAAATCGGGCTGAGCGTCCATGCAAGTCTCGCAGTAGTTCTTTTCATAGAAAAGCTCCTGCCACTGACGAACCATGCCGAGATAACCGTTGTTAAGAATGACAATCTTCACAGGGAGCTTGTTACACACCACAGTCATCATTTCCTGGATACACATTTGGATGGAGCCATCACCCGCAATGTCAATGACAAGCTTGTCCGGAAAGGCTTTCTGAGCACCCATGGCGGCAGGAAAACCGTACCCCATAGTGCCTAGGCCCCCAGACGTCAGCAGCGTATTGGGCTTGGTGTACTTATAGAACTGGGCCGCCCACATTTGGTTCTGGCCCACTTCAGTGGCGATAATAGCATCACCCTTTGTTATTTCGTAAATTTTCTCCACAACGTACTGTGGTTTAATAACCTTGTCGTCGCTATTGTAAGTCAACGGATGGGTTTCATTCCATTCTTTTACCTTACGCACCCAACCTGCGGTATGCTTAGTCCAATCGAAATCATCCATGGTGGGTTTGACTTCCTTGACTAAAGCAGACAAGGCTGACTTACAGTCCGCAACCAACGGAACGTCAACAGACACATTCTTCTGGATAGAAGTAGGATCTACATCAATATGAACGATGGTTGCGTTGGGCGCAAAAGTATCAATCTTGCCAGTCACACGATCGTCAAAACGAGCGCCAACAGCCAGCAACAAATCACAATGTGCGACCGCCATATTAGCAGCATAAGTCCCGTGCATGCCAAGCATGCCAAGAAACTTATCATCGTCACCGGGATAAGCTCCCAACCCCATAAGAGTCGAGGTAACAGGAATATTCAAATTCTGCCCAAGCCAAGTAAGCTCTTCGTGGGAACCAGAGGTGACCACGCCGCCACCAGTGTAAAATAAAGGTTTCTTAGCTTTCTTGAGCAGCTTGACCACCTTACGAATCTGACCGACATGCGGCTTCTTGGTAGGTTTATAGCTACGCATTTCTACGGTTTCCGGATAATCAAACTCGAAAACCTGATTCTGCACATCCTTGGGCAGGTCCACCAGAACAGGGCCGGGACGGCCAGTGCGGGCCAGATAGAAAGCCTGCTTGACCGTCTCGGCAAGATCCTTAATGTCCTGCACCAGGTAATTGTGCTTAGTGCACGGCCTGGTAATGCCGACTATGTCGACTTCTTGAAACGCGTCATTGCCGATGAGCGGACGAGGTACCTGCCCAGTGAAAATGACCACCGGAATGGAATCCGCATAAGCCGTGGCAATACCGGTTACAGTGTTGGTGGCACCGGGGCCGGAGGTGACTAGGCATACTCCTACCCTACCCGTTGCGCGGGCATATCCGTCTGCAGCATGAATAGCACCCTGTTCATGACGTACTAGTATATGCTCTACAGAAGAGTTGGGTATCTCGTCATAGATGTCTATTACGGCTCCACCTGGGAAACCGAACATCACATCAACTCCTTCCTCTTCCAGACACTTCAGGAGTATCTGGGCCCCGGTCAATTTCATAATTAAGCCTCCGTGCGGTATTTATCGAGCAGGGTCTGCAATTGAGTCTTGCCTGCTAACTTTTTCTTCTTGAGTTCTTTGACTTCCTGAGTCTCTGTGGGAGACAGATACGACTTGGATTCGAGCTTTTCCAACATCTTTTCGTATACTACATGTTGATCCCACAGAGCCTTAAGTTCGGCGTCTTCACCCTCGTACTTGGTAATGAGTTCAAGGTCTTTGGATTCCATGTACCGCTCCTTTGTTCAGTTATGCGGACAACCGATCTCCGACTAATACGCGGAAATCCGATTCGACCGCGTTTTCGTGTCAGGCGCTCTCTTTGGTTATTCACCCTGCTTAGAGCACAGTCTGACTTTATTACCTTTAGCAGCAATGAAAGGACTATAATTAATCAACTTTCTTCAAATATTTGAGTTTGGACTCCAGCTCTTCGGCGATTTCTTTTTCTGGATCAGGCGTCTCCAACAACTCAAGGTGAGTCTTGATCAATCCTTTGAGCTGTACTTCGAACCGAGTACGCTGCCGTTTTAAATCTTCAATCTCTTCGTGAAGCTGGGCCAATCGATTATGACCTTTTTGAACAGTTTCGTCCGCCTTGGTCCGCGCCTCATCAATAATCAACTGAGCTTCTTTACTGGCAGTAACCTTGAGATCGTCCACCATCTTCTGGGTAGACATCAGTGTGTCGCGTAAGGTTTCGTCACGTTGACGATACTCCTTCACCGACTGCTCCAATTGTTTGATTTTCTTTTTAAGCCCCTTTTGAACATCTGCTGCGTTTCCTAACACTTCAGCCAACTCCAGCAAAAACTGGTCAACCTCCATGCGGGAATACCCAAACATACGACGAGAGAACTGTTTATTAAGAAGATCAATCTTGGAAACGGTCATACGGTCCTCCTTTTGGAAGTACCAGCAATCAGCCTCAGAGGCTGCTACATTGGCATGCCTCCGCCCAAAGAATAGGCGAGGCGCATGAGATTCCCGACAACTACAATCTCACACACCTTAATGGCCAGAATGACCACTATGGGCGAGAGATCAAAGCCGCCAACTACAGCAAAGGGAATAATAGAGCGAATCTTATAGAAAACCGGCTCCGTTACACCACGCAGAAAACGCACGATGGGATTATACGGATCAGGATTCACCCAGGAAAGCAACGCGGATATGATAACGATCCAAAAATAGGCGTTGAGAACGATGCCAAGAACAGTTGCGATAGCGCGGACAATCAAGTCCATGAAGCCTCCAGATTGCAGCGAGTTATTAAATCGCTGCCGATAATATCAATGATAGTAAACTGGCACACGAAAGTGCAATAATCAAGTCTTAATACAGGCAAGAACCACCTTTATAACATTGCTGCATGGCGGCCTTGATTTCCCAAAAATCTTCTATATGAACATCAGCCATCAAAGACTGATCCTGATAAGCCCAGAAACGAACCCCCGAAGCTTGCGCCGTCCTCTCGTCCACCTTAGAATCACCAATGTAAGCGATCTCATGAGGCAACAATCCATGGGCCTGCATAATCATATGCATACCTTCAGGATGAGGCTTAGGACGAACGACTTTGGCCGACGTGATCACTGGGTAGAAGAAACCCTCTAAATCCATTATTTTGAGTATAAAATCTATCGTATCTGCCCGACTGGTATTCACTGCTAAGCTAAACCCAGCTCCTCGGAGCCAAGACAAGAACTCTCTTACACCATCAGATCGTTGAAGATATTGGACCAATGAAGAGGAATCAAAATCCCTTGTCTTCTGCCATGCTTCGTCCAATTTTCCTTCTGGAACAATGTGCTCAATGGCATGACGATGAGTGTGCATATGCACGTAATAGAGTTCCGCTGGAGTAAGTGGAGGCAGTCCAAGCTGCTCCTTAATAATTCCGTAATATTGCTTATTGGCCTCCAGCGAATCGATGAGTACGCCATCACAGTCAAAGACCACACACTTGACGCCCTCAAGATACCCACGGTTCATAAGCGGATTAGCAATTACCACTAGTCTATCTCCAAGTATTATCGAATGATGGCAACGGTTACTTCCATCAAAGCCTGCGGCATACCGACTGGCTCCTTACGTCGACCAGCAAACTTCCATGCAGGCAAGGTGGCGACCATCGCCCCTTTCGGCAATCCCATCTCATTCACTTCAGGGGAAAATGCAATATCCATATCTTCCCAAGCTGCAATAATATCTTCTTCTGCACACAGAAGTACTGCACCAGCAGGGATGAATGCCGGAAGAGCTTCAATGATTCGCTTCCATGGCAGCGGCACAAACTGTTCATCCGAAACACCTCCAGTATGACTTTCACGATTCCCTAAATCAAGGACACGCTCGTCAATTCGGTCACCGTCATCCACGCCTAGAGTTTTATCCATGGACTTCCAAGAGTCTTTCACGCCCTGTTCAATAGATCTCAGTTCGATCATCTTTTCCTCAAAGAACCAGGCCAACAACAGCACAAACTGAGCTCGCGCCGCAGCTTCCTTTTTCTCCCTTTCCTCCTTGCCCCCCATTCCATCATCAAACTGACGAGTTAGCTGGGCCTGGATAGACATAGAAGAACCTTCATAAAAGTCATCACTGGTCACAGCACCGAAGTACGCCATCTCGCTAGGATCCTTAAACTGTTCGCCAAAGTTGATACAGTCGTTGATCAAGGCACGCGCAGTCTTAGCGTCCAAGGGCAACCCTTCAGGACGAAACATGTTTTCGCCTGAATCTTCGTTTAAACCCGGATCAAAAAAAAGCACATCACCTGCCACTTCAGCTGAAACCAATTCTGAATGCATGTATGGAAAAGACAAGAACATAGGAAAACTCCTTATATCGAATCAATCTTCATCGACTAGAAAGAAATGGCGACAACGTCCCTCACACTGGGGCAAGGCCAATAGACACAGACCGTCATACACTTGAGCACAAGCAGGAGCTTCACCTCCCGCAAATTCATACTTCTCGCAATCAAAAGCCTGACGTGCCATTCTTTCGAACTTACGTCCCCACAAGTCAGGAACAGCGTCCTGCTCGATATTGAATGCATCAGCCCTTTCCAGGAACTCGTCAAAAGCGATTTCCCAGCGCAAGAGCACTCGACATCTAAATCCTTCAGCATAGCCGGGATTCAGATGCTCATCATATAAACAGCGCTTATTGATATGATGTCGGCAACCATCACCCGGAAGCCGTTTGACATCGGACATTTTCTTCTCTCTAGACATTGGTGCAAAAAACAGGACACAGCCTGTCCCAACACCAGTTCGTGTCGTTTAAAACGTGTAAAGCCCTGAAGAGCAATTGTAAAGGCCATGCACCTTATTTCACATTGCTTTTTCTCCTATTGAAAAAGATGCATCTTCTTGACCTCGTTTGGACGCGGGTGTATAGCCTCAGTCAACTCACAATCTGAAGACTTTTACTTTTTTGGAGGCATATATGATTGGCGGATTCGGCGTATGGGAACTTCTGATTATTCTCGTGATCGTTCTGGTCATTTTTGGCGCCAAGAAGCTCCCCGAAATAGGAGGCGGCATCGGCCAGGCAATCAGCAACTTCAAACGCGCTACAAATGAACCTGAAGAAATCGATGTCACCCCCAAGGAAAAGAAAGAGAACAAAGAAGACTAGTTCCTAGTTCCTAGTTCGTATAAGAAAAGCCCGGCTGCATATGCAGTCGGGCTTTTTTAATTGAAATAGATAACGACGACGCTCAATCTCAATGAAAGAGATTCAACACTCACTTGATTCTTCAGCAAATAATTCAAATCCACGCTTAACATAGGCAATACCTGACCACGCTGTTGCAACAGCAGTCACCCAAATAATGACACTGAGGGTAAAAGCCATTTCAATCCTGAATGTTCGGCTCAGCATTACCAAAATAACCAAAAGAATCTGAGCTGTAGTGGTAAATTTGCTTATCCAAATAGGTTTGATTCGCGACCGAACATCTACACCCCAAAAATTCAAGACAGCTAAACCGCCAATAATGATTGCATCCCGACTGACTACGAGGACTGTGAACCAGTCAGGTATCCACCCCTTGGCGGCTAGACAAATAAATGAAGTAACAAGAAGAGCTTTGTCTGCAAGTGGATCAAGCATAGCACCAAGCTGAGTGCGCTGATTCCAAATCCTGGCGAGAAAACCATCAAGAGCATCAGTTAGACCGGCAATAGCGAACAGGATCCAAGCAAGATTAAAGTTCTCACTCGTATAGGCCATAACAAAGACCGGAGTCAAAAGAATCCGGATAATCGTAAGTATATTTGGAACTGTCCAGATCGCGTCTCGGCCCACTAACCCCTCCTACTCCTCTGCATCCTCCGCAAGCTGATAAGTCAGACCACGCTGAGGTAGATAAGAGCGCAACAACATATCCAACCGCTCTCCACTAATAAGGCGCATTTCCCAAGCACCACCGACGCCAGTAGGCTGCATATCTAGCTCAACCAGCTTGACTTCCTGTACTGCAGACTCCCAAGATTGAAGCACCCTGTCGAACTCCAGTACGCCATCAGGTGAGAACCAACCTGAGATGGTCAGCTTGCGCACACCCGCACGAATCTGCTCTGCCTGTTCCTGAGAGAAATAACGTTTCCAAAGCCCAAACCACACCTCAGCCAAGTCCTTGTTCACAGACAACCACTCTTGATTGTCCGTCTCCAAGCGTCCTTTGAAAGAATTTTCAGGTCCGGCTTCCAGCTTAAAGGCAGGATATGCCTCAGGGGTGTTTTGAATACCGGTCAAAATCATAAGACTATGCAACTTGCTCATTGCTTCCTCGCCCCATGTCTCGGACCAATCTTCGGGCCATATCACTGAAGCACTGAGAGGCTCTACGGAAGTGACAAACAGTCCCATTCCCTTAAGCCCAGTGCGCAATGAACGCCGATTAACCTTGACTTCAAGATCAAGAATAATGCCCTCTTCAATATCCTGAACAGATAAAATTTTATACCCCTGAATATATGGCTTTGCATGTTTTTGCATGTACTCTTTGAAGGCCTCAGCTCGAAGCTCTTTCAGAGGGGCAGGGAGCATCACATTGGCCTCTTCCAGCACAGCGGAGGCAAATCCTTCAGCCATGGCTTTATTCCGCAGAGCCATAGGAGAAAGGTCCTCATGTTTAGGCATGAAAACCTGGACCTTCCCAGCAATAGCAGAATTAGCGACAAAACAGGCAATCGCTAGTGCCAATAATATAGTATATCTAAACTTACGCATAGTTATTGATCCTTGGCAGGCAAATCAGCTTGAACGGAACCGACACCTCCTGCCTCTTCAACCTTATCTCTTTCATCTTCCGGAACGGAAATTACGACTACGACGCTACACTTCTCACTGAGCTCGGGTGTTCGCATGATGGCGCGCACCAAATTAGCCATGGGGGTCGTAATAAGTATATCAGTACGCCAAGAACCATAAGCACTAACAGCACGAACAGTCAGAGGGTTAGCACCTACACGCTCGCGCAATAAAGCCGGATCAGCCGCAGTAGCGTATGCAACCACTCCTTTCTCTACTGCGTTGGCGCGGCTCACCTGAAATGCACCATACGCACCCACGCCATCCTGCCCATACACAACAGGAACCAGAGCAGGTGTCACCTTCATACCACGGGCATCAATTATCACACCCGTATAAGAACTACCCGACCCGGCCTTTTCAGGCACAGCTCCCTGATACCCCATGCTTTGTTCCATGGAGGTCGAAAGTTTGGGAGGAATTCCACTCTGAAACTGTATGGTGGTCGGCAAAACAAGCTCTGCGAGTTTACCCCGAAAGTGTTCGGATACGCGGACTTCCCCCTCCTCGCCAAAAACATTAGGCCGCTCAAGGGGAGAGTTTTGAACAGCACCTCGAACCCGTGCCGCCAAATCCGCATCCTCAGAAAGATATGCTGATACGGTACGCTTGGCGTCAATACGCACAGACATAATAATATCAAGCAACTGTTTACGAGCGCTGGAAGTAGCTTTACGCACGGCCAAAGGACTTAGCGAACTATCCCCTCCAATTTGTGTAGCCAGGACACGGGGGACAACTATTTCACCAGTTCCCCAAGACAACGTTGCATTCTGGGAATAAGATTGGACATAGCCTTCAAACGGTAGCGCAACACCGGGAAAAACAAATAAAATCAAGGCGCTAAATAAAACTATTCTCAAAGACATGGGGGAGATATATCCTTAATGATCACTTGTGTTCAACAATGGTTCTGCAAAACTCGTAGGCATGTATCGCGCTTGCGCTTTTTCCGCAAGCCGCTTGCCGCACTCTTAGGCTAGTGATAACGTCAAATCTTACTCATACCAAGATCGGAGCAATATATGCTTATACACCTTATGCAACACGGCTCATGCATGCCTAAAGAACTCGATGAGCACCAGCCTTTAAGTCCTATGGGCCGTGAGCAAATCACAAAATCAGCCAAGGCAGCTCAAATACTTGGGCTACGCTTTGAACTAATCGTTGCCAGTCGCAAAGCGCGCTCAATACAAACGGCCGAAATCATGGCAGAATATACAGGCTACCCTATCTCAAAGATAGAATTATCGGATACTGTTAAAGCGATGTCTCGCCCTGAAGAAACAATTAATTTTATTAAAGAATACCAAGGCCTTGATTCCATATTAATTACCGGACACCTTCCTTCACTGGCAAAAGTGTCATCCGCACTGCTCACCGGCAATCAATATCTGGAAATCAACATTGAAAATGGAGGACTAATGCAAATCAACGTTATGCTCCCTAAGTCTAAAGGAGCATTAAACTGGTATCTGAGTCCCGTTCATTTGGCGCAAATCGCCAATAGTTAAGCGACATATTCTTTCAACCACTCATCAACAAGGTTAGCCACGGCCTCATTGTCACCAGGCTTAAACCAGTGAATATCTGTCTCTTTTTTGAACCAAGTAATTTGTCTTTTGGCATAGGCGCGAGTGTTCTTAACCCACCTTGCACGAGCTTCATCCAACGAGACTTCATCTTGCAAATAGGCTAGCAGCTCGGCACACCCAATTCCGGACCAGCCAGGAGCTTCAGGATCAGCATTCTTATTCATGGCAGCTTTCGCCTCATCGAGAGCACCTAACTCCAACATTACACCAATCCGTTTTGCCAGATGAGGCTCCAACTCATTGAGCTCAATCTGCATTCCTACTTTGAGTGCAGCATAGGGAGCGGGCTTATGATCCCCGTGAGTGTGCCACCAAGTCATGTTTTTCCCGGTAGCAATAAACACTTCTGCGGCACGAGCATTGCGTTGTGTATCGTTAGGATGAATCTTTGCCGCATAGTCGGGATCGGTCTCTGTAAGCTCAGCATGGAGCTTTTGTGGCCCTACTTTTCTAACCCGATCCAACACTTCGGTGCGAACGGCTTCGGGGATGTCAGGGATGGGAGCAATACCGGTAAGCAAGGACTTCAAATACATACCGGTACCACCAACAAGTATTGGCAACCGCCCTTCAGCTCTCACTTCTTCGATTTTTTCTATTGCAAGTTCAACAAAGCGAGCCGCCGTCATCTTCTCTTCGGTAGGTAGAAAACCGTAGAGCAAATGAGGACATGCAGACTGCTCTTCCGCATCAGGCTGAGCAGTAATGATTGGAAAGTCTTTGTAAACTTGGCGTGAGTCAAAATTAATGACACTTACAGGACGCCGTTCAGATACCGCAATGGCAGCAGCAGTCTTGCCTGTGCCGGTAGGGCCGAGCATGCAAACAATGGGCGGTGCTGATTTCACTGCCTAATCCTCTTTATCGCCACAACCAAATTTGGACCCATACTTGATCTGAAGAGCTTTAACCACCGGCCCTGGCACCAAGCCACAAACGTCACCGCTATAACGAGCGACTTCTTTAACAATAGTAGAACTTAGATACATCCACTTAAAGTCAGTCATCATAAACACTGTCTCGATATCGCGTTCCAATTTACGGTTCATCAAAGCCATCTGAAACTCATACTCGAAATCCGAAACAGCGCGCAAACCACGTACAATCACCCCAGCGCCTTTGCTCTCAACATAGTCGATAAGAAGATTGTTGAATGGTTCAATAATCAGGTTATCTTCGTCACGAAAGACTTCCTTGGCAAGATTAACTCGCTCTTCAATCGAAAACAGAGTGTTTTTAGGCGTACTTTCAGCCACAGCAAGAACTACTGTATCAAACACTTTTAGGCTTCGCCGAATCAATGACACGTGCCCCATGGTTAACGGATCAAAAGTACCGGGATACACCGCCATCTTCGGGTTTAATTCCGCCATAACAATATCCTTGTCTGACCGTATTCACGATCGGTAAGCAATTCCATCTCTGCAATAGGCCCTTCGTGGGGCGCCTCCACTGCGATCTCGACTTCCGCCAACACCAAGGCATCTTCTGCAATCCAACCATTCTTTATGGCCTTTTCCAGAGCGGGCACCAATAAATCCTTACCATATGGAGGGTCAATGAAAATCAGGTCAAAGGGTTTCTCAGGGGGCTTTCCAAGGACGGCGAACAGATCTTTGCTAATTACTCTGCAACGCCTTTTTTCTACACCCAAATCGTTAAGATTTTTACGAATCAACCCTGCGGCTTTATTGCTTTTCTCAACAAACCAAGCCTCCTGAGCGCCTCGACTCAAGCATTCGATTGCCAGACTACCACTCCCTGCGAACATATCCACCACACGGACATCGGCAAAGTTAACACCTCTCGCCATAAGCATGGAGAAGATGGATTCACGCACCTTCATGGTGGCCGGTCGATAGCCTGGCCCTTCACAAGTCTTGATGCTGCGCCCTTTGTACTGTCCGCTTACTATACGCATCAGCTACATCTCCGAGACGAGCTCGACAATATTTCGATTGATATCCAGCAACTTGTCGCGCAGGTCAGCCTGATCGACCCATGGACGATTCTCCACGTCCTTGATGCGTTTGCGAAGTTCTTCGTACAAATTCTCGGAATCACGCAAAAGGAATTCCCAATCAACATGAGGACGAGCCACAGCCATATCAACAACAGGTTGCAATTCCACTCCAGGTTCAAGTTCCAACTCTTCCATGTATTCTGGAATATGAACTTCAAAGCCGAAACGATCCGTAATGAGGTCGCCAAACTCTTTCTGAACCTCGGCTTCACCATGAACCAAGATGACCTTCACCGGCTTACCCTGCATGGAGCCTAACCAATCCATGAGCTCATCCTGACCAGCGTGCCCAGAAAATCCGTTGATGGTAAAAATCTTGGCATTGATAGCCACTTCTTCACCAAAGATCCTAATCTTCTTGGCGCCGTTTAATATCTTACGTCCAGGAGTACCAACCCCCTGCCAACCAACAAAGATTACACTGGCACCAGCTTTCCACAAATTATGGCGCAAATGATGTTTGATACGCCCAGCGTTGGCCATGCCACTTGCAGAAATGACAATTGCAGACCCTTTAGTCTCATTAATAGCTTGAGATTGTTCCCGTGACTCTGTGAAATGGAGATTGGGCAAATCCAAAGGATGATCACCATTTCGAATAAGCTCCTGCATTTTCTCATCATAAAACTCAGGATGCTTGCGAAAGATCTCCGTTGCACGAATAGCCAAAGGGCTATCCAGATAGACAGGCATGTCATCCGGCAGTTTACCCTGCTTCTTCAACAGGAAAAGTGAGTAAATGATCTGCTGGGAACGCTCTACAGCAAAGGCTGGAATGACTACCTTTTCTCCTCTTGCGTAACTGTAGCTGATTGCAGCCGCCAACTCCTCGAGACTACGTTCTTCCCCGGGATGATTACGGTTACCGTAGGTAGATTCCAAAAAGATATAATCGGCATGCTCAACGTCATCGGGATCTTCCACGATAAGCTGTTCCGGACGCCCTAAATCGCCAGAGAAAACAGCTCTAGTGGTCTTCCCTTCTTCAACATACTCAACCTCGATGAACGCAGACCCAAGAATATGCCCCGCATTTTTATATGTAATTTTAATACCAGGCGCAGGTTCAAAGACTTTGTCGTAATCGACTGTTGCCAAAAGCGGCACAGTATTCTCAGCATCAGAAATAGAGTAAAGAGAACGCACAAGCTGCACGCCTGTACGCTGACGCTTTCTATTGGCCCACTCTGCTTCCATCTCTTGGATATGAGCAGAGTCAAGCAACATAATCTCCATGAGGTCACGAGTCGGTGCCGTGCAATATATTGGATTCTTATATCCCTTGGAAACCAAAGCTGGCAGTAAACCACTATGATCAATGTGAGCGTGAGTAACTAAAATAAATTCAAGATTCTTAGCATCGTACTCATCAAAATTCCAATTTCTCTTTTCAATTTCCGGATTACCTTGGTGCAAGCCGCAATCGATGGCAAAACGCTTACCACCACATTCAATAATATAACAGGAACCACTGACGGTTCGGGCAGCGCCCATGAATGTAATTTTCATCGAGGACCCTCATGCAATTCCCCTTATGGAAAAGAGGCGTAATAATCCGCTTCCGAAAGGGAAAAAATCGGTGTATTAAGAAAGTTACAGTGGATGAAGAACATCTTCCTCCGCCTCGGACTACATGCCTCATAAACGAAAATCAGGCAACCCGTTACGTTCGAACACGACAAATCAATGACATACAATAAAGGAGCTACCATGATGCGCCGTTCCAAGCAGTACCTCATCGACGATCTTTCCATCCAAGAGTCTTGGCGACTCTTCAAGATCATGTCCGAAATCGTTGATGGTTTCGAAAACCTCTCAGAAATCGGTCCGGCCGTATCAATGTTCGGTTCAGCTCGTGTACAACCAGGCGAGCCTTTATACGAAAGCACCGTAGAACTCTCCAAGAAGCTCTCGGAGGCAGGTTTCTCTGTGATCACCGGTGGTGGCCCTGGCCTCATGGAAGCAGGAAACAAGGGAGCCTACGAAAATGGAGGCGAATCCATTGGCTTACATATTCACTTGCCCATGGAGCAACACAACAACCCGTATCTGAACATCCGTAGCGACTTTCGTTACTTTTTCATTCGCAAGCTGATGTTTATCAAGTATGCGCTTGCTTATGTCGCCCTTCCTGGAGGTTATGGAACTTTAGACGAACTGGCAGAAGCTCTCGTGCTTATCCAGACTCATCGTATCAAGCCTTTCCCCATTGTTCTATTCGGTTCAGAATTCTGGGCAGGGCTGGTTGACTGGTTCCGCGATCAAATCGTTGCCAACAAGTTTGCCAACGCCGAGGACCTTAATCTTTTCATCGTCACTGACGATCCCGACGAAGTCGTGGCTCATATCAAGAAGCACGTCATCATTTAGACTCCGTGACTAATAGCAAAAAAGCGCTGACATTTGGCTTGGCCACAGTGGGCATCTGGTCCACTGTGGCTTCGGCCTTCAAAATATCCCTGCGCCATCTCGATCCATTCCAACTCTTACTATGTGCCTGCACAGTTTCTTTGATCGTCCTTGCAGGAATCCTCGCCTATCAGGGCAAACTGAAAAACGTATTACGCATCCATCGTCACGACCTACTCCGCTGTGCACTGCTCGGAGCACTCAATCCTTTCCTATATTACGTCATCCTTTTCAAAGCCTATGACTTGCTACCCGCACAGGAGGCCCAGCCTCTCAATTACACATGGGCCATCACCTTATCACTATTGTCCATCCCCCTCCTTGGACAAAAAATGAGTTTTAGAGATATCTGCGCAATTCTCATTAGCTATATCGGGGTTGTGGTCATATCCACTCACGGCAATGTACTCGCGCTCCATTTTTCAAATCCAGTCGGAGTAGCTTTAGCTCTTGGCAGCACAATCATTTGGGCCCTTTATTGGATTTTTAACACACGAAGCAACATCGATCCCATGGTGGGATTATTTTTCAATTTCCTCTTCGGACTTCCACTCATCTTTTTAACAGTAGTATTATTTTCTTCAATACCATCCCTCACTTTTGAAGCATTTATCGGAGCATCCTATGTTGGCCTTTTCGAAATGGGAATCACTTTCGCTCTCTGGCTTACGGCAATGAAATACGCAGCCAAACCGGATGGTGGTGGTACAACACGTGTTGCTAATCTCATTTTTCTTTCTCCCTTCGCTTCACTCGTATTCATCTATTTTCTGGTAGGAGAAAAGATACTACCCGCAACTGTGGTTGGATTAGGCTTTATCATCGCTGGCAATGCGCTGATGCAATACAAAAGCGATAGATAATAAGGATATGAGGGCAATATAGCCCAAAGATAACACAAAAGGGCTACGGTCATCCGTAGCCCTTTTTGATCACAACACAATGGAAGTCAGCATCGACCTCCAATATGTTTCTAAACAGCCACGCGGACGTCAGCCGCAATAACCCCCAACACATTGCCGTCTACGTTGAAAAATGGACTGGATACGGTGATACAATTTTCGCCAGAGGCTGAAGACACATATACATCAGAAATATAAAAGGTCTTATTCTCTACAGCCCCTTCAAACCACGGACGATTGGCCCAACTAGCACCATAGGCAGATTGGTCCTCGGCAAAGTCTGCCACCTTGCCACTGATGTTACTTACGGTCTGGCGCCCCTTATCATCGGTGATATAGAGCAGCTCCAAAAAGTCATTACGCTTCAATGCTTGTCGCATAACCTTTTCCTGACGATTACGATCCCGAGACTGTATATCAGAAGAAACGGCCAACTCGCCAATCACATCCTGCACCTTGCCACTACCGACTAGATGAAAAACACCTGTCATGGTGGACAGATCTTCGACTCGTTCAGCTAATGAAACAACGGCTGCTGATGCTTCCTGCATCCCCTCACCTGTTGCAGTAGAAATTGAGTGTATCTCAGTAATAGTGCGAGTCACCTCTTCACTAGCAACAGACTGCTGTGAGGCAGCAGAAGCGATAGATCGAATACGATCGGCACTAGTACCAGCAAAAGAAACGATTTCCTCCAACGCCTTGCCAGACTCATTGGCAAGAGACGCAGCTCCATCGGCAAGACCTGTCATTTCCTGAACGCCTTCAATCGTCTGTGCGACCTGATCCTGAATTCCTTCAATGGCGACCCCGACATCACGGGTTGCTTCCATCGTCTTCTCAGCAAGCTTTCTGACCTCATCGGCCACTACTGCAAACCCACGTCCAGCTTCGCCTGCTCGGGCGGCTTCAATAGCTGCATTCAAGGCCAATAAATTTGTCTGATCTGCAATGTCAGAAATCACACTCATGATTCTACCGACACCCTCAGCCTGAGCCCCCAAACCTGCAACACGATCCGCCAAAGCTTGAGAATTGCCTGAGACACTACTGATAGATTCAAGGGTGCGAGTAACTACGTCTGCACCATTTCGAGCATATTCCATTGCCTTTGCCGCATCTTCAGCAGCCGCTTCAGCATTAACAGCAGTCTCAGCAACAGATGCGTTCATCTCCTCCATCGCGGAAACAGCTTCAGAAATATATCGCTGCTGATCCTCAGCACCATCCTGAGCACGCGATGAGGCACTATCCAAACGTATAGACTGATCACGAATTTCCTTAACTGACACACCCAACGTCTCTGCAGCAGAGAGTAACCCTTGGCACCTTGCAGCCTCGCCCTGCTCTCTGGCCTGGGTAGCTTGGTCCAATGCTGCACAAGCTTTAGCCTGCGCTTCACAAACAACATTTTCGTTGGCTGATATCTGCTCCTTCAACCCTCCAATGTAGCTGACAATTTGGTCCAATTCACCATTAAAGTTGCCAATTTTGTCAGTGCGCATCATCAGATCTGTAGTGACTTCATTACCACTGGCAACAACTGACAGCACCTCATTCATCACTTTGATTTTATTTACACTTCGAAAATACATCACACATATGGAAGCACCTATACCCAAGACAGCTAGCAGAGCCATCACAGTAAAACTCCACTTCCATACCACCAATTCCGATGACAGTTTTGTCACTTGGCTGTCACTGGCCCATGCAGAAGAATCACCAACAACACTCATCGCAAGCATTGCCAAAAGGCATGAAATAACCGCCAGATACGTCTTACTCTCCCTCTCTCTCACAGTTCTTCCCCGTCATTTTAATAGATTTACGACAAGAACTGCTAAGCAATAGTGAGGCCAACTCATGTCATGATGCCTTCACGCTACTTTCTCACGAAACCGAACAAAGACTAAGAAGTGCGGTCTGGTAGAAGCTTCTTTAGATAAAGTCTAGAGTTACTTTAGAGAATATAAATGCGGTTAAAGAGGTTGAGCTCCTTAACCGCATACCGAAAGAACGACTACAGAAAGTCTGGATCTATGGCAGCTTTGCCGCCTGACAAAATAACTTTCATATATCTTATGGTTCGATCATCAACTGGCACGATGGGGAAATTCTCACGACAGGCATCACACTGAGCCATAGCAGGTCGAGAAGGGGCAATCAGAGGCACCTCACGACTACAATGGGGACAAGGATAAAGAAAAATAATTTCCATGCCCGCAGGTTTCACAGGAGTCAAAGGCTTACTGGAGAGAGACATGGTTATCCTTTTGTAATGAGGTTCTTTCCGGTCATGGCATCAGGCTGAGTAAAGCCCCAGAGACCGAGAATTGTAGGTGCTATATCACCCAATATACCTTCTTTAAGATTAGATTTCTCGCATCCCTCTTCAATATAAATAAGTGGGACTGGGTTGGTTGAATGAGCGGTGTGCGGAGAACCGTCTTCAGCAATCATCTGCTCAGCATTGCCATGGTCAGCAGTCAACAAGACACGCCCCCCCTGTTCCAGCATCGCATCAACAATACGTGCCACACATCCATCCACTGTTACACATGCCTTGGTGGCAGCATCAATAATACCGGTATGTCCCACCATATCAAGGTTTGCAAGATTACAAACACACAGATCATAGTCCGGCAACTTATCTATGAGAATATCAGCGACTTCGTCAGCGCTCATCTGCGGCTTCTGGTCATAAGTAGCCACTTCGCGAGGAGATGGAATCATAACACGATCTTCATTCGCAAATGGCTCTTCACGTCCGCAATTGAGAAAATACGTAACGTGAGCATATTTTTCCGTCTCTGCTATTCGCAACTGTTTCATGCCCTTCTCAGCTACGACCTCCCCTAATGGATTATCATAACTCTCAGGGGGGAAGGCGTTGGGCATGGGAAATGTTGACTCATACCTTGTCATAGTGACAAAGCCCGCCAATTTTACCTGCCTAGTACGCTCGAATTCACTGAAATCATCATCGAAAATCGCACGGGATATTTCACGAGCCCGGTCTGCCCGAAAATTGAAGAAGAACAGCCCGTCGCCATCACCAATTTTGCCGTCAACACCATCTACTACGCCCGGCTTTACGAATTCATCATTTTCACCAAGATCGTAAGATGCCTGGATACCGACTAATGGATCACTCATTACAACGCCGTTGCCATCCACCAGTGCTTTATAGGCGACTTCCACTCGCTCAAAACGCTTATCACGGTCCATGGCCCAGTATCGGCCACTTACGGTAGCAACCTGGCCAATACCGAGTTCATCCATCTTCGCAATTAGCTGACGAGTGTATTCCTTACCGCTGGCAGGCGGAGTATCACGGCCATCTAAAAACACATGGACATAAACCTGCTCCAGCCCCTGCGCTTTGGCAGCTTCCAAAATAGCATAGATGTGATTCTGGTGACTGTGCACACCGCCATCGGAAACCAAGCCCATCAGATGCAAGCGCCCGCTTCCGGCCTTCGTCTTGCCAATTAAATCGAGTAGAGCCTCATTCTGTCTGAATGAGCCCTTTTCAATGGCCATGTCGATGCGGGTCATATCCTGATATATAACACGCCCCCCACCGATGTTCATATGGCCTACTTCGGAGTTCCCCATGAAGCCATCGGGAAGGCCAACCGCCCGACCGGAACACAGAAGCTGTGTGCTGGGATATTTGTCGAACAATCCGTCAAGATACGGCGTGGGAGCATTCTTCACACAATTGCCCTCACCATCCGGGGCCACACCCCATCCGTCCAAAATCAACAGCAATGTCTTCTTAGGCTCGGCCATCATGGTCTCCAATAGTTATGCTTGGAATTCGACTCGCGGTGCTTCCGCCCACATACCTTCGATATTGTAGAATCCACGGAGCTCGTCCAGAAAGATATGGACCAACACGTCATTAAGATCCAACAGAATCCATTCACCGGTCTGCTGGCCTTCCATGCGCAGAAACTCGACGTTATCTTCAGCGCACATGTCCAAAACGTAATCAGCCAGAGCCTTGGCGTGCTTTACACCACGTGCAGAAACCACAATGGTCATATTGGTCACGGAGCTGACTTTCTCAACATCCATTATGACCAACTCTCCACCTTGCTTCTCGTCCAGCCACTTGGCAACGAGAAGCGCCTTCTCTTCACTGGGAATCAAACTAAATTTCTTGGGCTTGTTCATTTATCTCACTCAAATATAGATTAATTATCGCAGTCTTCTTTCTTGGGGAACAGCCCCACGATCAAATCATCCAAACTGCGCTTGGGGACATGATGTTTACCATCCGAGGTGCGCCAATACTCGATTTTTCCGTCAGAGGGAAGAGGCTCGACCGTCACTTCCTCGGTAGGTACACCCAACGCAAGCACCAGCAAGACCTCATATTGCTCACCGATCCCTATCACTTGCATCACCTTTTTACGATTCACTGTGGCTATCATACAGCCCCCCAAACCTTTCTCCGCTGCCGCCAACATGATTGTCTGGCTGGCAATACCGTGATCAATATATGGATTTTCACTGATGTCTTTATCAAGCAATACTATAATATAGCCAGCAGGACGCTCTCCCTCATCAGGGCCTTTCCAATCTTTCAAATAACCGGCCCACCCAAGATGGGGGAATATTTCAGAGCACAAGTCCTCATCAGCAACGACAACATACTTCAGAGGTTGAATGTTCATTCCTGAGGGAATGAGTCGAACGGTATCCACTAAGTCTATAAGGTCGTTAACGTTGATCTTGACGGACTGATCAAACTTTCTACGACTACGGCTTCTCGCAACCAATTCCTTAAAATCCATATCCACCTCCCCAAAAATGAGCCTTTTATTGTGTAATGGAAGTCGCAAGTGATTGCAAAATACTCTTTTACCGGTGAATCCATTGAGTCGCAACAGATAAACCCCTTGACCTAAAAGAAGACATGAGCCAAACTGCCGTTTATGCATAAAACCCTATTTCTGCGCAGCTTCTTTTTTATGAGCCTCCATTAGGAAGCTCGTGGCATACGCAGTGATATTATGAACAACTACCACGGGCTTCCTTGAGACCGTGGTTTTTTTATTATGAAAACTTGGCCGATTAAAGGCCAACCCGACCATTAGGCCAACCTGTGTGGCCATTACGTGAAGGAGAGAGAGAATGATTTACGACGTGCACAATGAAACCCTGCCCAGGGAAGACCTGGAAAAGCTCCAGCTTAAACGCCTACAGGCCCTGTGTGAGCGGGTGTACGCCAATGTCCCGTTCTACAAAAAGAAATTTGACGAAAAGGGTGTCAAACCGCAGGATATCAAGTCCCTGAAGGACCTTACCCTGCTGCCCTTCACCGTAAAGCAAGACCTGCGCGATCAGTACCCCTTTGGCATGTTTGCTGTGCCCAAGGACCAGATCGTCCGCATCCATTCGTCCTCCGGCACTACTGGTACAGCCACAGTAGTTGGCTACACCAAGCGTGACATCGACAATTGGGGAGAACTTATGGCTCGCTCCTTCATGGCAGCCGGAGCCAGTGCTGCGGACACTGTACATAATGCATATGGCTATGGGCTCTTCACCGGCGGCCTGGGCGCCCACTACGGCGCTGAAGCACTGGGTGCCACTGTAATCCCCATATCTGGAGGGGCCACTCGCCGTCAGGTAAGCCTGCTCAAAGACTTTGCACCCGACGTCATCTGTTGCACCCCGTCCTACGCTCTTTTCCTTGCTGAGACAGGAGAGGATATGGGCATCAACATTAAGGACCTCCCTCTGCGCATCGGTATTTTCGGTGCCGAACCGTGGACCGAAGAAATGCGCCGCAGTATCGAAAAGAAACTCGGCATCACTGCCATAGACATCTACGGCCTTTCCGAAATCATGGGACCTGGCGTTGCCATCGAATGTCATCAGGCGCAAGATGGCCTCCACATCCAAGAGGACCACTTCTTAGCCGAGACCATTGATCCTGAAACAGGCGATCCTGTTGGTCCGGGCGAAGAAGGTGAACTCGTTTTCACTACTCTGACCAAAGAAGGCATTCCGCTTATCCGCTATCGCACCCGCGATCTGACGACCTTGAACACCACACCTTGCAAGTGTGGCCGAACCACTGCCCGCATGAAACGCGTCACCGGTCGCTCCGACGACATGCTCATCATTCGCGGTGTCAACGTCTTCCCGTCACAGATCGAGTCCATCCTCATCGAAACCGAAGGTCTCACCCCGCATTACCAACTCATCGTGGAACGCCAAGGCAACCTCGACACCCTTGAAGTTCAGGTCGAGGTCAGTGACACTATGTTCTCCGACGAGATTAAGAATTTACAACTTCTGGAAAGGAAGGTAATGAAGAATATCAAGGAATTCCTCGGCGTCACAGCCAAGGTCCGATTGGTCAACCCCAAAGAGATCGAACGCTCCATGGGCAAGGCCAAGCGCATCATTGATAAACGCAACGAAGCTTAATCCTAGGAGAATACAATGAAAGTAGATCAGCTCTCCATATTCCTGGAAAACCGCGCCGGTCGCCTGGCAGAAGTAACTCGTATTCTGTCCGAAGCAGGTGTAAATATTCGAGCCCTGTCCTTGGCTGACACCTCGGACTTCGGCATCCTTCGCCTCATCGTCTCAGACTTTGATACCGCAAAAGCCAAACTCAAAGATAACGGCTTCACTGTTGGTCGCACATCTGTAGTTGCAGTCAAGGTTTCTGATGATCCAGGCGGACTTCACAACATACTGACTATGCTACAAAATGCAGGTATCAACGTTGAGTACATGTACGCTTTCGTACAGCAGTCCGGAGACTCCGCAGTACTCATACTCCGATTTGATCGCACTGAACAAGGTATTGAGTTACTTCAGAAGAACAATATCGAAATCATCCCCGGAGACACTCTTTACTCCATGTAGCTGTATTATTAGTACAAATAAAAAAGGTGGAAGCATATGCTTCCACCTTTTTTATTTGTTCAACGCCCCCAATACACACTTCCCCAAATGAGTGTGAAAATATGAGCAGTCCTTTTTCTTCCAAAAAGTATTGCTCAAAAAAAGCCCGTGACGTATACGAACATTGTTTTGGTATTCACTGGCAGTGGGGGAAACCGTGAATGGGGTTAATAAAAAACAAACGTCCTACTCGAGGACTCAAATGGCGGAAAAAGAAGTAATCGACAGCAAATTCCTGGAATCAATGGCCGGTAAACAACCTTTTCTCAAAAGAATGTTTACAGTCTTTATCTCTCAGGAGCCCAAACGAATTGAAGAGATTCGAGAGGCTCTCAAAGCGCAAGACGTTGATCGTCTTCGTCACCTTGCTCATGCTCTTAAAGGTGGAGCAGCGACAATGGGTGTCGAACGAGTCAGAGATTGTTGCCTTCTCCTTGAGAATGCATCCAAAGCTCAAGATATGACTGCTGCTCACGAACATCTTGTTGATCTAGAATTAGAGATGCGAACCGCATACCGATTCATGTTCAATTACTTAGCTGAACACTAGTTGATATCAATTGAATTAGAAAAGGCCTGTCATAAGCAATGACAGGCCTTTTTCATTCATTATTACAAAACATCTAACGACACGCCATTCTAAGTGGAGCCTCGCCAATCCCTGGCCAAATACGCACAAGTCCAAAAGCAGCACGAATAAAGGTCCACAGCGCAGTCGCCATCCAGATGTAAACTAGAATATGAACTGGTTGCAATTGATCAAGAGAATAAACCAATCCTCCTGCCAGACATGAAGCAACGATCATAGCATTCCGAAGATATCGAAAATCTCCTGTTCCCCAATGAATGCCATCAGTGGCAAAAGAAAGAGCTCCCAAGGGCTGGGTTAAGGCTACAACCCACCAAGCAGGCCCAAAAACCAACAAGGCATCTGGCGGAACCAGTAGCCACGCAACCCCATTTTCGCCAACAATCATCGCAGCACACATCGCTAGACCTGTTCCCACACTCCATATGCATACCATTCGAGCAACGCTTCTGGCATATCGGACTTCTCCAGCACCAAGAAAGTAGCCCACGAGGCTCTGCCCTGTGATTGCAAAAGCATCGAGAAACAGAGCAGCAAAGATGAAGAACTGACGTATGGCTTGATACGCTGCCCCCTCATTCGCCCCGGCGTGATTGGCAACACGAGTGCACAAAGCCAAAAACAGTAAAACCATCCCGGTACGTACAAACAGATCGCCACCAATCTTGAGAAGCTTGGCAACACCTGCGCCACGAATATGAAATGTCAAACCAACCGATTGCGCCACTACAACCAGGCCCCACGCCGCACCAATCCACTGACTCACAGTACTCGCGATCGCAGCCCCAGCTACACCCAGTTCGGGAAATGGTCCAACTCCAAAAATCAACAACCAATCCAAAAGCAGATTAATCAAGTTTATACCGACGGCCACATACAATGGGGTTCGCATATCCTGCGCCCCTCGTAATGCCCCAAAACAGGCTATCGAAACCAATACAGCAGGAGCGCCAAGCAGTCGATAAAACATGTACTCGCAAGCAAGCTCATTAACTGCCCCTGCAGCACCAAGCAAACTGCCAATAGACTTCAGTACAGGCATGGCACCGAGCATAAGAACAATTCCGATGCACGCAGCCATCATAATCGCTAACGACACCACCTTAACTGCATGATCGTGATTTCCGCCTCCCTCATCCTTTGCCACCTCAGTCTGCGTTCCAACTCCGAGAAAAGAAAAGGCCCAGAAGATTGACGAAAAAGCCACTGTTCCTACACCTAATGCGGCTACGGGCTCCGAACCGGGCAAACGCGCTACGAACGCAGTGTCAGCTAGCCCAGTCAGAGGCTCGGCCACCAGTGAAAAGAGGACAGGAACAGCCAAGCCTGCAAGGGTACGATGCGGTTGAGAAAGGAATGGATGGTCTTTTGTTTTTTCTATCTTGGTACTACTCATGAATGATTTTCCTTCGGGTGAAATCCGATCACATTTCATCCATGCAGGCAACAGGATATATTGCCACAATCATCATACTTCTGGTAATCAGATTCCATGCTTACAGAAGACGTACATTTTCTCATCACTGCATTCAGCCTTTTCTATACAGTCGTTGAGATTACAGCCATCATCACCGCCATAATTGCTGTACGCGACACACGCACCCCACAAGGGGCAGTTGCTTGGGCAATATCACTAGTAACCTTTCCCCTACTCACACTCCCATTTTACTGGGTATTTGGTAGAAGCAAATTTCATGGTTACGTTGACGCCATGCGCGCTGGAGAAGAAAGATTTCTTGAATTGGTGGAAGACAAACACAATATCCCCCAAGTCCCACGGCTTTCGGAACGAAAGCGTCCGCACACCCCTCGTGCTGCATTTGAAACATTAGCAGAGATTCCATTTCTGAAAGGAAACGACTTAGAGCTACACATTAATGGGCACGACACTTTCGACGCAATTTTCAGTTACATCAATCAAGCTAAAAAATACGTGCTTATTCAGTTCTTCATTGTTCACGATGATGAACTTGGCAAACGTTTACAAAAACTGCTCGTTCGAAAAGCCCGCGAGGGGGTACGCATTAACTTTCTTTACGACGAAATCGGATGCCACAAGACCCCGCCTTCATACTGGAATACCATGCGTAAAGCTGGCGTCGATGTACACCCTTTCCACACTCGCCGAGGCCGCGGCAACCGATTTCAACTCAATTTCCGCAACCACAGGAAAATAGTTGTCATCGATGGGCAAACCGCTTTCGTGGGTGGTCATAATATAGGTAACGAATATCTCGGAGTCTCAGACAAATTCGATGGTTGGCGCGATACCCATATGAGAATTACAGGCCCAGCAGTCATCGGCGTTCGCATCAGCTTCGCCAAAGATTGGTTTTGGGCAACAGGCGAACTATACGAAATCGATCTTTCCCTACCTGAACCTTCAGGCAATGCCGACGTCTTGGCACTGGCAACTGGCCCAGCAGACGATCTGGAATCCTGTTCTCTCATGTTCATTCGCGCCATTAACTCTGCTCAAAAACGCTTCTGGATTGCTAGCCCATATTTCGTTCCAGACAGCTCTGTATGCAAAGCCCTTCAATTGGCAGCAATGCGTGGTGTAGACGTCCGCATTCTTCTCCCTCGCAAGCCAGATCATCTGCTTGTATACTTAGCAGGGTTTGCCTGCCTCAAAGAGCTTAAGATGCCCGGCATCCGTGTTTTCAGGTACAATGAAGGATTTCTGCACCAAAAAGTATTTCTCGCAGACGACAAGTTGGCCGGGGTAGGCACCGCGAACTTGGACAACCGTTCATTCCGACTCAATTTCGAAATAACCATGCTTGTAGAGGATATTCCCTTCTGCAATCAGATAGAGCAAATGTTCCAAGTTGATTTCACCAATAGTGTGGAGACTGGCACTCAGGAATATCACAATAAAAATGTCGTCTACCAAACCGTTATCAAATTCGCCCGCCTCCTCTCTCCAATTCTCTAAAATGTGTAGTTGCTTCTAGCTGCTTGTAAAACAATCAATAATCACCATTGTCCGCATATAGCGTTAAAAAAAAAGGGCTTCCATATGGAAGCCCTTTTACAATTACGATTCTAAACCGTTAGAAAATGTCAGCCATAGCATAGAGCTTTCCAGGCTTCTGCAGGGCCACCCACTTGGCAGCACGAAGAGCACCAGAGGCAAAGGTTTCACGAGAATGCGCACGATGAGTCACTTCAATACGCTCGCCCGGGCCAAAAAAGTACATGGTATGATCACCAACAACATCGCCGCCTCGCAAGGTCTGCACACCAATTTCCTTCTGGGGGCGTTCGCCAATGATGCCATCACGACAATGCTTTTTGACGTCATCATATTCCCAGCCACGGGCCTCAGCTAAACACTGAGCCAACTTGAGAGCAGTCCCAGAGGGAGAATCTTTCTTCATCTTGTGATGAGTCTCGACCATCTCCATATCATAAGCCTCCCCCAAATACTGAACAAGCTGGGGCAGCACCTTGAGAAGCACATTGACCCCAACAGACATATTGGGTGCAAAGAAAATGGGCGTTTCCTTTGCAGACTTCTCCAACTCCGCCACCTGCTCTTTATTCAAACCAGTTGTTCCGATGACAACAGGATTGCCGTGCTTGGCAGCAACTCTTGCATTCTCCACAGAAGCTTCAGGAGCCGTAAAATCAATAATCACAGCACCCGGAACTTCCGGCAAAAGCTCGTCCAGACAATCAGAAGCGGTACAACCGTCATGATCGATGCCGGCGGCATTCCCTTTACGTTCACAAGCTCCCACCAAGTTGAGTTCATCGTCTGCCAGAGTAAGATTTACCAGAGTATTCCCCATGCGCCCTTTAGCGCCCAGAATTACGATATCAGTAGCCATCTCTCTCTCCTGCTACGTTAAATTTATTCGGCTTTTTGGAGTAATTCCTGAAAGCCTTCGAAGTCAATAATTTCAAGCCCTAGCTTCTCGGCCTTAGCGACCTTGGAGCCAGCCTTTTCTCCGGCTACCACGTAATCGACCTTCTTGGAAATGGATTTGACTGCAGAGCCGCCATGCTCCTCAACAATAGCGTGGGCTTCATTTCGCTTAATTGGTAACGTGCCAGTGAAAATAAACACCTTTCCAGCCAAAGGCGAATCCTTGCTTTGTTCTGATCCATTTTCACCACCAGTAGGCCAAAAACCGACGGCTTTGAAGCGCTCAAGCATCTCCTTGGTGGTATCACTTTGAAAGTAATCCCACAGAGAATCGGCCACTATGGGCCCAATGTCGTCCAACTCCTGCAAAGCTTCGCGCGTCTCTTTACCAATTGCTTCAAGGTCTTCAAAATTATTTGCCAGAGTTCGAGCTGTCTGTTCTCCAACGTGCCGAATACCCAAAGCTGCGATAAGCCGCCATAGCGGAGCTTCTTCCTTGGCCTTTGCAACTGCGGCAATGAACTTAGCTGCGGATTTGTCTCCCATGCCTTCATACTTGAGAAGTGCTGTCTTTTCCAAAGTAAACAGGTCGACTGGAGAAACAAGGACTTCATCAATAGCCAGTCGCTCAACCCACTTTTTGCCTACCCCTTCCATATCGAGGCCGGCTTTAGATACAAAGTGTATTATTCGCTGTACGGTCTTGGCTGGGCACACTTCGTTAGTACAACGCACAGCCTCACCGTCCTCACGCGCATCGCTTTTACACACAGGACAAACCAATGGGAACTCATATACTTCTGCCGTATCAGGACGAGCATCAATGTCTACAGACAACACCTGTGGAATAACATCACCGGCGCGCTGTATGAGCACAGTGTCACCGATTCGAAAGTCACGCTCCTCAATATAACCTTTGTTGTGCAGAGTCGCATTGCTCACAACAACACCAGCCAATGGCACAGGCTCTAGCTCTGCCACAGGAGTCAACACCCCGGTACGCCCCACCTGAATGCGAATATCCTTGAGCTTGGTCTTGGTTTGATGAGCAGGAAACTTTAAAGCCAAGGCCCATCGTGGTGCACGAGAAGTAAAACCAAGCGCTTTCTGTTGATCAAGATTATTGAGCTTCGCAACCACACCGTCGATCTCAAACGACAGGGATTCACGTCGCACCATCAGTTCTTCAAAATAGTCTGCAACTTCCTGACGCGTCTTACACAGCTTGGCCTCTGGAGGAATGGAAAAACCAAGTTCCTTGAGGCCATCCATAATCTCTTTTTGACTGGACCACGCGAACATGGGCATAGCCCACTCAACGCGTCCAATGCCATACCCCATAAAACGCAAAGGCCTTGCCGCTGCAACCTTGGGATCAAGCTGTCGGATAGAACCAGCCGAAGCATTTCTTGGATTAGCAAAGACTTTATCGCCAGCATTTCGCTGCCGTTCATTTAAAGCCGCAAAATCGCTATTCGACATAACGACTTCACCACGCACCTCTAATAGATTCGGAATATTGGAACCGCGAAGTTTCAATGGGAGATTCATAACCGTACGCATATTGTGGGTCACATCTTCGCCCACAAGACCATCACCGCGCGTAGCGGCACGCACAAACATCCCTTTCTCGTAAATCACCTCAACTGCCAACCCATCCATTTTAGGGTCAGTCCAATATTCGGCGTCTTCACGATTCAGTCCTCTGCTCACCCTATCTGTAAAAGCAAACCACTCATCGAGATTCATGGCGTTATCAAGGCTATACATGCGTAAGGCATGCTCGTAGGGAGTAAATCCTTCTGCAGGCTCTCCACCTACCCTCTTAGAGGGAGAATTCGGATCGTCCAGGTGAGGATGTTCATCTTCAAGAGCGACCAGTTCACGAAACAATTCGTCGTACTCAGCATCCGAAATCTCGGGAGCGTCCAGTACATAATAGCAGTGGTTGTGATGCTCGATTTTTTCGCGCAACAAAACCACGCGCTTTTCAACGTCGGATACAGTCATATAGTATTATCAGCCTGTTTGAATTACAGGATTTCTTTTATTTCATTCAAATTGGATTTCTTGCCAACGGCAAGCAGAGTGTCATAGGCGTGAATGACTTCCTTGGGACCTGGATTAAAGACCATCTCCCCTGTACCTGTTTTGATAGCAATAATGATCAAATTGAATCGAGGACGAATCTTGGACTCAATGAGATCCAGTTCGCACAACTCGGAATCCGGAGTAACTTCCAGTTCTTCCATCTGAAGATCAATACCACCTCGAACAGCCAGTTCCAGGAAGTTTGTAACTGTAGGTCGAAGCACATTCTGAGCCATTCGTAAGCCACCAATAAAATGCGGTAACACAACACGATCGGCTCCAGCCAACTCCAAGCGAGAAATGTGAGATTTGTCGCCTGCGCGGGCAACGATGGTTATGTTCGGATTCAACTGCCGAGCTGTGAGGGTCACATAAACATTCGCAGCTTCGCTGGTGAGAGCAGAAATCAAAGATTTAGCGTGCAATAGGCCGGCTGTAAGCAACACCTCATCACTTGTGGCATCACCATCAATACAAAGAATGCCATCTTGCTCCATTTTATCTATTAGATCAGGGTCCTGCTCGATGACGACAACATCGTGCCCTTCTGCCAATATTTCCTGTACTACAATGCTGCCGATGCGACCATGCCCACAAATAATAAAATGATCTCTGAGCTTTGAGATTTCTTTCAACATTTTATGTTTACCCCACAATATTTGCAAACGACCGTCAATCAACACTTGCGCAAAGGCACCTGCGATATAAACGAAACCACCAACACCACCCATGATCAAAAAGGAAGTAAAAATACGTCCTGGATCGGATAGCTGATTAACCTCCATGAAGCCAACCGTGGAGAGGGTTATTACCACCATATAAAAGGAGCTGGTAAAATCCCAATCCTCGTATCCCATATAAAAAGCGATGCCTATGATGAACACGAAAAACAGATAAACCACACCAAGAGCAACGCTCCAAAATGAGCCAAGCCTTGCTCTCAGCCTGAGCATCCGTCTATGGATTTTCTCGAACATGGGCTACCCCAACTCCAGTATGCGTTCACGCAGCAAAGCGACTCGATCTCTTAGTTCGGCCGCCCGCTCGAATTCCAATTCCTTTGCAGCTTCACGCATTTCGCGCTCCAGCCGTTTGACGGTCTTCTGTAACTGCTTGGGATCAGTAGAGCCATAATCAGCTCCTGTCTCAGCAGCCATGCCAACATTGGCTCTATTACCGTCACTCTTGCCACCCAACTCGCCAAACAGATTATCGACGCTTTTGCGGATGGTCTTGGGCGTGATGTCATTTTCGATGTTATATTGTTTCTGCTTGTCACGACGTCGAGCTGTTTCTTCCATGGCCTCAGCCATAGAGCCCGTGACTTTATCAGCATACAAGACAACCCTGCCGTCGGCATTTCGCGCAGCACGCCCGAACGTCTGAATGAGCGATCGATTTGAGCGCAGAAAACCTTCTTTATCTGCGTCCAGAATCGCCACCAAAGAAACCTCTGGAATATCCAGCCCTTCACGAAGCAAGTTAATCCCCACCAACACGAAGAACTCACCTGTACGCAAAGCCTGAATTATTGCCATACGTTCAAGTGTGTCGATGTCCGAATGCAGATACCGAGACGGAACTCCCATCGAATTGAGATAGTCGTTCAAATCCTCGGCCATACGCTTAGTAAGCGTTGTGACCAGAACACGTTCGTCCCTTGATTGTCTTTTTTTACATTCCGAAAGCAAATCGTCAATCTGTCCCTGTACTTTTCGCACTTCCACGTTGGGATCAAGCAATCCCGTAGGACGAATGATTTGCTCCACAACAACACCTTGCGCCAAGTCCATTTCCAGTGCTCCAGGCGTAGCTGAGACATATACTGCCTGCTTGATGCGCTCTTGAAATTCATCATAATTCAATGGTCGGTTATCTAGTGCTGACGGCAAACGAAAGCCAAAATCTACCAGTGTAGTCTTGCGAGAACGGTCGCCATTGTACATGCCTCCCACCTGAGGCAAGGCGATATGAGATTCATCCACGAACAAAATAAAGTCATCAGGAAAATAGTCCAACAATGTCGCAGGCGGCTCTCCTTCAGTGCGCCCATCCAAATGACGGGAGTAATTTTCGATACCATTACAGTATCCCAACTCCTCTATGATTTCGAGATCATACATGGTGCGTTGTTCTAGCCGCTGTGCTTCTACCAGCTTATTAGTTTTTTTATAATCGGCTAAACGCACCTGCAGTTCATTACGGATATCTTCCACTGCACGATCAAGGTTGTCACGATCGGACACAAAGTGACTACCCGGATAAATAACTGTCTTTCTGAGCTTGTCTTTAACCTCGCCCGTAAGCGGATCGGTCTCAGAAATCGAGTCAATTTCATCACCAAAAAACTCAATTCGAAGTGCCTTTTCACGGCTATACGCAGGAATAATCTCGACCACATCACCACGTACTCGAAATGTACCACGATGAAAGTCGTAATCGTTGCGCTCGTAGTGAATCTCTACAAGACGAGCCAACAATTCCTCCATCGCCATCATCTGGCCTTCCTCAACAGGAATAACCATTTTGGCGTAAAAATCAGGCGAACCAAGACCATAAATACAGGAGACTGAGGCTACAATGAGAACGTCATGACGAGTAAGCAAGGCGTGAGTTGCAGCATGACGCAACTTATCAATATTATCGTTTATGGACGAGTCTTTCTCAATGTAGACATCGGAATGGGGTAAATATGCTTCCGGCTGATAATAATCATAATAACTGACAAAATACTCGACTGCATTGTCAGGGAATAGCCCACGAAATTCTGTATAAAGTTGAGCAGCAAGAGTTTTATTAGGTGCAAGCACCAATGCAGGACGATTAAGTTCAGCCACGATATTCGCCATTGTGAACGTCTTTCCCGTTCCAGTGGCTCCAAGCAAAACTTGATCTCGCACCCCCGCATTCAATCCATCAACGAGTTGACGAATCGCCTCAGGCTGATCTCCCTTTGGTGTAAATTCACTAACTAATCGAAAATCAGGCATGAAAATGTACTCTGAATCTTGAGATATTTCGCAAAAACACGTAACAATTTACTACAGCAATCAACTATCTGCATGGAGATTTCAATATGGATATCAAAGTCATACAACCTGATTCACCACCACCAACTCCGTATGCCCACTCCCTCTCCATGGTCATTAAGAGTTTTAAAGGCCGTCGTGACGTAGAAGTTCACTTATTCAGAGCAACTTGGGACGCCACATTGGAAGAAAGTATCGATTGGAATGGGCTCGTTACCAGTGACTGCTCTGACTGCGTCAAAAGCAGTAGAAAAGTCATCCTTGAGTCTTTCTCTTCCGAAGAACGGGACCGTATTATTAATTACCTGAAAGAACAGTATTCCACAAGGCTTACAGCCATTCGTTCCACCCCGCTCACCTTTCCAGTTCCGGCTGGATTGTCAGCCCTTTCACAACTGTCGCCCGACAAAAGCGTTGGATTCATCGAATTTGAAAAAATACCGAGCTATTCACTAAATCTGCCACTTAAAGGATTCTACGACCTAAGCGCACATCCTCCCCTTGTAGCCGAGTAACAGGGGAAAACTGATGTCCCCATACTTACCAATTGTTTGCTTTGTCGTGACCCTGACCTTTTTCTGCTCTGAATCACTATTAGCAAAAAGCAAGCAAGATCCCATCAATCCCAAAGAGGTCCTGGCTAAGGCGGACATAGAGAATGGCAAATCGATCTTTGAAAAAGGCGCTCCATTAGTTGGAGCCCACCTCCCATTCCAGGGAGGGCCTCACTGGCTGCGTAGTCAGGGAGGCAGCTGTTCAACCTGCCACGGCCCCAAGGGATTGGGGAATATTGAACCTGATTTTTGTTTTCTCACCACGCCCCCAATCTCATACAAATACTTGGCAGGAAGTGGATATCCATTCAATGCACGTCAAGACGGGAGTCACCCTGCTTACACAGAACTGACTCTAAAACGCCTACTGGAAACAGGATACAAACCTAACGGAATTGAAGTTGATTACTGCATGCCTCGTTGGCGATTATCCGATAAAATATTCAACGATTTGCTCGGCTATCTGATCTCTTTAGACGAAAGCCGCTAACAGTGATAATCAAAGCACCAACGCCCTTCTCTAGTTGGCTGCTCCATAGCCTCCCGCAACATGGCAAGAAACCGAAATCGCTGCATTTCCACTGCACCAAATCGCAAAAGGTGCTGCGTGGTCTGCTGACAATCAATTAAAGTAAATCCCCAAGCCCTTAACTGATTGACCAACACTGCAAAGGCCGCTTTAGAGGCGTCAGGGGCTTTGTAGAACATAGACTCTCCAAAAAAGGCCGATCCTAAGGACAAGCCATACAGACCACCCACCAATTCTCCATCCTGCCACGCCTCCACGCTATGTACGTAACCCAGTTCATGTAACAGCGAGTATGCTTCTACCATCTCGTCAACAATCCATGTACCTTCCTGTTCGGGCCTCGGCGAATGCGCACAACCACGGATCACTCCTTCAAAGTCCGTATCCATTGTAAACGTGTATTTGCCCTTATTCAAAACCCTGCGCAAACTGCGCGGGGTATGAAAATCTTGCGGGACAAGCACGAGTCGAGGATTGGTTGACCACCACAATATTGGAGAATCTTCTGAGTACCAAGGGAATATGCCGTTTGAATAAGCTGTTAGAAGACGTTGGGGCGACAGGTCTCCGCCAACAGCTAACAGTCCATCCGGATCCGCTTCTTCAGGATCAGGAAATATGGGTTCATCAAACAAGCGGTAAATTGTCATGCATGCTCTTTTGCGAAGCTCTAAACCCAACGGGTATTCACTCTGGGAATCGATCAAAAAAATGGGCGGATTGCACCGCCCATTAATTATTACTTTTGGCTACTGAATCTTTGTCACTGGATCAAAAGCAAAGGCAAACTCACCAGATTCACTAACAAGAGGCATCTTCTTGCGCTTCTTGATCTTGCCAGCCAAATCCACGGTAACCACTCCACCCTTCACCAGTTCTCCGAACAATAGTTCATCAGCAATGACATCCTTGATCTCGGTTTGGATGACACGGCCCATGGGACGAGCTCCCATAGTTTTGTCGTGACCAAGTTCGGCCAGCCTAGCACGCGCCTCTTCAGTGATCGCAACAACAACTCGACGATCTTGAAGCTGATCATTCAACTCCTTGATGAACTTATCCACAATCAGTTCCATTACAGGTTGTTCCAACGACTTGAAGGTCACAATAGAGTCCAAACGATTACGGAACTCAGGGCTAAAGAGCTTCTCCAAAGCCTTTATAGCCCCACCCTTGCGATCAGATTCTTCATTCCGAGAGAACCCAATAGCTCCCTTAGACATCTCACGAGCACCGGCATTGGATGTCATGAGCAGAATCACATGACGGAAATCGGCCTTACGCCCATTATTATCAGTGAGAGTCGCGTAATCCATGACCTGCAACAAAATGTTGAAAACATCAGGATGCGCCTTTTCAATCTCGTCAAACAATACTACACAATGCGGCTTCTTACGGACGCCTTCTGTGAGCAATCCGCCTTGATCAAAGCCAACATACCCAGGAGGAGCACCAATCAGACGCGCAACAGCATGCTTCTCCATATACTCACTCATATCGAAGCGAAGGAAACCAATTCCTAGCACATTGGCAAGTTGACGGGCCAATTCGGTCTTACCCACACCAGTAGGTCCGGTAAGCAAGAAAGAGCCGACAGGACGACCGACCTGACGCATACCTGCACGAGAGCGCTTAATAGACTTTGATAAAGCGACAACGGCTTCATCCTGACCAAAAACAACGCTCTTAAGGTCAGATTCAAGGTTCTGTAGCCGTGCCTTATCAGACACAGTCAACCTGCGAGCAGGGATACGAGCCATACGGGCTACAACCTTTTCAATATCCATCACCTTGATGCGGTCACCCTTTCGCTGACGAGGAGACAGCTTATACAAAGCACCAGCCTCATCCATAACATCGATGGCCTTGTCCGGCAGGAAACGATCGGTAATATGACGCTCGGACAATTCTGCCGCGGCCTTCAAGGCAAAGTGAGTGTAATTTACACCATGAAATTCCTCGTAATGAGGCTTGAGCCCCTTAAGAATAGCAATGGTCTCTTCCACTGTAGGCTCAGTAATATCGATCTTCTGAAAACGACGCGAAAGAGCACGATCCTTTTCAAAATGATTCTTGTACTCTTCAAATGTAGTGGAGCCCATGCAACGGATTTCGCCCGACTGCAAAAGAGGCTTCAGGATATTTGATGCATCCATGCTACCTCCGCTGACCGATCCGGCTCCGACAATGGTGTGAATTTCATCCACAAACAGGATTGCATCCTTATTTAGCTTTAGCTCAGCAAGCACTCCCTTGAGGCGAGCTTCAAAATCTCCACGATACTTGGTGCCAGCCAAAAGCGAGCCCATGTCCAAGGCGTAGATTTCCGCGTTCAGAAACTCCTTGGGGACACGGCCCTCGATGATCATAAGCGCCAACCCCTCAGCCATGGCAGTCTTACCCACTCCGGGATCGCCCACAAAAATTGGATTGTTCTTACGACGTCGAGACAAGACCTGAACAGTACGCTCAAGCTCATTGGTCCTGCCAATAAGCGGATCAATAAGCCCTTCTGCTGCACGGTCAGTAAGATTTACAGTAAACTCCTGAAGTGGAGTCTTCTTCTCGCCGGCGTCTCCATCCAATGGGCTTGCCTTATGTCCAGGCTCATGTTCACCAAGATCATTCCAATCCTCACCAGTGGACATACCGTGAGAAATAAATTCCAAAATATCCAAACGTGATACGTCATGGGTACGAAGGAAGTAGACAGCGTAAGAATCTTCCTCGTCGAACATGGCAGCTAGTACGTCACCGACTTCAACCACGCTCTTTCCAGAAGCCTTCTTCTGCCATACTGCACGCTGCAAAACACGACGGACACCGAGAGTTTGAATCACTTCAGTCTCTGTACCCTCTGGCAGGGCTTCCATGTTTTCCACGAAGAAACGGCCAAGCTGGTCGCGGAGCTTTTCCATTTCCGCACCACAAGCTTCCAGGATTTCCTCACCCTGTTCTTCAGTGGAGATGGCATACAGGAGGTGCTCAAGCGTCAAGAACTCGTGATTCCTTCGCTTCACCTCGTTGACGGCGGAGGTCAACGCACTTTCCAATTCCTTGCTGAGCATCGTCATATCTTATTCACCTTCCATGCTGCACTTCAGCGGAAAACCGGCACTCTTTGCCAAGCGATGGACCAAATCAACTTTAGTTTCAGCCACCTCAGCGGTGTACACGCCGCAGATACCATATCCTTTGTTATGGACTGACAACATGATCGCCGTAGCCTGGGCCTCGTTCTTACGAAAAACCCGCATTAGTACCTCGACCACAAAATCCATGGTCGTATAATCGTCATTGTGCAACAAAACCTTATACTTCCGAGGCTCACGAACATCTATTTCGTCCAAAAGCTCAGAATCATAATGGTCACCGGTAAAAGGGTCGCTCATGGGCGTTACTCTCCAACAATCCTCTAAATATTAATTCTTAGCCTCTAATATAAATTCCTTTTCTCGACCTGTCGAGGGAGGATATCAATCTTTCCTGAATTGCTCCTTAAATCTGCGTCTATCTTCCTCCGCGAACACAAAACTCTCATTCATTTCCATACCGTTGGCCGAACGATATTCAAGATTCAAGGCATGATATGTTGACTTGGAAGTTGGATGGTCACCAATATCGATTGCCTTTGCACAAGCATGAACAGTCTCCTCTGTCCCCTCTATCTCTACAAAATCACCGTAAGGAAGATGATCCAAACAGATCACACAGTCCATGAATCGCCACTTTTCACGCACTTTCTCGTAAGCAAATGCCACCCGAAAGCCAACGGCCTCCAAAGCTCGTTTTACCGTATCAAAATCTTCAACAACAGATTCTATCTCTTCAAACACTTTTAACGAAGACGGGACATCTGTCTCTGGCGGCTTCTTAACTGTTAACACAGCCTCCCCCTTCTTCTCCCTCAATCGAAGTAAAACTCCAGCTTCTTTCAAGGAGCGATCTGGGTAGTCAAACACAATATTGGACTCAAAATATCGCCCCGAAGACTCTCCGCCAGCGTTATGCAACCGTTCACTCAAGTCGTTGAGGTTCACTTCTAGATATTTCAATTCACATTCCAGAACCATTGGCATTCTCCCTTCGAGTTGATACGGTGTATCAAGGATACCAAAATGTTGACAAAAATTCTTTATCTTTCAGCAGGTGGAGCAGCCGGAACGCTCTCTCGATATTATCTTTCAGGCGTAGCGCAAAGACTGGCCGGGGGTAATTTCCCCTTGGGAACCTTTGTCGTAAATATGCTCGGCTGCCTCTTTTTCGGCGCAGTATGGGGGTACTTCGAAAACCGCCTTCTGCCCGGCAGCGAGATGCGCTTACTTGCCCTTACAGGATTCATGGGAGCATTTACCACCTTTTCTACATACATGTTCGAGACGGCCGAGTTGGTCAAGTTTGGTCAAATCACTATAGCCTTACTCAATGTGGTTGGCCAAAGCGTTGTGGGTCTCACGCTTGTTATAGTCGGGATAGCACTTGGTAGACTTCTCTAACTATTGGAGTTCACATGAAACTTCTTGAAAAGGCTGAACGCATTCGGGTTTATATTGGTGAAGACGACAAATTCAAAGGACGCCCTACTGCTGATGTAATTGTCGAAGAAGCGCGCAAACTTGGACTTGCCGGTGCAACTGTATTTCGTGGAATGATAGGCTTTGGAGCCAATAGTAGAATTCACACGAGTAAGATTCTACGCCTTTCGGAAGATTTACCTGTAGTAGTAGAAATCGTTGAACACCCTGACCGTCTTATTCCACTCCTTGAAATGCTCGATACGATGCTTAATGAAGGTATGGTCACACGCGAACCTGTTGATGTAATTTTGTATCGGCACAACAAGAACTGATCTCTGCATCCCCTTTACATTGCATAAAAAAAAGGCTCCATACTTGCACATGGGGCCCTTTTTAATTGTTTCTCTTTGCTGGTTAACCGCACATGCGAACCATTTCTCCAGCAATCCCTGTCAAAGTCATGACCTTATGGACGCCACCGTGCTTAATGGCTTCCTGAGGCATACCGAACACGACGCAAGACGCCTCATCCTGAGCGATGGTAAACGCTCCAACATCATATAGCTCTTTCATTCCCTTGGCACCGTCATCACCCATGCCAGTCATAATGGCGGCAACAACATTGGCACCACCATAGCGGGCACCAGAACGGAAGAGAACATCCACAGACGGACGGTGACGAGAAACCAACGGCCCCTGCTTGACCTCAACGTGATAGCGATTCCCCACACGTTTAAGAAGCATGTGCTTATCGCCAGGAGCAATCAACGCTTGGCCACGCATCATCTGATCACCATCGACCGCCTCTTTAACAGCAATCTTACAGATACCATTCAAACGATTTGCAAATGCAGCAGTAAAGTGCTCTGGCATGTGCTGTACTATGGCAACTGGTGGACAATTTGGAGGCAAAGCCTCAAGGAAAACTCGTAACGCCTCAGTACCACCGGTAGAAGCCCCGACAAGGCAGACTTTATCCGTAGGGCCTAACGGCTGTGGCTTACCCATGGGAATAACTACGTCTGCGCTAAGTTTTGGAGCAACTTTCAGAGGTTCCACTACTGTCCTTTTCTTGCCAGGCTTCACCATTGCAGCAGCCTTTACTCTGTCAACAAGACGGATGCTGGACTCTTCAAGAAATTTCTTAGTACCGACTTTGGGCTTAGTGATAATCTCCACTGCCCCGTATTCCAATGCCTTAATAGCGTTGTCAGTACCCTTATCCGCCACAGATGAACAAATAACGACTGGAATGGGATGCTGACTCATCAATTTCTTCAGAAAAGTCAGACCGTCCATACGAGGCATTTCAATGTCCAAAGTAATGACATCAGGAATCTCAGTTTTCAGCCGCTGAGCTGCAACATACGGATCCGCAGCAGTTGCCATAACTTCGATGCCAGGATCGGCATTGAGGATATCCTCAAGAGTCTGACGGACGACAGCGGAGTCATCCACAACGAGTACACGTATCTTCTTCATCCTTTTCGCCTCGCAAATGCAATACAAGTCGAACTACTTGGATTCCGCCACAACGCGACGTACCAAGCTGGGAACATCCAAAATCAATGCGATAGAGCCGTCCCCCTTGATGGTAGCTCCAGAAATCCCTTCCACGTCCTTATAAACACGACTTAGGCTCTTGATAACCGTCTGGTGCTCACCAATAACAGTGTCTACAACAATACCTACGCGACTGCCTTCCACTCCAGTGATAACAATCTGTTCGATGGGTGGGTTGTCTCCTTCGATACCAAACCAATCTCGGATATGGATATAAGGAACAATCTCGCCCCTAAGATGCAGAATACGCTGCCCTGTTTCGTTGTCTTCGACCTCTGCTCGAGAAAGCTCCACACATTCTTCAACCAAGGAAAGAGGAATAACATAATACTCATCCTCAACCCGCACTTGAAGACCGTCAATTATAGCCAGAGTTAAGGGCAAACGAATAGTGATGGTTGTTCCCTTTCCAGGAATACTGTCGATGTCAATGGTTCCACGCAGAGAGTCGATGGCGCGCTTAACCACATCCATGCCCACACCACGTCCGGACACATTAGTGACTTCCTTAGCTGTCGAAAAACCGGGCTCGAAAATAAGCTTGAGCAACTCTTTTTCCGTAAGCTCAGTGTCCTTCGTGATCAGCCCACGCTCTATGGCCTTCTCACGAATAGCCTCAGTCGACATTCCACGGCCATCATCAGTAATTCGAATGAGAACTTCACCACCAGAATGTTCGGCCGCTAAAAGAATCATGCCCTGCGGCGGCTTGCCGACAGCCTTACGTTCTTCTGGAGATTCAATCCCATGGTCCAAACTGTTTCTGAGGAGATGAACCAACGGGTCACCCAATCGTTCGATAACCGTCTTATCGAGTTCAGTATCTTCACCACTAGTAGAAAGTCCGATCTCCTTGCCCAATTCACTGGACAGATCTCGAATCAACCGCTTGAATTTGGAGAACGAAGTACCGATTGGCAGCATGCGGATTCCAAGAGTAGAATCGCGAAGTTCATCACTCAGACGCTCCAGTTCTTCAGCAAGAGCAGTCATCTGAGGATCATTTCGCTCACTGACAACCTGAGTAATCTGTGCTTGCACAATAACCAACTCACCAACCAGATCTACTAGGAAATCCAACTTATCAGCAGCCACACGGATACTCGACATGGCTTCCTGTCTTTTTTTGGAAGCTTCCTTTTCTTTAACTTCACTCTGCTTCTTAACAACTTTTTCCAGCTTATCAGGAGCGATCTTGCCTTCTTCGGCTAAAATCTGCCCAATGGGCTTTTGCTTCCTCAGAGCTTCCTGAATATCCTTTTCCGACACTTCTCCGGATTCTACCAGCATTTCACCAATTCTTGGCGCAGGGACGTCTTCCAAGCCTGCAGACGCAGAAAGCTCAGCTTTAGCGGCGGGCTTCTTTTCTTCAGCATCTTCAATAGCTGGCCCACCCTCAACAGAGCCCTCATCTTCGGCAAAGTCGAGAACCAACTCTTCTGATTTCTCGACCACCGGCTCTTCGACTTCTGGTTCGGACTTCTCGTCAACAAGCACAGGGACATCTTCAACAATAGGCTCTTCAGGAACTGTATCCGAAGGAATAGCAGTATCTTCGATCTCGACAGTAAGATCAGCATCAACGAAGAAGAACACATCGGCGACGTTGTCTTTAACAATATCAGTAACAAGAGAGAGCTCCCAACGGGCCGCCCCCTCACTACCAGGAATATCCCCCGGACGGGTTACAACTTTAAATTCGCCAAGCTTAACCAACTCGTCGAAAAGAGACTCCAACATGGGCTCATCAACTTCAGCCCCGTCTTTTGCAGTCAAAATGATTTGATAGTTATGGGCTTCTCCAGCTTCTTCCGGAGCGGAAGCCTCATCAATTATTTCTAAACCACTATCAGTCGGTTGATCATCTTCAGCCTCTCCCACTTCATCTTCACCTGAAACCAACACCTTCAGCCCATTAAGAATCTCAGCCATGGTAGAAGGATCAACAATCTCACCTTCATCAGAATTATCAAGCATCAGCTTGATATAATCTCGAGACTTTAGCGCAAGATTGCAGAGGGGTTGAGAGACGCCTAAGTCGCCGTTTCGAACCATATCGAATACATTCTCAACCTCATGAGTAAACTCGGCGATATCATCAAAGCCGAACATCGCGCCGGAGCCTTTAATTGTATGAAGAGCGCGGAAAATCTGATTGACCACATCCATATCATCCGGTGCTTCTTCCAACTCCAGAAGCGCGCTTTCCAATTCGCCAAGAAGGTCGTAGGCTTCTTCTTTGAATATTTGTCTATTGATATCGTCAGACATCCTATGTGCTCCTGAAAACGAGTATTCGATGCGTTATTGAGACAAGAACGAATCCAATTAGGCTACGTACCTGCATAACTATCTCAGAAAGGGGGCAAGTATCCCATTATAAATTACAATTTAGCTGTATTTATCAATTTTTCCCATGAAAAACGATTTCAGCCCGAGCGGTCGTGTCATCAAATGGTTTAACATGAATAGTAACACGCTCGCCTTTAAAACGCGCTGCGCCAAGCAGAATTCCTTCGAAATAATCGAATAATCCCCGCTGAGAGCGATAGTTCATAAAAAGGTCATCGCCTTTGTCTTCGTATGTGAAGCCCGGGGGTTTAATACCAGGTTGATCCTTGGTTAACTGAGCATGGATATCATTCATGCGCAGATAAAATTCCTTGAGAGATTCATTCTTGAAATAACTGGGGTACATCTCGTGGAAACGAACGACGGTAAAATTGCCCAAATCAAGAAAAAACTCACGTGTAGATACGCCGGTCTGTGCTGAAACCAATTCAGACATTTGCATCAGTACTTGGTCTGGATAACTGTCTGTAGGCAAGAATACTGGCATGCCCATGGCTTCATTCATTCCCTCAAAAACCTCATCTCCATAAGTTGAACGGACGAAATCTTGAGTCAACTTAGGTAAAATCCCCTTCATTTCACCTTCCGACTCGCGAAGCAGATTTTCTCCGCCTCCGTCACGGAAATTCTTTGAAACGTCGAGCAGTTCCTGAGCAAGACCAGCCAGATCACGAGTAGCATGGGCAGCCTGTCCTGCAGCCTCGTCGGCATCGCTAGCAATGAGAGCAATGTCTTCAATACTACTATTAATCTCTTCGGCAGCGGAAGATTGCTGTTCGGCTGCCGTAGCAATCTGTGAAACCCGACCAACCATATCATTAATCGATTCCATAATGGTCTGGAGCGCATTTCCCGCTTGATTGGAAAGGTCGGTACTGGAAGCAACTTGCTGCTCTGTTTGGTTCATGGCTTCCGTAGCGTGACGAGACCTTTGCTGGATGGTACCAATTGCCTCTTCCACCTCTTTAGTGGCTGCGACGGTTTTCTCAGCAAGTTTACGTACTTCATCTGCGACAACGGCAAAACCACGACCAGCATCTCCGGCCCTTGCAGCCTCGATAGCCGCATTCAATGCCAACAGATTTGTCTGGTCGGCAATGTCGTTGATAACACTGATAATGCGACCAATTTCTTCCGCCTGAACATTGAGTTGTGTGATCTCGGAGGCCAAGCCTTTAGCAGAATCCGCCACTTCATTAATGGCAGCCACTGCACTATTGACCATTCCAACGCCCTCATTGGCTGACTCATGAGCCTGACTGGCGGCATCACTGGTTGCATTTGCGTTGCGAGCAACCTCCAACACAGTTCCTGTCATTTGCTCCATGGCAGTAGCAACAGCGGTCGTTTGATTACGCTGCTTCTGCGCACCTTGCGCTTGGTCATCTGCAGAGGCTGACAGCAATTCCGTAGCTGAAGCTACATGTTCAGCCAAGCCACTAAGCTGTTCGCCAGCGCGAGCCATGCTTGCACGCTGCTCATCTATCTCTAGCTGTTGCGCCAAAGCCTCGGTCTGATCAGCAACTGAGCAAACGACACCTTTTACATCGCCATCCGCATCCTTGATAGGAACAGCAGCCAATCTTAGATTAAGAGTACGACCATCTTCAAAAGTATACTGAATTTCTTCTTCAGCAGATTTCCCAGAACGAAGCACCCTATCAGCAACGGAATCACCGTTGTGCCCAGAAATCGCGAGCGCCACAGAAGATCCTACCACTCGATTGGCAGGCTTATTCAAAAGAGTCAGAAAAGCTTGGGAGGCCCGCAAGATGTTACCGTTGCTCCCTAAGATCAAAACTGGAGCATTCAGTCCTTTAAGAGCTTCTTGATAAAAAAGACTGTCCTGCTGATAGCGAGCCATCCCCCCTGCCAACCGACAAAGAGATTGACTTAACTCACCTTTTCCAAGCTCACAAAGAGCGGTTTCAGGGTCGCAGTGCTCGCCCAAATCATCCATAGCTTTACGCAAACGGACTTCGGGAAGTGCAGCAATAAACGATGCACCAACTGCTGCCAATAGTGAGCACCCAGCGGCAACACCAAAAGCAATCCATCCTCCAAGATAGAATGCTCCGGCAAAGGCGCCACAGCAAAAAAGGCCCAAACCAATCATCCAACCGCGAAAACCGGCTCCCATTTCAGACTCTCCATTTGCAATGCGACCAGAGACTGATCGCTATCAAAACATTTGGATTACCATGAAATGAATACGCTTTTGCAGTGGGAATTGCAATTGAATGAAAAGATTTTACGAAAAAACCGAAGACTAATCAGCCACAAGATATTAATTGCCGATCTTCTTTTTCAACAAACGAATGGCACGACGCTGACGGTAGCGCCTGATAATGAACAGAGAAAGAAAATAAGTCAGACCCGTTGCTGGCACACCAAAAGCGAAACCACCAGCGAACATAACCCCAAAAACGTCCCACCCTGCCGAAATCATTTGCTCCATCTCAAGATTGTTGGGATCAAACGCCACATCAACCTGCGTCAGGGTGCTGCCAATTTCATAAAGAAAATAATAAAATGGCACCATTGTGGCAGCATTTGAATAACAAGTAGCCAACCATGCAGCGAGCTTGTTGACCCGGAAAACAATAGCTAAGGCAATGACCACAACAGATTGAAACGGGATGATGGGCATGGCACCGATGAACATTCCAAGTGCCATTGCCGCAGCCAAATTCTTGGGCGACGAATTCTGGCGCATCAGACGCAAGTACCAGTACTTGGTCCAACGCTTGCTGCCATTCCACCAGCCACTTTTCTCTTTTGTTTTCTTTTCCGGTGAGGTGTGTCGACGAAGGTCGGTAGTCACAGATTACTCCAGCACGTCAAATCGATGGAATTTCATTACAAAACCAGCTCTCCCCTGTGTAGCCGAACGCAGGTCTGTGGAAAATCCAAACAAACTAGCCAAGGGAGCAAGCCCCTGTACGACCTTCTGTCCACTACGGTCAATCATATTCTCAATCTTAGCCCCCTTGGAGCCGAGTAACCCAACAACGTCGCCAACGAATTCCTCAGGCACGCCGATCTCGACATACATTATGGGCTCCATAAGACGAGGAGTAGCATTACGCAATGCATCCTTGAGCGCCATGGCAGAGGCCATACGATACCCCACCGGACTTGACTCACCATCTTTGCGCTCCATACTGAGGACCCTTACATGAACATCCTGAACGGGATACCCACGCACCACGCCACTCTGCAACCCATCGGAAATACCATCTTCCACAGCTTCCACCCAGGTGCCTGGCCATGCTTCTAGATCAATCTCAAAAGAAATCTTACGCCCTGTATCACGATCAATAGGTTCCACAGATAAATGAACGCCACCATAGTGTTTTTCTTCACCTAACACGCGGTCGAACTCGCCTTGACCTGCGCCCTTCGCAGCAACGGTCTCCTGATACACAACCTGTGGCTTACCAGCACGAGGATCAAGTTTATACTCACGCTTCAAGCGCTCAAGAACGACATCCAGGTGAAGCTCCCCCATACCAGATAAGATAATCTGATCCGTGTCTTCGTCGCGCTTTAGCTCCAAAGTAGGATCTTCCATGAGATACTTCTCAAGAACTTCATCCAGCTTCTCGCCTTCTTCAGAATTACGAGGCTCGATGGCAAGAGATATAACCGGTTTGTAATCAGCAATCTGTTCCAAAAGTATTGGAGCTTCCTCATTGCATAAAGAATCACCTGTACGAGCGAACTTCATACCGGCCGCACCAACCATATCCCCTGCAAATGCCGTGTCTATTTTCTCACGTCTACCGGCATGTAGGCGGAAAAGGCGCGCCACACGTTCTTTCTTGCCTTGCGTAATATTGAAGACCGTATCGCCCGCAGACAATTTGCCTGAATAAATGCGCATCATCGCAAGCTTACGGCCCGACTCCATTGTCACCTTAAAAACCAATGCGGACAACGGCTCCTTATGAGACACATCAAATGAAATTTTGTTTTTGGATTCAGGATCAATACCCACTGCGGCCGGAACTTCCAATGGACTGGGAAGATAATCACACACCGCAGCCATGACAGGCTGCACTCCAACATTTTTAAGAGCCGACCCAACTAACACTGGTACAATACGCTGAGCCAACGTCCCCAGTCGTAAGGCTGCTCGAATTTTAGCAGCAGGAACTTCTTCACCTGACAAATAGAGGTCTATAATCTCTTCGTCTTCCTCGCCAGCAGCTTCCAGCATCTTTTCCCGCCATGGCTCCAAGACATCAATCTCGTCATCACTCAAATCTGAAGCGATACATTTTTCGCCATTGGTCGCAGGGTCGAATTCTAACCTCTTCATTTCAATCAAATCAAAGATGCCTTTAAATTCATCACCCTCCCCATCAGGATACTGAATCGGAATGGCATTAGCGCCGAGCTTAGATCGAATGGAGTTCACTACCGCTTCAAAATCCGCACCCAATCTGTCCATCTTGTTTACAAAAGCCAGCTTGGGAACATGGTAGGATTCAGACTGACGCCAAACGGTCTCAGACTGAGGTTCGACTCCGCTAACACCACAAAAAACACCTACGGCACCATCCAACACACGCAACGAACGCTCTACTTCAATAGTAAAATCAACATGCCCAGGTGTATCAATAATATTGATCATGCATGGATCCCACTGACATGAGGTCACAGCAGAAGTAATTGTGATACCTCGCTCTTGCTCCTCGGGCATATAGTCCATAGTGGCAGTTCCTTCATGAACTTCGCCGATACGATGTATCTTACCAGAATAGTAAAGAATTCTTTCGGTTAAAGTTGTCTTGCCAGCATCAATATGCGCAATAATTCCGATATTGCGAAGGTTCGAAAGAACCTTCGCCGAGGGGGCATTGGATTTGCTCACGTCAACCTCTGATAGTCCAAGCGGTGGAATGAAACTGGAAAAGTTCAGGGTGGAGATCAGGCCAGACCCAGCATCCTTCCTGTCCTGGTCCTAAAACAACCTTAGCCTTAGCCAAGGCAAGATCCATACGAATGGCAGGAAGATATGCAACGTCAATAATGGCTTCTAAAAAATCATCAAAGACATCGCCTTCATAAGAAAAATTGTCTGCTGGAAGTTCGGTTTCTGCACCAAAAACACTAAAAACAATATCAGGATGGGTGAATGCCAGCGCTTCGAGATCAAAAGTATGTGCATCGTCCATCCAAACAGCAGCAGCACGGGTAAATCTCGGACGCCAAAAAGCAATACGAGAAGCTGATTGCAATTCGCTTGTCTTGATAACTGCGGCCTTTGGTCCAAGTACGGTCACAGCACCAGTATGACCTGAATCTCTTAGTTCATTAAACAGACGCCTGGCCTGAGCTTCAGAAACATCTACTACAAACTCCTGCCCAGCTAACTCCAATCCAGTAAGCACAGCTTTACGCCATGGCCCACCAGCTACACGAGCTGCCAACACATTTTTTACTCCTCCAGCAAGAGCAGGAACTAAAGCGGACAACAGGCGAGCAGGAGAGAGAAGACTCCCATCAAATAGAACTACAGCGAAATCGACAGCATCAAAAGTGGTTTTGCTTTCAAAGCCAGATAGCCATTGCCGCGACACAGTCCCTGCGATGTCTTTACGCGGACCGTACCAGTCATATAGCCGAGCAATACTGGTCTTCATCAACGCACGGTTATGGTCGGCGATGTCGTCATAAGCCATCGCAAAAAGATCGTCATCAGGGACGAGTTCATTTATCCAATCGGGAAAAGAGAACCGTGAGTTTTTCATACATCTAAAAAAGGCGGCCCGAAGACCGCCTGTTGTTTATAACCATTCCTTGAGCCAAAGAAGCCAACTCTCCTGAATTCTCAGGCGCTCTTCTTCGGATAACGTCTTTTGGTACTCATAGTAGGAGTACTCAGCACGCTTACGCGCATAGTCACGCAAGTCTGGGACGTCTGAGAAATTCTCCACTACATACTGATATCGATGCCACGCTGGGCCATACTTTTCAGTACGCCAGAAGAAATCTGCCACATACACTTCGTGCTCAGCCAAAATTCGGCGACTTTTTACAATCAACTCTTTGGCGGGCTCAACCCACTTGGAATCCGGATACGTATCAACTAACCGGTAAAAGTACTCCAACCCTTCCTTAATGTTCTCCTGCCTGCGGTCGATGGATTTGAACAAATTGTAGTTAGAGTTACCGATTTGATAGATAACGTATGGGATCTCCTCGTTACTAGGGTGAAGCGCTTCAAACTCCTTGTAGGCATCAAGGGCCTGAAGATACTTTTCTCCAAGGAAATATGCATCTCCCAAAGCCAATTCTGCTTTCATCGCATATGGACTGAAGGGGAAACGATCTTTCAACTTGGAAAAGTAATCTTGGGCATCTTCATAATCTTTTTCACCCATCGCATCCATGCCTGCTTCGAACAATTCCTGCGCAGTATCCTCGGGAGGTGGCAGGAAATACTGGTCAAGCAAAGCACAACCGGACAAAGCCCAAAGAATGAGCATAGAGATTAAAGCGTACTTAAAACGCATGGAACCCTCTAGCTATCCAGTTGTTCGAGATAAGTGAATGCAGAGTTGGCAGCAGTGGCTCCATCACCTACGGCAGAAGCTACCTGTCGGCACATCTTGGAGCGAATGTCACCTGCGGCGAACACACCCGGAATATTGGTGACCATTTCTACATCAGTAATCACACCATTCCTGTTCTTTTCAACCGTATCGGGGACAAAGTCCATAATTGGCTCAAAACCAACGAAAATAAAGGTGCCGTCCACCTTGAGTTCTGATGTCTCACCGGTATCAACTTGACGTAAAGCCAAAGTCTCCACGTCTGTTTCACCCTGAATCTCGTCAACCACAGTATTGCGGATAACTTTGATCTTCTCGTGGGTAAAACACTTATCCTGATAGCAGGCAAGGCCGCGAAACTCGTCACGTCGATGAATCAAGTAAACTTTGTTCACCAGACGAGCCAAATACAGAGCTTCCTCAAGGGCAGAATTACCACCGCCAATGACGGCAACGTCTCTTTCACGAAAGAAGTTTCCGTCACACAAGGCACAATAGGACACGCCCCGCCCTAACAGACGTTCTTCACCCGGAATGCCTAGCTTGCGATAACGAGAGCCAGTTGCCAAAATGATAGCCTTGGCCTGAACATCCTCATCCCCAACTTTAATTGTGTGAATGGGATCCCCAAACTCAATGTCGCGAACCTCATCAGAGATGCGGTCCAGCGGATATTCCTCAAGGTGTGCCGTAAACTTGTCAGCAAGCTCCCAGCCCTGGAGGCCGGTCGGAAAACCAGGGTAGTTCTCAATTTCCGAGGTCATGAGAACCTGGCCACCGGGAGAAAGCTTCTCGATCATGGCGGTTTTTACACCGGCACGCAAAAGATAAAGGGCAGCCGTCATTCCTGCCGGGCCGCCCCCTATGACTACGGCGTCATAAGATTTCATTTATTACAGCGCCTTCTTGGTGATCATTTCCTTGATGCTGCTCTTGGAGACAGCGCCAGTGGACTGGTCCACAACCTCGCCGTCCTTGAACAAAATCAGGGTCGGGATAGCGCGGATGCCGTACTTACCGGGGGTAGCGGAGTTCTCATCAACATTCATCTTCACGATCTTGATCTGACCAGAATATTCCTCAGCCAGCTCGTCGATGACCGGTCCCATTGCACGGCAAGGACCGCACCACGGAGCCCAGAAATCGATGAGGACAGGGACATCACTCTGCAACACTTCCTGTTCGAAATTACCGTCCGTGATCTGATTAGCCATATGAATCTCCTTTTTTACGGCTCAGCCGCTGTATTCTCAGGGAATCCAAAGCTCTTGGTCTGCCAAGAGCATATGTTCCAACAATTTATACAAAATAGGTCTCGAGGTACACCCCTGTCAAGAACATGCGGTGTATAATCTACGCTTGAATGATATTTTTGCCAACAGTCCAATCCAAAGGCACAACTCTACCACGTGGAATAGCTTCCAAATCCAGTGAATGACTATACCCGGCCTTAGACAGAAGGTGTCCTGCATAGGCTATCATGGCACCATTGTCGGTACATAATGACAGGTTAGGCAAAGTCAACCGCAACCGTTTCTTATCCGCAACACCAGCCATGGTTTCTCGAATCATGGAGTTAGCAGCAACACCGCCGGCAACGATAAGACTCTTTACAGGTCCTGCAGTCTTGAGTGCGCGCTCAACCTTAATACGCAAAGTGTCTGCCACGCTCCAGTTAAAGGAGGCGCAAACGCGTGCCAGATTTTCTCGACGCTCCCCAGACAATGCAGAGACAGCTGCAAAATCTGCCATTTCCTCAAACACTAGTTCCTGATGCTTATTCACATAGTTGGCAACAGCAGTTTTAAGACCACTGAAGCTGAAATCAAGACTAGGGTTGTCGATGAATGCTCGAGGAAATAACTTTGTGTCAGGCTCGGCCTCACGTCCTAGCTCATCAATAAAGCGTCCACCTGGATAAGGGAAATTCAATACTTTAGCGACCTTATCAAAAGCCTCACCTGCGGCATCGTCCAAGGTCCTTCCAAGGAGATCAAACTCAAGAGGTGACTCAATACGATAAGTATGGGTGTGCCCACCAGAAACCAATAAACCAACTGCGGGAAATACCAACTCTTCAACCAACCCTGGGGCTAATAAATGAGCCCAAAGATGGTTAACCCCCACAAGTGAAGCCCCGGTAGATAAGCTCAAACTTTTAGCGAAGCTTACGCCTACCAACAAACTACCTAACAATCCCGGCCCTCGGGCCACTGCAATATTGTCGATATCTTCGGGAGCCACTCCATGTTCACCAAGGAGCTCTTTGAACAAACGGGGCAATACACGCAAGTGTTCACGGGATGCAATTTCCGGCACCACGCCCCCAAAAAGCGCATGAACATCTATCTGCGTAGCCAGTTTCTCACCCAGCAATTTTCCATCGCGGACCAAAGCCACGGCGGTTTCGTCGCAGGAAGTTTCGATTCCCAGAGTCAGCATTATTTGTTCTTCTTAATCTTGCGCTCGGCTTCGTAGATTTCCTTAACCATCTGCACATCGTTATACGAACCGCAGAAGAAAGGTGCACGCTGATGCAGATGTTCAGGCTCGATATCAAGAATCCTGTTGATTCCGTCAGTAGCCATCCCCCCTGCCTGCTCAACGATGAAGGCCATGGGGTTGCACTCACACGTAAGACGAAGCTTTCCAGAAGGCTTCTTAGGATCTCGCAAATCTGCTGGATACATGAAGATTCCGCCGTAAAGCAAATTACGATGAAAATCGGCAACTAAGGAACCAATGTAACGTGCGCTAAATGGTTTGCGCAGCGCATTCTTGGGAGATTTGAAATAGGCCAGCGCCTTTTTGGTGTCACGATCCCAGTATCTCTCATAGCCCTCGTTAACAGAATAAATCTTACCCTGCTCCGGAATTCTGATATTGGGGTGAGACAAAATGAACTCCCCAACACTGGGGTCGAGGGTAAAACCATGCACTCCATCACCCGAAGTAAAGATAAGCATCGTCGAAGAACCATAAAGAATATAGCCAGCGGCGACCTGCTCAGAACCCTTCTGGAGCACATCGCTCGCCATAAGAGATCCATCTGAAGGCGACTTGCGCTTGTAGATAGAAAAGATGGTTCCAATGTTAACGTTTACATCGATGTTGGAGGAGCCATCGAGAGGATCGAAAATAATAATATAATCACCACGAGGCAACGTTTCAGGGACCTCAATGATGTCGGCATTTTCTTCAGAAGCCATGGCACAGAGCACACCAGAACGAGCAAGGCGATGAATAAGAATACGATTGGCGTATTCATCCAACTTTTTCACCTCTTCGCCTTGAACATTGACGTCACCCGTGAAACCGAGAACGTCTACCAGACCGGCTTTGTTTACTGCGCGAGAAATAATTTTGGCCGATAATACCAACTCGTTGAACAAGCGAGTAAACTGACCAGTGGCTCCCGGCACCATTTTCTGGTGCAGGAGAATGTGTTCGGTAACCGTAACCTGCTGGGGCATCGTCACTTCCTTTGAACGGATAAGCATATATCAAAAAGAACTAGAAAGGCCACCAAATGGAATCGGCGTCAGCTTTGGGATCGACGCTCTCCGTGGCATATACGTAAGGATCTTTACCCACGTAACGAACAAGCCAAGTATAGAACTTGTCCCCTACCTTTACCTGGCCTTGCACATTATCGGCAAGAATTTCATCCCAAGGCACGGCTAGCAAGCCTTCTTTGTCAACATCTGCACCACGCGACCACACTCCACCACCTGGATGAATGATTACAAGTTCCTTAGGATCAGGACACAGGGTCAATAATGTACGCGGATCAAAACCGACGCCTATAAGGCCTCGAAAATCTGTATCTTTAAAGTAGGGACGACCAATATACAATTCCGGCCCTAGGTCGTTATAATCAACGACCGTAAGCAGATGAATATCACGCCATACACCTTCGAAAACCAATGGCTTGGTAATTCGTTTCACAGGGATGGCAGGCTGCATGAACATGATAATACCGTTCTCATCCGTAACGATTACACGGTTCACCCAAGGAAACCGGGCTCGTAACAAATCAAGCCAGTCAACCCCGGGCAAAGTATCAGTATCGTCAACGTAGCGAGCAAGGGAAGTAAGAGGACCATCAACAGGAGTAAAAAGAGATGCCAGCTTTTCCTGATTAGGATTGTCGAACTGATAACGGTTAGTGTCGATGGTCGGCGGGGGATCAATGTATTCTTTGGTGGAATCCCACGTTTCACCCATGTAGTCTGAAGTGCTTTGCCATGCACTGCACCCTGCAAAAAGGAACAGAGAGGTCAGCACCAACATATGTATGTATTTCATAAAATTATCTTTCATAATAAAAAAACAACGGGCATCCGTCCAAACGATGCCCGTCGTCATTTGGTGGCTTGCTTAATTTCGAACCCGAGCTTCAAAGCGGGCAGCTAAAGTCTCCAACGTACTAATCAGACGATTCTTGGCATGTACGCTGAAAGCATCTTCACGCTCGACAGACTCATAGGAATCGCTTTCGCGCCCTTCAAGCTCCGCGATACGCTTGGTTAACTCATCACGACGTTCGTCGGAAACCGATGAATGCAACAATTCCCGATAAATTTCTAGTGCTCCCTGAACATCTCCCTGAGATGCGAGCAGGTCAGCCATTGTTTTAGTACGAAACGACCCCATACCGGGACGGGCATATTCAGCCTCACCCTTTTCAAAATCATCTTCTGGAACAACATCCATGCATTGTAAATAAGAGGGCGGCGGAGTATCCGTTGGGGGTGGGAGCGGTGCTCCTACCAAACGATCAGCCAGCGTGGATATACCTTCGAAAACCACATCGGTCCACTTGATAGTATCCCCTTTCAAATTGGAAGAAACAAGCATCAAGAATACTGCAAGGTCACGCTTATCTTCGGGCAAACTACGCGCCCATCCACGCCAAAATGCAGGATAGTCCTTAAGCGGATTGATTACACGAGCGAGTTGATCATGCACTTCTTCTTCGCGGCCCAATTCTGTCAGAAGTTCCACCAACAACATTCGCGCTTCAAGGTAATCAGGATGTCGATCCAATCCCTTTTGGAGGGTAATGACGGCATCTTCAGGCAAACCATTTTCCACGAAAAGTTTGGCAAGGGGGAAGAATACTCTGGAACCAGGCTCCAAAGAGAGAACTTCTTGATACCACTCAATTTTCTTGGTCATCGCTTCCTTCTCCGCTGGTGTTGGCGGTCTCGTCGGGGAATATATATAAGATCTCGTCTTTCTTAACGAAATTCATTCGTTCTCGAATGACTTTTTCCTGGTAACCTTTATCTGATTTAAGACGACGGATTTCCTGACTTAAATCCAGGCTTTTCCCGTCGACATCGTCTATCCGTGCCTGAAGAATCTCATAACGGTTCTTGAGTTCCAAATACGCGAAAACGCCCTGATCACTCCAAACCAATCTGAATAGAAGAAACAGATTAATAAGGAGAAGCAGAGCGATAATGGCGATACGTCCATGCATAGCTACTGGAGCCTGCGTCCTTTATTTTCGTCGGCTTCAGCCATAGCCAACGGCGCCTGCAATTCCTTGAGGAAATTGGCTGTAGCCGACTCGATCCGCTGAACATCAGACTCGCTCAAATCAACACGATCAATCTTCTCAAGAAAAGACTTGAGCACAGCGAACTCATCGAGCAAGGAATTTCCGTGCTCGAGTTTCTCCAACTGTGGTTCGAGTTCCAAAATGGTCTGAAGACAGTTGGTTATGCGGACTAGGTAGCTCACAGAACTGGAGTCAGTCATGTTGGACACCGTTTTGCTATTCAATTCACTCTCGTCGACAATTTGCATCTTTTTATACAATTACAAACATAGTTAACATGGATAAGCCCCTCTGTCATCTATGAATATAGTTAGTAATACCGTACAGGTACGGCAATTATGAACACCTGGGGAAGAAAAAGTCTAAAGAAATTCATGAACGAAACTGGATGGATGCAAATAATCACAAAAACTATCCACACCACTCATCCACAGCTTCTATCGTGAACTCAAAAGGAAGTCGCCCACAAGGATTAACCTTGCGGGCGACTGTCTGAGCATTCAATTTTCCGATCAGTCTGCGTTGGCTATCCACTTCTTGTAGAAATCGAAGAGATAATTACCTCCTGAAATCACAGTCAGTACTAGAGCCAACCACAGTAAACCTTGCCCTAAGGGGCGCGGGTCCCAACCAAACAACGGATAGTGGAAGATAAGAAATCCACCTGCCAAGCTTTGAGCAAGAGTTTTGGCCTTGCCGAGTTTGTCAGCTGCCACAACCTGTCCCATTTCGGCAGCTACGGCTCGCATGCCTGTAACCGCCAATTCTCGACAAATGATAATGATAACAATCCAAGCCGGCACTTTCCAATCTGGTCCCATTCGGACGAGCATAATCAATACGGACCCAATAAGCAGTTTATCAGCCAACGGATCCAAGAACTTGCCCAAATTAGTAATGAGATTCTGCTGTCGTGCAATTCGACCGTCAAAGAAGTCGGTCACACAGGCCACGAAATACACGCCAAAAGCACAGTAGGATCCATATTTAAACTGAAACCACATCTCAAGGTACAGCAGAAAAATGACGATCGGAGTGGCCAAAATCCGCATCATCGTCAAGCAATTAGGCAAATTGAATATTTCTCGTCTCATTTCGTAACCTAGTCGTGAGTTGTGGAAGCCGCTTCAAGACTTTTATCAACTGCTTCTGCAATCTTATCAGCGAGATCAGTGAAAGCCTTCTTGGCAAAGGAATCTTCCTCAAGCAATACCACAGGTGTGCCCAAGTCGCCAGCCACGACAGTGGCCGGATCCAAGGGGATAGCACCTAAAAATTCAAGGCCGTATTTCTCAGCCAATTCCTCACCGCCACCTTTTTTGAACAGATCAATAGCCCCATGACAGTGAGGACAAACAAGTCCACTCATGTTTTCTACGACACCAATAACATTCGCCTTGGCATACTGAAGAAAGTTAATGGATTTGCGCACATCAGACAATGACACTTCCTGGGGGGTGGTAACAACCACAGCCAATGCGTCGGGGATGGTTTTTAATACAGTCATGGGCTCATCACCAGTACCTGGGGGCGAGTCAACAACCAAGAAGTCCAACTCCCCCCACTGCACGTCGGAAATAAACTGACGAATAGCCGAGGTCTTCATGGGACCACGCCATAATACTGCCTGATCAGGATCCTTAAGCAATGACTCCATGGAAACAACGTGCAGATTCTCATTGTACTCCTTGGGAATAACTAAAGAGCCTCGATCCATATCCATGGTTCCTGAAATGCCAAGCAAGGTCGGTACGCTTGGGCCATGAATATCTACATCAAGAATGCCTACTTTGAATCCCTTGGCAGCCAATGCTGCGGCGACATTGACGGAGACAGAACTCTTACCCACACCGCCCTTGCCGCTCATGACGAACAGCTTGTATTTAATCTTCTCCAGGGTTGAACGAATCATCTCATCCTGGATTTGCATTTTTGCACTCTTGCCGCCGTCTTTGCGGCTGCCCCCACAGGAGCCTGAACTGCAATTACTCATTTCTTCTACTCGCTTTATCTTAGTCCATATTGGACGGTACGCATCTTATGACTTGCTACGGGAAATCTTATCCAACAGCAGTACAACGACCACCCCGGCCACAGCCAAGGCTATCGCAAAAAATAAGTCCCCATCCACAGTTGGCAAGATATTTTGTTCTCTAAGAACATGCACCTTACCCCGAATGGAAATCGACTCTAGCACTTCCTTCCAAGGCCAGACCTTTCGCAAAGCTCCCAGCATGAAACCGGTCAAGACTGCAATTGTTGGCGCTTGCCACCGATGTAGCAAGTAGTGCAACACCCTCGAAAAAAAGACAATTCCAGCACATGCGCCAGCTGCAAACACACCGATAACCAAGAGATTATCCGCAGCAAAGGGATTCTTAAGAGTACCAGTGATATACTCGTACTTGCCAAGCATAAGGAGCAAGAACGCCCCACTGATTCCAGGCAAAATCATAGCGCATATAGCAATAGCACCACACAGAAAAATAAACGGGAGAGTCTCAGGAGTGGTCACAGGTATCATACCAATCAGCATGAAACTCCCCACAGCACCAAGCATAACAAATCCCGCATTCGCAGCATTCATTGGCTTGATCTCTCGCCCTACTACATAGATCGACGCCGCAATAAGACCAAAGAAAACAGACCAAATCTCAATAGGATGTACATTAAGCATATAATGCATCACCCGAGCCATTGAAACCACAGCTGCAAGAATGCCAAACAATAAGCAGGCAATAAAGCGAATGTGCACGCCAGCGACAGCGCCAGCAATGTCCAAAGAAAATAACTTACGCGCAAAAGACACATCAAAGGAACGAATAGCATCAACTAGCTGAGTATAAATTCCCGTTATAAAGGCAATGGTACCACCAGAAACGCCTGGGATAATATCAGCCCCGCCCATGCAAAACCCCTTAGCCCACAAGAGCAGTCCACTCTTGGCAGAATCAGGCCCGGGGCTGGCCATGAAAGCTTCTTTGATAGTCATTTTACCTGCCATGAAAGAATATATTACCAGCCGTGACTACCGACCAAATCTACAAAGGCGACACCACCTTTATTGGTCATCTTCACTTCACCATTGATTTTCTCAACAAGAATGAGTTCCTGAGTCCGCTTTGTTCCACCTACGGGAATTACCATTCGTCCATTGTCAGCCAGTTGTCCCACCAAAGGCTCAGGAACCTCTGGCCCACCAGCGGTGACGATAATTCGATCAAATGGAGCTTCTTCCGGCCATCCCATAGTTCCATCGTCCAACTTGAGCTTCACCGAAAACATGCGCATATCCATAAAACGCTTTCTAGCGGAGAAGAATAGCTTCTTAATACGTTCGACAGTAAAGACCTCAGCTCCCATTTGAGCCAATACAGCGGCCTGATAGCCGGAGCCTGTACCAATCTCTAGGATTTTCATTTCAGGCTTCACTTCAAGCAACTCAGACATCAAGGCAACAATGTACGGCTGAGAAATAGTCTGCCCTTCGCCAATAGGAAGCGGACAATCCGAATAAGCTTTATACGCCAGAGCTTCTTCAACGAACAAATGCCGAGGCAGGGTCCTTATGGCGTCCAGCACCGCTTTATCGCGAATACCTCGCGCCTCTATCTGCTCACGCACCATGCGTTCTCGGGATCTCACAGGATCGACCATGAATTCTCCTTGGGCAGCCTAATCAGGCCGGGGATTTTTTCCTGCGCATGCAGACCATTTTATACGGTCAAAGTCAACCAAACGGCTAAGGGAATGATAATTTCTGCAACCGTCTTGACACAACCTAAGCTTTGATGAACACTTAAAATATATTAACGAGGGGAGGTTTACGCATGCTGGTCAAGGATTTGATGTCATCGCCCGTTTTCTCGCTCAAGGAGAACGATTCGTTGCATAGTGCTCGCTCCCTTATGGACCTCCAACGAATCCGTCATATTCCTATCGTAACAGTAGACAACACCTTCACTGGCCTTATTACCCATCGAGACATACTATCAGCCACTATCTCCAAACTGGCCGAGCTTGACCCGGAAACCCAGAAGGAAATCGACTCTGGGATACCCATTCGTGAGATTATGCGAACTGATATCGCCACCGTAGAGGAAGAAACACCACTCAAGGATGCTGCACAAATACTACTGAACCACAAATACGGTTGCTTACCAGTCATCCATGAAGGAGAACTCTCGGGGATAGTAACTGAAGCAGACTTTCTTCGCTTAACCATCAACCTGATGGATGCACTGAACGAGTCCCAGTAATTTCCCAGCTATTCCAATTCCAAGGGCCGCTTTCAACCGAAAGCGGCCCTTATCGTTTCACAGCAATTTTCCCTTTTCCTTGTCTCCTCACTTATATGAGTATAGAAATAGTCTAGATTTACACATCACTTATTCAACCAATATAAGTAAAGAGCCAATAATCAATGAAAAAAGAAAGCAGCAAATCGTTTCCTCTGATTCTTACTGTAGTCATAGTCATGCTTGCCCTGGGTGCAGGGGCATTTCTTCTGTTCAAGGACACCGTTCCCCCGACCATTGCCATCGGTCCTGAAATAACAAACGTTGGAAAAGGTTCTCAACTAACCATAACAGTTGCTGATCCAGGCAGTGGTCTCAAAACCCTTGAGATTGTAGGACTTCAGAATGGGAAAACAATTCCTTTGATCAACAAGACATTCCCTGGTGGCGTGATGCAAGTCGAAGAAGTTATCGACCTTGCCAAAGGCCAACTCAAAGAAGGCCAGTTCACCATTCAGGTTAAAACTGAAGACGCCTCTCTCTATCCCTTTGGCGTTTCTGGAGTTGCTACAGCTGAAAGGGCCTACTCTTTCGATGCCACTCCTCCCCGCATCTACGTACAGTCTCATACTAACAATATGAATCAGGGCGGCGCCGGATTCATGGTCTATGCTCTTTCTGAAGAAGCCGATAAGACCGGCATCCGTGTTGGGGAGCGTTTCTTTCCGGGATACCTTCAGTCCGATGACAATGGGAAATACCTCTACTACTGCCTCTTTGCTCATCCGTGGGATACTTCCATTGCCGACTTTAAGCCGGTAATCGAAGCCAGCGACAAGGCAGGAAACATCACCAAGCGTTCTTTCAACTTCCACACGAACGCCCGCAAGTTTCGTCGCGACAAGATCAACCTCTCTGACCGCTTCATGGAGCGGACAATCCCGGAATTTCAAAATGATGTCCCCAGTCAAAAGACACCACTAGAACAGTACCTCTACATCAACAATCAAATCCGCAAAGCAAACAGAGATCAGCTTTTGGAGTTCAGCCGTCAAACCAGCCCTGCCATGATGTGGTCCGGCACCTTCAAGCGTCTGCCCAACGCAGCGAACCGAGCACGTTTTGCAGATGCCCGCGACTACATGTACAAAGGCAAAAAGGTTGACCACCAAACTCATCTTGGACTCGACCTTGCCAGCCTCAAGCACGCGCCTGTTCCTGCAGGTAATGATGGAAAAATCATCTACGCTGATTTTCTAGGTATTTATGGCAACGTCGTTGTAATTGACCATGGTCTTGGGCTTCAGACTCTCTATGCACATCTGAGTTCTATTAGTGTGCAGCGTGGGGATATGGTTGCAAAAGGCGACATCGTCGGCAACACAGGAACAACAGGCTTAGCCGGCGGCGATCACCTGCATTACGGAGTCATCATCGGTGGAACTCCGGTTCAACCCATAGAGTGGTGGGACGGTACATGGATGAAGAACAATATCACTTCAAAGCTGGACTAAAGACAGCAATCACCACCTAATAAGAGTTTGCCCCGTAGCTATTCAGGCTGCGGGGCTTTTTTAATAGCCAGGAAGCATTTTCCAAGGTCCGATTCTTGCTGTCGTATAACCTTGGAAATCTTTTCCCATAGGAGATTCAAATATGACCATCAGTATTGGATCAGAGTCGCTTATCTCGCCTCAAAGTGGCACAAACAGAGAGGCTCGTGGTTTGGTGCGCAGCGTTCAATCAGACGGAGTCTTTTTTGAGCCTGAGCAAGCTGAAGAAGCCCAACCACAAACCTCGTCAATATCGTTCCAAAAAGAACTGACTCCAGAAGAAGAAAAACGACTCATCTTCCTTCAAAATCTCCTCGCTCAACTTCTGACCATGGTAGATGGAAATCTTACCGACGAACAGAAGGAGCGAATCAAAGAGATTGAACAGGAGATGGAAGAAATAACCGGTGTCAAAATGCGTTCATCCATCTCGAAGACAACTGAGAAAATGCTCGGTGAAAAAGAAGATGATGAAAATCAGGATAAGTGGAAGAAGCACACTGGAATCGACCCTAAAGACGCAATCCACAGCCGTGAACCAGAACTTAGCAAAGCAGAGAATCCCGGTATGCAAATGCTTAAGCGCAACTCGCTTTTTGCAAACCTCCAAGAGTTGATGGACAAATCAGGCGGTCTATCTGCGATTGTAGCCTAACGCATAGTAGAAGTGACACAAGAACTATTATCCGCGCTCTCAAGAGTCTTACCTCGACTCAAACGGCATCCGGACAAATGGCATGAAACCGTACTGTTACGAAGAACTCAGCACGAATGAGATGAAATATGTCTTTGGCCACTCGATCACGATGCTTAACGCCATATTGGCCTCCCACCCTGCTCAGGGCCTTACATACCGATAAATTATATTTCTAGGCTTTGGGGGATTATTAGAAATAACAACAGACTTTCGGACCATCTCTACAATCGAGTCATAGTTAGTTTCATTCGTGCAATGCAGCACAGCCAAAGGCTGCCCCACTTCAACAGATTCTCCAACTCGAACGATTTCAGTCACTCCCACCGAATGGTCAACAGACTGTTCAACACTCGTCCTGCCTCCACCGAGAGACACCACTGCCAACCCCAGCTGCCGCGTATCCCATGAGGAGACATAACCTCCCTGTTGAGCATCTACTGATACTTTTATAGGAGCGACAGGCAAATAGCTTTCACTCTTCTCCATGAAATCAGAAGGTCCCCCTAGACAAAACACCATATGCTCAAAACGCTCTGCAGCGGCACCAGACTCTAGAGCCCGACGCGCCAGATTAATACCTTCTTCCTCATCTTTTGCTATACCGCCCAAAACCAACATCTCAGCACAGAGCCCCATAATGACACCATCAAGACGGTCATCACGTTTAGCGCCTGTTAGGTAGCGAACGGTCTCGGCTACCTCCAAAGCATTTCCTGCACATGGGGCCAACGGTTCATCCATATTGGTCACCAGAGCAGAAGTCGAAAGCTGGGCTTTTTCGGCCACAGACACAATAGATTCGGCCAGAGACACAGCGTCGTCATACTCCGACATGAACGCGCCAGAGCCGGTTTTCACATCCATGACCAAAGCATCCAATCCCGCAGCCAATTTCTTTGAAAGAATTGAGGCTGTAATAAGCGGAATTGACTCCACAGTAGCAGTGACATCGCGGATGGCATAAAACCGTCCATCCGCCGGAGCGAGATTGCCTGTTTGACCAATGATGGCCACGCCAGCCTCTTTCACGGCCCGTCGGAAAAGGGCATTATCAGGCACTGTGTTGTAGCCAGGAATCGACTCCAACTTATCCAATGTCCCGCCGGTGTGCCCTAGGCCACGCCCAGAAATCATGGGGACATATCCACCACATGCAGCGATTATTGGCCCAAGCGCCAAGCTCACCAAATCACCAACTCCACCAGTGGAATGTTTATCTAAAACAGGACCATCCAAATCCCACTGGAGTACATTCCCTGATTCAGTCATGGCTCGAGTCAAAGCAGCACACTCTTCCGATACCATTCCCTGAAAGTAAACAGCCATACCCAAAGCAGCCACCTGTCCCTCGGTAACCGTGCCCTTTACCAATCCATGAATGAAGTACTGAATCTCATCACTACTGAGGACATGACCATCACGCTTTCTGCGAATTATCTCTTGTGGCAACAATGTCATACCCTCTCCTTTTCTGGCAAAATAAAGGAGTCAGGCAGTAATTCAGCCATAGTCCATTTACGCGTTTTTCCGAATTCACTGACAGAGTAAACCACAGATTCAGCAGATAAGAACTCACTCAAAACCTGTCGACAAGCTCCACACGGAGGATGCGACACATCGCCAGGGGTGTAGATAACCAAAGTTTGAAAATCACCAGGGCCACACCCATCCGCCACTGCAGAAAAGATGGCGGCCCTCTCTGCACAATTTGTTAGACCAAAGGATGCGTTTTCAACATTACAACCAATGTAGATATCACCACTATCAGCCAACAATGCTGCTCCAACAGGGAACCGGCTATAAGGAGCATATGCATTACCAGATGCTCCTTTTGCTGCTTCAAACAATGTATCAAATAAAGACTCTGATATCGTTTTCATAAAAAGGTTCATTACCATAATTCCAATCAAGATTACACCACGCCAGAAGGAGTTCTCCGACCGATATGATGTAAAGTAATGGTTCACCAGCCCTTTCCGCTGCCAAATAAATAAGGCCGAACAGAAAACTGTTCGGCCTTTAAATTGCGATATGAAAGGATTATTGACGCGCGGGCTTACGCTGATCATCCTTAAGAAGATCATTTGCTACCGGCGGTTCTCCATGCTGAGTAATGAGAACGGGCTCACCGCCCTTCTCAAGCGCCCTTTCAATGACTTCGTCCATAGTCTTAACCGGAATGACTTCGAGGTCCTTAAGGATTTCCTTGGGAACATCCTTGAGGTTCTTCTCATTCTCAGAAGGAATAAGGACAGTCTTAATAAGACCACGATGAGCAGCGAGAAGCTTTTCACGCAGGCCACCGATGGGCAACACGCGACCACGGAGGGTGATCTCACCGGTCATGGCGATGTCATGACGTACAGGGATATTCAGCAATGCGGAAATCAATGCAGTTGTAAGCGTGATACCAGCACTAGGCCCATCCTTCGGAGTCGCTCCATCCGGAACGTGGATATGGATATCCACCTTCGTATTAAAGTCGGGCTTAAGCCCAAGAAGATCAGAACGGGCACGAATGTAGGAAACAGCAGCGCGAGCAGATTCCTGCATAACGTCGCCGAGCTTACCAGTTATCTCAACTTTGCCTTTACCTGGCATGAGGGCCACTTCAACCAGCAACATCTCGCCACCGAGTTGAGTCCAGGCCAAACCATTACAGACGCCAACCTGTGCTTCCTTCTCGCGTTCACCATGAGAGAACTTGGTTACGCCAAGCATCTTCTCCAGCGACTGCTTAGTGACGTGAATCACCTTATCACGATCATTATCTTCAACGATCTTCATAGCAGATTTACGACAGACGGATGCTATCTCGCGCTCCAGATTACGAACACCGGCTTCACGGGTGTAATGACGAACGATGTCAAGGATCGCATTCTCAGAGAGCTTGATGTTCTCTGGCTTAAGTCCATGTTGTTCAACCTGCTTGGGCAGCAGGAAGTCTCGTGCAATCTCAACCTTTTCAGTTTCCAAATAACCGGGCAGGCGAATGATCTCCATACGGTCCTGCAACGGCAAAGGAATGCCTTCGAGATTGTTGGCAGTAGTTATGAAAAAGACTTTGGACAGATCATAATCAAGGTCCAGATAGTGATCGTTAAATGCGTAGTTCTGCTCAGGGTCAAGCACTTCAAGAAGTGCGGCAGACGGATCGCCACGGAAGTCTGCAGACATCTTATCCACCTCATCCAGACAGATGACGGGATTGCTGTTCTTCACGCGCTTGAGAGACTGAATAATCTTACCGGGCATGGCGCCAACGTAAGTACGACGATGCCCACGGATTTCAGCCTCATCTCGCACACCACCCAAAGAAAGACGAATAAACTCGCGATCCATGGAACGGGCAATCGAACGGGCAATGGACGTCTTACCAACACCGGGAGGACCAACAAAACAGAGGATAGGCCCCTTCATGGACTCAACCAAAGTCTGGACAGCCAGATATTCGAGAATACGCTCCTTGGGCTTCTCGAGACCAAAATGATCTTCATCGAGAATCTTGCGAGCTTCAGCGATATCCGTATCCTTGTCGTCCTTATGCTTGTTCCAGGGAAGATCAAGCACCCAGTCGATGTAGTTACGAACCACAGTATATTCAGCGCTACTCGGCTGCATGGTACGAAGCTTCTTAAGCTCCTTACGAACACGCTCGCGAGTTTCGTCCCCCATGGGCTTTGCATCGAGCTGCTCTTCGAGCTCCGAAGCCTCTGCCAGAGGATCATCTTCGCGGCCCATCTCTTTGTTGATGGCCTTGACCTGTTCATTCAAATAGTATTCGCGCTGATTCTTCTCCATCTGATCTTTCACGCGCCCTTTGACACGCTTCTCAATGGAGACAATCTCAATTTCACCCAGCAGAAGTTCATAGACACGCTCCAACCTCTCGGTGGGGTCCATGATTTCAAGAATTTCTTGCTTTCGAGTAAAATCGATCTTGAGATGTGGCATAACTTGGTCAGCCAACTGTCCAGGGTCTTTGAGGGTAGACATGGCAAGAATGGCTTCAGGGGCAACCTTCTTGTTTACCTTGCCAAACTCGTCCAAGGCCTCATGAACAGCTCTCACCATTGCCTTGGCTTCAGGAGTTACCTCATCAGACTCCTCAACCATAGTTACGTGAGCCTGGGGATACTCCCCTTCTTCGACGTCTTCATATATAAGCTTACTTTGCTCCGGGTCCCATTTGGCACGAGAAACACCTTCAAAGAGCACCTTGATGGTACCATCAGGTAAACGCAACATCTGAAGAATCTTGCTGACCGTACCAAGTTCATACAGGTCATCCGCCTCAGGATGCTCCTTTTCCGGAGTCTTTTGAGTAACCAGAAAAATCTGCTTGCCGTAATCGGCTACAGCGGTCTCAATGGCCTTAATAGAGGCCTCGCGCCCCACAAACAGGGGCACAATGGACCGAGGAAACATGACTACTTCCCTCAGAGACATCATTGGGAGAGTCATGGCTTCAGGGGATTTCTTGCCGTCAAAACCAAAAGTCGGCATCTATTCCTCCGAGTGGTTGCGGATATATGGCGACGCCCGCCTCCCCTCAATGCGAGGGGAGCGAGCGATTGCCGTCGAAAGTTCCAAGTAAGACCGTAAGCGTAGTTGTCAATGAAATTGAACTAACCGTTACGCAGACTTAACTTCCTGGTGATACATCAGTAGCGGCTCCATGCCCTTTTCGACAACGGCCTGATTGATCACGCATTCACGAACACCTTCCATAGACGGCAGTTTGTACATGATCTCCAGCATTGTCTTTTCAAGGACATTCCTAAGCCCGCGAGCACCAGTTTTACGCTCAATGGCCTGCTTGGCAATTGCCTTCATTGCATTCTCAGTGAAACGCAATTCGACCTTGTCCAGTTCGAACAGCTTCTTGTACTGCTTAACCAGAGCATTCTTAGGTTCCTGAAGAATGCGAACCAAATCTTCTTCGGTCAGCTCTTCCAGAGCAGTCTGCACCGGGATACGCCCGATAAATTCGGGAATAAGACCGAATTTGATCAGGTCAGTGGGCTCGGACATGGCGAAGGACTCACCAAGAGTCATTTCCTTCTTCGCTTCGACCTTCGCACCAAAGCCCATACCGGAACCGGAAGAACGCTTCTGCACGATCTTATCCAAACCGATAAAAGCACCACCCAAAATGAACAGGATGTTAGAAGTATCCATACGGATAAACTCCTGTTGAGGGTGCTTACGGCCACCCTTTGGGGGAATGTTCGCTTCGGTTCCTTCAATAATCTTAAGCAGTGCCTGCTGCACGCCCTCACCGGAAACATCACGAGTGATGGACGGAGAATCTCCCTTACGAGCAACCTTATCGATCTCATCGATGTAGATAATGCCGCGGCTGGCGGAGTCGATGTCATAATCTGCATTTTGGAGCAATTGCACCAGAATGTTCTCTACGTCTTCACCGACATAACCGGCTTCAGTCAGGGTTGTCGCATCTGCAATAGCGAACGGGACCTTGAGCACACGAGCCAAGGTCTGTGCAAGCAAAGTTTTACCAGAGCCAGTGGGGCCAATAAGCAGGATGTTGGACTTGTCGATTTCGACATCATCCGCACCAGCGTTGGCAGCAGCGTAAAAGACACGCTTGTAGTGATTATGCACAGCAACGGAAAGGATCTTCTTTGCTTGATCCTGACCAATGACATACTCGTCCAAAAGCGCCTTGATTTCCTGCGGAGGCAGCAAACGGCCGTCCTCAAATTCCTCACTAATGGTCTCCTGAGCCATGATATCATTGCACAGGGACACGCACTCGTCGCAGATGTATACGTCAGGGCCTGCAATAAGCCGCTGCACTTCCACCTGCGTTTTGCCGCAGAAAGAACAGCTGAGTTCTGAAGAAGTGTTATTAGTCTCTGCCATTGTTACTTATCCTTTTCATCCTTTTGGACTGCGTCTTCACGGGAACGCATCACCTTGTCGATGATACCATACTCCATGGCCTCCTGCGAGGTCATAAAGTAATCACGTTCCGTATCTTCCTGGATTTTTTCCAGCTTTTGACCTGTATTGTCAGCCAGGATCTTGTTCAGTTCTTCTTTCAATCGCAAAATCTCACGGGCCTGGATCTGAATATCAGTGGCCTGCCCCTGAGCACCGCCCAATGGCTGGTGAATCATAATGCGACTATGTGGCAATGCGTAACGCATACCGGGCTCACCTGCACTCAGAAGAAATGCTCCCATACTGGCAGCCTGGCCCATGCACAGGGTCGCTACAGGGGCTGAAATATATTGCATGGTATCATAAATAGCCATCCCTGCGGAAATCACTCCGCCAGGCGAGTTGATATACATATATATTTCTTTCTCCGGGTCCTCGGACTCCAAAAAAAGGAGCTGGGCGCAGATAAGGCTGGCTACGTGATCATCGATGGCACTCCCCAGCAGGATGATCCGGTCTTTGAGAAGTCGGGAGTAGATGTCGTATGCGCGTTCGGTGCGACCGGTCGTTTCAATGACCATCGGGATGGCGACCATGTATGTCTCCTTGAAAACTCTTTTGTAGTTTATCGGCCAGCGGTGTTGGCAACATTACGCCTTGGCTAACAATTTTTTAAGCCTGACAGGCCTTTTACCGCTAAGTATCAAGCATAATCGAGTATGCGGCATTTCATCAGTGAGGACAAGGATAAACTTCCTGCTCACGGTTCGAACTAAATAGGTATGATCACTTGAAGGTCAAGAGGATGCTACAAAAAAAACGGCGGCCCGGGAATCCGGACCGCCGTGATCTTTTTTTCCTTTGAGGAAAGCTTTTAAACTAGTCTTCCTTCTCTGCCAGGAACTTTTCAGCACGCTCCTGCAGCTTTGCAAGGGAATAACTCTTTGCAGTGGATTCCTTGATGCCCAAGTTGGCAACGGCCCATTCGACAGCTTCAGCCTTGTTGTCAAATGTAATGGAACCTTCAGCAGCCTCTTCCTTGGCCGGAGCTTCTTCCTTGGCAGCAGCCTTACCAGCAACCGGAGGCTCAATTTCAGTAACCTTGGCAGCGTCGTAGATCAGCTCGGAAGCCTTGTCGCAGAGCAGACGGTCCTTGAGAGGTACGATGAGGTTGTTATCCTCATAGTATTTCTTAAGTTCGTGCAGCGGCTGACGGGTCTGCATGGCGAGTTGAGACAGAGTCGCTTCGATTTCTTCAGGAGAAATCTCAAGACCTTCTTCTGCTGCAACTGCGAGCAGGAAGATTTCAGTCTTAACAGTCCTCTCAGCCTCGTCCTTGAACTCATCACGCATCTGCTGAGGAGTCTTGCCAAGAGACTGAAGACCTTTACCCTGACGATCCAGCTTGTATTCCAGATCCTGAATCAGGCGGTCAATACGGTCTTCAACCATGGAAGGAGGCAGCGGAAATTCAGTGATGCTCTCAATGATGTCACCAAGAAGCTTGCTCTGAGCAGCAGACTGGTTCATCTGCTTGCGCTGACCAGCGTAGGACTCTTCAATGCCCTTGCGCATGGTTTCAACATCGCTGAAACCGGCCTTCTTGGCCACTTCATCGCTCATTTCAGGAGTGAAGCGCTGTTTTACTGCGTGAACCTTGCATTTCATGGTCACGGTCTGACCAGCAAGGCCTTCGTTGATGAAGTCTTCGGGGAAAGTGATCTCAGTCTCACCCTCTTCACCGGAGGAAAGAGTCTTGACCAGTTCTTCAAACTCAGGAAGGGACTGACCTTCGCCCAGTACCAGATCAAAGTTCTCAGCCTGGATACCTTCGACGATCTTGCCGTCCTGGTATGCACCGAAGGTCAGAGTAGCAACTTCGCCAGTCTTAGCAGGGCGAACTTCTTCGATAACCTTCACTTCAGCATTATTCTGGAGGATACGTTCTTCGACTTCAGCAATCTCCTCAGGGGAAACCACAGCCTTAACCTCTTCAACTGCCAGGCCCTTGTACTCGGGCAGGTCCAGCTTCGGAGCGACTTCGAACTCGATGGAGTAAGTGAAATCAGTGTCGCGTTCCAGTTCCTTAGCGTCCACATCAATGCGAGACATGGGCTGGATGCTCAGACCACTCATGATTTCATTGATCTGGTAGTTGATCAGATCAGTGGTAGCTTCACCATAAATCTGCTTACGGTAACGGGACTCAACAACGCTGGAGGGCACCTTGCCCTTGCGGAAGCCCTTAACGTCAGCCTGCATGCGATACATAGCTATGCTGGTCATGATGGCGGCGTTGGCCTCTTCAGCCGGAACCTGAACGGTAATCTTCCGTTTTACCGGGGAAAGGTCTTCAACATTGTACTCCATGAAAATATCCTCCTGAAACACCACTCTGGGTGCGTAATATTACTTCTTTGGTGCGGGCGGAGGGACTCGAACCCCCAAACCCTAGGGTACCAGATCCTAAATCTGGCGCGTTTACCAATTCCGCCACGCCCGCATAAAGACCGTGCTTATTAAGCAAGGCCCGGCTGATATGTCAACCTCCAAAAGAGAAATAAACTCGGAAATACGCATCTATCGAGACTATTGCCCTTCAATTTCCTTGTATGACTCCGCATAACGAGCCAACAAGTCGCGCATTTCTCCTAGATTTGAAGCCAAAAGATGGACAACCGGCTCAATTCCCAATCCACCAGGATCACCTACTGCTCGAACAGCCTCCGAATTAACGTGCCCTTTCAGTTCTTCGAATACTCCCCACTCGGCAAACTGACCATTTTTCTCCTGAATGTAATCGGGTTTTCTATCACGATCGATCCACACAGAGTCCAAACCAACAGCATCCAGGGTCTGTTTGGTATACTTACCAACACCAAGAGTAATCGCGCACCCTACATCAGAGTTTAACCGAGTCACGCCCAACAACGTAGCGGCCGTTTTTTCTGAAGCACCAAATTCAGGATGACCAGACACTAAAACATCTCCACGACGAGTCCTCACAAAACCACCTGTAAAACCAGCCACTTCATCAATATTATCAACTAATGGCAAAGCAACGGCTACATTGCTGCGGCCTCTGGGCATCAAAGATGCTATAGCCTCTTTAGCTACTAGCCAACGCCCAAACGCATCTAGCTCGCTAAGGATACCATCTCGGCCGTTTGCTTTGATCCACGGAGCCAAATGATTGGGTGGTCCTCCACCGTCACCAAGCTGGTACCCACCGCGCAGGGCAAGATTCAAATAATCCTGTGCACGCTTAATGGCTGCCCCCATTTCCATCCCTTGTCCAAGACCAGTGGCAATGGCAGCAGAAAGAGTGCACCCTGTTCCATGTGTACAGTTGGTTGACACACGTTGCTGAATAAATGGCACAGGCTCGCCGTCCTTTCGAACAAACCAGTCAGTAATAGCCCATGAATCCGCATGCCCACCTTTTATTAATACCGCCTGTGGTCCCATATCTAATAGAATACGTGCTGCTTTGAACACATCTTCACGGTCGTTTATCTTGACCCCAGAGAACAATTCCGCTTCCGGAATATTGGGCGTCAGCAAGTCGGCATATGGAAAAATCATACGCACTATTGCTTCCACAGCGTCATCTTTCAATAGCTTGGCACCTGATGTAGCAACACAAACAGGGTCAACAACCAAAGGAAATGTCTTTTTGCTTAAAACGGGAGCTATAGCCTTGATAATCGGTTCGGAGAACAACATCCCAGTTTTAGCCGCACTAACATCGATATCATCAAGAACCGTTTTGAGTTGCTGAACAACAAACTTAGCAGAAGGAGCGTGAATACCCGTCACAGCCTTCGTATTCTGCGCAGTCAATGCAGTAATTACGCTTGCCCCATACCCACCAAGCATGGTCACGGTTTTTAGATCCGCCTGAATCCCAGCACCACCTCCAGAATCTGAACCTGCTATGGTAAGGATGCAAGAAAGCTTCTCCACTTCGATCTCCTTTCGAAAAAACAAAACGACTATCGGCAGGCGTTACCACCTGTAACCGATAATCGCAATACAACGAAATATGACTATTGAACTAGAAGCTCAGAGAAACTAGCCGCAGGACAACTTGACGTAATCTTCGACAGAGACACCATTCCAAGCCTTGCTCACCCAGTAGGCAGTAGCCCATATCATCAATGCAGTAGCCTGAAGATCAGTCAACCGGCGCAACTTAACTTCCAAATTGGACTTACTAGCTCCATGCTGAATATGCACATTATGCTCATCACACGCCTCTTCGACACGCAACATAAGATAAGCTTGCTTGGACTGGTTAGGGAGTAATTTTACATCCTTATGTGACTCAAGAATAGTTTTGAGTTCAGCGACCGAAAAATCGCTAGACACATTGCGGATAGACTTGAAAAAGACATCCACGGCCCAGGGCAGAATAAATTCAGCGCCAGCGCTTTTGGTCTTGAAGTAATCCTTAAGCCATTTTTCCTGATCAGTCGTAATCCTAGCTGCGACCTGGGGCATACCGTCTCCTCCATCGAACCGGCGAACTAACTAACTGTGGTACATTTAGCAGTGAATATATATGCGAAACAAGTCAAAGAATCAAGATTTTTTCTAGAGTCAATTCAGTCAAAAAAAATAGAGCTATCCGTTAAACACCGAGCGCAATTGACGGAACAAAGTTAACAGCAATGCATCAGGTGCGTCATTACCATCAATGTTGAGTCTGACGATCTCAGTTACCTTATTATTGCTTGGTGTTACAGTCGTCTTTGCAACCAACACAATATCCTGCCCACGCCCCTCTGCACTATCATCGGTACGAACAACCAACACCCAATTGTCATCTTGATGCTTCCAGGAAGTCTCAACAGCGACCGAGTCAGAAACCTTGCGCTCAATCAATTGCACGAAATCTTTCAAGGAAAAATGATTACGCCCTTTCCCTTGAACTCCAAGGTATTCACCATCTGAGCAAATCACAAGAGGACTGGAAAGAAACTCATCAGAAGGAAAATCAATCTCACCACTTGCAAACCGCCCTGAAACGCGGCGCCTCACAACACTCAACTCTCGCTCAAGAAAATCAATACGCTCCTCATAGCGAACCTCGGCGTCATGGCGCTCTTTACGGAGCAAAGCGACCTCATCACGGAGAGAGCGAATCTCGCTCCTAAAGAGAGACTGATCCTCAAGCGCCTCAGACACCTTGGACAAGACCCCACTAATTTCTCGTGCAAGCCCCTCGGTGGCCCCTTCTGCGACAGACTGTTCAAAAGACTGTTCAGCTTGTTGATCATTCATTAATAAGCTGAATTTCAATGCTAATTCTCTTTCGATTTGATCAGTAGACCAGTTATCATTGAACATCTCACGAATCCTCCTGAATATCTCCAAGACCTCTACAGGATACCGACGACGGCGACCACCACCACCGACAGATGGAATATATTTGTCAAATTTATCTTTATAGTACACGACAGTTGACGGCGGAATATCCAACTGACGGCCGACCTCTCTCAAACTAATATACTTCTTACTCATAACCAACCAACGCTTGTTGATCATTAATCTTCAACTGAACATAGATCGTAAAACAGCTCATGTCAACACATCTTTGATCAACACTGATCAATACAAGCAGAATAGTATGGACCAAAAAAAGAGGCGTAACGACTATGCGTTACGCCTCAAAATCGGACAATAATGATTAAGACTATTTCTCAAGCCCAGCTCTAACCTCTTTCAAACCTGCCAAAACTTCTTGCATCTTTGCACGCATGGCTTCGTCTTCCAAAGTATCGGTCAGATAAAAGGCCTTCATGGCCATCTCGTTAACCATGTCGAAAGTGATCATACGTTTCATCTCTGCAGGGACTTCGGTTTGCATTTTCACCATACGCTGATCAAGACTGGCCACATCCTCACGCAGTACGCCTAGGGCTTTAACCTCATCAGTCAAGCCGGCTATATTACGATTCATGCCGAAAAAGAAAATTACAAGCAGAAGAACAGCCAGCAAAGATACAATCATTGCAACCTTGCTCATATCCTTCTGAGCAGCAGCCATACTAGCCATGGGAGTAGTTTCTTCCGCTTTTTCGGAAGTCACTTCGGACTTAAAATCTTCTAATTTATGGACTTTTCCAGTTTCCGAACTCATATCAACTCCATTCCAATTAAAAGTGCGTAAAACCCCTCGCTCAACGCTCAATCCTATACTGCACAGAGGGCTGTAAAGCAAGAAATTCATATTCTGCGATTTGAGCCAATCCATCGATACTATCTGTGCTGATGCATTTGTTGACACACTACACTCATTTTATGCTAGAAACTCTGTATTGTAACAATGAAACTTAAATACCTCTCAAAGAATCTTTATAGCGCATTTAACATGGCCACTTTATAGTACTATGACTGTTTACATATTTAAGGAGAATGAACTCATGGAAGACTATCTGAAAGAAGCCCTGGAAATTGTTAAAGCTCAGGCAAGTGTACGTACCATGACAGAAGATGAAATAACTTCGATGGTGCAAAAGCTTGCAGCCGGAATCAAGTCTATTGCTGAAGGCGGGAGCATTTCCGTAGAAGAAGAAGCTGTGATAGAACCTTCAAAGGCAATTCGCGAAAAATCAATACTCTGTTGTGTATGTGGTAAATCATTTAAGATTCTGACGAAGAAGCACCTTGCCAGTCACGGATTGACAGCTGATGAATATCGCGAAAAATATGGCTACAAGAAGAAGATGCCACTAGTTTGCAAATCGCTTCAAAGAGAACGGCGGAAAAAGATGAAAGAAATGAAGCTGTGGACAAAGCGTGGAAAGAACAAATAGCAAAAGAGCCCGGGTATAATTCCCGGGCTCTTTTACTTTAGAATTCCTTGTGTCAACTGATCAAGCGTCCTCTCAATTCGCTTCCACCCTTCTGGAGACTGCAGATCTACACCGCCGAGGGTTTTATGAATTCTTGACCGAATAGCCAAGAAATTAACAGCAGCAGCTAAAATCAAAACAAGTGCCGTCAAATCGACATCATCAGATGGATCTGATTCCATCAATTCAAAAAACTCTAATGCTGTCTTAACACGCACTTCTTCTAGAGTCTTCGTAAGGTGATTCCGCTCGATTGCCTCCCAGGCTAAAATCTCAAGTGTATTTGGCCTAGCCAGAATAGCTCGAAGATATCTTTTAAAGAACAAGCCCAATAAAGCATGCGGTTCTAACCTCCGAACTTCATCTTTCTGATCTCCAACTAACTCAGCAGCACTTGGCCAAAACTCTATAGTTTCGCCATAAGCAGCAACAAGCCCTTCTAATCCATTAAAATATCTATATATAAGCTTCTTATCTACACCGGCCTCACGTGCAACTTGATTAACTCCCAATTGCTGAAACCCAACATCTGCTAAGACTTTTCCGACTGCCGTAACAAGCTTGCTCTTGGTAATTTCTTTATTACGAATCGGTATGACTTTAGAGACAACTTTGAGTTCTGACATAGTGCCTCCTCACTAAGAGCCTATAACTACAGAGTTTCACAAGACACCAATCAAAGCAATTATTGATTCCTTTATGCTCCCCACACCATCAATTGTACAATAACGCGTCAAAATGTATAAAAAATGTATTCTTATATCGCTTACCGAAACCAAAGGGTTGTGCTGATGGATCCACAGATACTCAATATATGTCGCAGAACTAAACGTGCAGGTAATAAGCAACTAATGCTATTCACCCGTATCCTAAGAAACAATCTTTTGAATTCTGGTGTAAATAAGAAGATAGTTGATCAAGAACTACAAAATGCAGTGAAGGAATTCAGGAATAGTCAAACATACGATCAGGATTGTATTGAAGCACTCAAAGATATATCTCAACTTTCATTAGTTAAAGAAAAAAGAGGAATTGATAGCGTTGGACGGATTCTTGTTGAATACTGTTTTATTCGAGTTCCTAAGCAAAAGCTGATTTGGCCGGAAAACTCAGAAGCAGATACCCAAGCTCGCATTACATTTACCCAAGGTGTAATACCAAGGCCCCTTATGCGTTACTTTCTTATTAGTGTGAGAGGAACAATACCAAGCCTTGACAAATTTAACGCGCCTTCAGTGTTGTTTGGCGAAGAGAACACAACTCAAGAAGCAAGAAAAGCATATGTTGATGAGCTAATACGCCAATTCAGAATCGACAATGGAACAAAGGTCGATTGGAATAAAGTATATTCAGACAACAGATTCATCAACGTCGCCTTGGATATGATTGGTGAAATTCGACGCAAAGTAGAACAATTTGGACTAGAAAGATACCTTCGAATATTGGATAACCTGCAACAACGGGACCCAGCAAATATAACAAAAAACACGATGGAGCGTAAATTTCATCTAAATGACGTCAAACAAATTGATGATGCTCTGTGGGAAGCAGAAGAAGCTCTAGCCAAAATTATTGAATAACATCTTCGTTTGACGGACTAATTAGCAAGACAACCTTCCACGGCCCCAAAAGGAAAAGGCTCTCAGTCTAACGACTGAGAGCCTTTTAAATTTTACTTGGCACCGACCTACTTTCCCACACGCTACCATGCAGTATCATCGGCGATGGAGGGCTTAACTACCGGGTTCGGAATGGGACCGGGTGTACCCCCTCCTCCTTGGGCACCAAGAAAATTTGGTGAACCGTAGGGTTCGAGATATATAAGTAAATAGGGAGAAGAGAGAATTCCTTTTTGATGTAAAATAAGCCGCACGATCTATTAGTACTGGTCAGCTGAACAACTCACATTGCTTACACCTCCAGCCTATCAACCTTGTAGTCTTCAAGGGATCTTTAGCTACTAATGTAGAGGGAGAACTAATCTTGAGGCGGGCTTCCCGCTTAGATGCTTTCAGCGGTTATCCTTACCGAAC
>NZ_CP051216.1:3947500-4082342 GCF_012516435.1 Pseudodesulfovibrio sp. zrk46
TCCAACTTTTTTTGAATTATACCGATTCGGGAAGTCTAATCCTTCCAGATATATCTCTTCTATTCCCTACCTTTGCACTCTTTTATCTATGAACATATGTTCATATTTATCTTGACTTCAACCTTCATGGGCATATCATTATTTTGAACATAGGTTCAAAACTCTACCAGGAGGATGAATGGGCCGAAGAAAGAAAAAACGATTTGTCGAGGGGATGCCGGAGGCTGTTTTTTTCAAGCCCCAAGGGGTTCCCATGCGCGCCCTTTCTCGCCAGGCGATCTCCATAGAGGGATTCGAAGCCATACGATTGGTGGACGGAGAAGGGCTCATGCAGCAGGAGGCTGCGGACAAGATGGGAGTCTCCCGCCCCACCCTGAGCCGCATCCTCGCCGAAGCCCGCAAGGGTGTTGCGCTGGCCCTGACCAATGGCTGGGCCATTGAACTGGAAGGCGGCGACTACCATATCGCCGAAAACGAACCAAAGTGGGAGTGCCCAAAAATACAAGGAGAAGAGGCTATGCCCGGATTTGACGGAACAGGCCCCCGCGCAGGAGCGCGCGGTCAGGGACGAGGTCAAGGCCGTGGCCAAGGAATGGGCCAGGGTCGAGGTAATGGCAATGGTCAAGGTCGAGGTCAGGGAATGGGCCGACAGACAGGCGCAGGCATGGGCCAGTGCGCGAGACAGGGCCAACGTCCTGCAACCGCTTCCCAAGCCACCCCGATGGACTCAGCTGCAATTAAGAAGATCGCCATCACCAGTCAGGGCCCGACCCTGCAGGACGAGGTAGATCCACGATTCGGCCGTGCGGCAGGATTTGTGATTGTTGACCTTGAATCCATGCACACAGAATACGTGGATAACGGCGGCTCTCAGGTCATGAATCAGGGTGCAGGCATCCAGGCTGCGGAAAACGTAGCCAACGCCGGAGCACAGGCTGTCCTGAGCGGCTACGTCGGTCCCAAAGCCTTCACCGCGCTGAGTGCTGCCGGTATTCAGGTTGGTCAGGATGTAGACGGCATGACCGTTGGCCAAGCCGTTGACAAGTTCAAGGCCGGTGAAATCTCAGTTGCCAGCCAAGCTAACGCTGAACAAGGTTCCAACAAGTGATTTACGCCATAGCCAGCGGCAAAGGCGGTACCGGAAAAACAACAGTTACCGCCTCCCTTGCCTCCATTTGGGAAACGCCGCTCACCGCCGTGGACCTCGATGTGGAAGAACCTAACCTTCATCTCTTCCTCAAACCGGAAGAAATGATCACAGGTAAAGCTCATATCGAGGTCCCGGATGCGGATGAGGATAAATGCACGGGTTGCCGCGCCTGCTCCGAACTCTGCCAGTTCAAAGCCATCACGGTAATGGGCGACACCCTGCTCACCTTCCCTGAGATGTGCCACGGATGCGGTGGATGCATCGCCATCTGCCCGGAAAAGGCCCTTACTCCCGGCAAACGGGAGCTGGGCGAAATCGTCACCGGCAAGTCTCATGGCAATGAGTTCATCATGGGCCGACTGCGCATCGGTGAGGCCATGAGCCCTCCGCTCATGAAGCAGATCCTTAATGACCTGCCTATAAATAGCCAGGGAGATGTTCTCATCGACGCTCCTCCCGGCGTAAGCTGCCCAGCTATCACTGCCGTCATGAGAGCCGATTGCATCGTTCTTGTCACTGAGCCTACCCCCTTCGGCTTGCACGACTTCCGCCTCGCTTGGGAAGCATTCTCTCCCATAGGAAAACCCATGGGCGCAGTCATCAATCGTGCCGGAGTGGGGAACAACGACGTCTATGACTTCTGTCGAGAGAAGGACATCCCAATCTGGGCGGAGATTCCCTTCGACCGTTCCGTGGCAGAAGCGTATTCCAACGGCTACGTCCCAGTGAAGGCAATTCCGACATTGAAGCCGACGTTCGAATCCTTGAAGAACAGCATGCAAAAGGCTGTGAACGAGGTGTCTCATGCATGAAGTAGTCATCATCAGCGGTAAAGGCGGTGCAGGAAAGACCTCCATCACCGGCGCCTTCGCCAACCTCGCAGATAACGCCATTCTCTGCGACCTTGACGTGGACGCACCGGATCTCCACCTGCTTCTCTCGCCTGAGCATAAGCGCATCGAGGAGTTTTACTCCGGCAACGAGGCAATCATCAACCAGGAGCAATGCACCAAGTGCGGCCTCTGTGAGGCCATGTGTCGCTTCAGCGCCATCACCCAAACTGATGAGGGCTTTGCCGTCGACCCCATGCGCTGTGAAGGATGCAACGTCTGCGTCAGCTTCTGTCCGCCACAGGCCATTAGCTTCCCGTCCAAACACTGTGGCACATGGTACGAATCCGAAACAAGATTCGGCACCATGGTTCACGCACAACTCTTCCCCGGTGAAGAGAACTCCGGACGACTTGTCACCTTGCTTAAACAGCACGCACGAAAACGAGCTGAAGAAGAAGGGCACGAGCTTGTCCTCAGCGACGGAGCCCCGGGGATCGGCTGCCCAGTTATCAGCTCACTGGCTGGGACCAATCTCGCCGTGGTTGTTACTGAGCCGACTTTGTCAGGCCTGCACGACTTGAAGCGCGTGGCAAAGCTCTGCACAGGATTCAAAACCAAAGTGGCCGTGCTCATCAACAAGCACGACCTCAATCTTGCCCAAGCCAAAGCCATTGAAGAATACTGCCAAGAGAAAGGGTATCCGGTTATCTGCCGATTCCCCCATGACAACGCAGTTACCGAGGCCATGGTTCAGGGCAAGGCGATCAATGAAACAGGAGACTCGACGGCCTCCCAGCTATTGGAAGCCGCCTGGTCAAATATGCTCAACCTTTTACATGATTCAAAATAAGGAGTCAGACATGGATACCATTGTCGCTATTCCCTCTGCAATGCCCGGCGGTCTCGAAGCCGGTGTGGACGCCCACTTCGGCCACTGCGCCATCTACACTCTGGTGGAGATCGCCGGCGGTGAAATCAAGGAAGTAAAAACCCTGCCTGCCATCCCCCACGAACAGGGCGGCTGCATGGCTCCGGTTAATTACCTTGCTCAAAATGAAGTAAAGACCTTGATCTCCGGTGGCATGGGCTTCCGTCCGCTTCAGGGCTTCAATCAAGTAGGCATCGACGTATACCACGGCTCTGGTGCCCCCACTGTCGGTCAGGCTGTTGAAGCACTGATCCATGACAGCCTGCCCCGCTTCGCCATGGAGCACACCTGCGGCGGCGGTGCTGACCACAGTCACGAACACGGCGGCTGCGGCAATCACTAAATCACATATGGACAGGTAAGGGATGCGACCCCGGCCAGCGACTCGTTGTTGGCCGGGGCTTTTATTTGCACAAGATATGAACCAGCACACTAAACCTGATTTAGCCCACTTATTCTGATCAAAACCCGTATGCCATCGCTTTATTTTTCCCAGACATGCTGGTAAGCAATGAAATGGTGGCTACGATGATGCAGCCAGCAAGACAGAGCCGTTTCACACACCGCATGAGCAGCAAAGAAACACCTGAAATTCTTGAAGAGCAATTTCGCTCCCCATTACCAGCACCAATGCCGGTCGTTGTCGACCCGTCTTGGGACGTTCCAGATGATGCTCGGTGTGCAGTATACTGGGAACAGTTCGCCATGCTGGACCACATCGCAGCCCACAGTCGAAAAGTGGCACAAGTAGCGACTTTCCTGGCACAAAAGGCCGAAGAAATCGGCATGAATGTAGACGTGCCTACAGTACGCGCATCGGCACTGCTTCACGACATTGCCAAGACCTACTGCATTCGCCACGGCGGCAATCATAGCCAGCTGGGCGGCGGATGGGTGGCTGAACTCACTAACAATCCTGCCATTGCCAGCGGTGTTACCCACCATGTTTTCTGGCCTTTCGAGATGGACGTCGCCAATTATTTCATGCCCATGGCCGTTATTTATGCGGACAAGCGTGTGCGCCACGACACCATCGTCACCATCGAATCCCGTTTCGATGACCTTATTGAACGCTACGGCGTTAACGACTACATCCGCTCTCGCATCGAGATCACCAAGGCACAGGGCCTGAGGCTCGAGCAAATGATGAGCGACACCATAGGGGTAGACCTGAATGAATGTGATTTTGATAGCGGGCGGCTGGTCTGACGAACGCGAGGTTTCTCTCTCCGGAGCCAAGAAAATCCGAGAGGCCCTCATTGAGCTGGGCCACGACGTCACTTTTTTCGACCCCGCCGATGATTTCAAGAACCTCCTGTCCATCGCCAAGAAAGCTGACTTTGCCTTCATCAACTTACACGGAACGCCCGGCGAGGACGGCCTGATTCAGGCTGTGCTCGACAAGGCAGACTGTCCCTATCAGGGTGCTGGAGCCGCTGCCTCCTATCTGGCCCTGAACAAGGCAGCATCCAAAGAAGTCTTTGAAGACAAGGGGATCAAGACACCCAAATGGCAGCTTGTGACACCTGTTCAGGGGCGTGAAACAGCGCTGGAACTGGAACTCCCGGTTTTTGTCAAGCCCAACAAAGGCGGTTCCAGTCTGGGTATGTCGCTGGTGAAAAAAGCCGAAGACTTTCCTGCTGCACTGGATAAGGTGTTCGCCATGTGCCAATCCGCACTCGTGGAAGAGTTTATCCCCGGCGTGGAGTTAACCTGTGGCATCCTCGATGGCGCCCCGCTTCCGCTGGTAATGATCACTCCCAAAGCCGACTCCGACTTTTTCGATTACGAAAACAAATACGCTGCAGATGGCGCCGAAGAGATTTGCCCTGCTCCTGTGGACGACTCTGTCACCACTTCCATTCAGGCGCAGATGATCGTTGCTCACGACGCGCTGGGCCTGACCGGATACAGTCGTGGCGATTTCATCATGACAGAGTCCGGCGACACCTATCTGCTTGAAGTCAACACGCTGCCCGGCATGACGCCCACCAGTCTGCTGCCTCGTGCAGCCAAGGCAATCGGCTTATCCTTCTCCGACCTGATCGCCAAACTTATTGAAGTAGGTATGAAAGAGAGGAAAAACTAAGATGAGCCAGTTTGCCATCAAATCGGCTCTGGCCGTCTACAGTGTGGCATGGAAGGCCGCTCTCCCTCTCCTCAAACTCAATCATCGCTTAAAGGAAGGCTGGGAACAACGCACTCTCGCCGACGGCATGCCCGCACAGGCTCATCTGTGGATACAGGCAGCCAGTGGTGGCGAGGCCTATCTTGCCTGGGAAGTACTCAAGAATCTCAAGCTTCAGTTTGACCAAACCCTGCGTGTACTGGTCACTACCAACACCCGACAGGGCTATGACACCCTGTGCCGCGCCGCCAAAGAGATTAACGAAAGCCGTCAGGGCATTGCAGTGCAGCCATGGTATTTTCCGTTTGACTCTCCTGCCATCATGCAACGCATGGTCGCCTATGTGCGCCCCACCGCTGCCCTGATTCTGGAGACGGAAATCTGGCCCGGCTTCTTGAACGCCTGTAAGAAGCAAGGCGTGCGAGTTCTGCTTGCCAACGGACGCATGACCACCAAAAGTCTTGGTGGGTATCTTTCCTGGCCAGAACTGTTTCGGACACTCGGTCCTGAAAAAGTCATGGCCGTGTCCAAGACCGACGGTCGCCGTTTTGGAACCCTGTTTGGCCGTGACCGTGTTTGGGTCATGCCCAACATCAAGTTCGACCGCATGGCAGGAGCTGGCCCCATGGCCCGCAAGGACAACCCTCTCAAGGATCTGATCCCGACGCGCTCCGATTTTGTAGTCTTCGGCTCAGTTCGCAAGCAGGAAACCACACCGGTCAAGAAAATCGCCCGGGCTTTGGTCAGATACCGTACCAAGGCCATCATTGGTGTTTTCCCCCGGCACATGCATCACGTCCCTATATGGGGCAAAGCACTGGACTCTGCGGGCCTCACATGGACCCTTCGTTCAGAGATGACTGGTCCGGCAAAACCCGGCACCGCTATTTTGTGGGACACTTTCGGCGAATTAGTTCCGGCCTACGGATTGGCCAAAGCAGCCTTCGTAGGAGGCTCGCTGGCACCGTTGGGCGGACAGAACTTTCTGGAGCCGCTCACCTGCGGGGTCACCCCTGTTACCGGCCCACATTGGACTAATTTCGCTTGGGTTGGCAGGGACATAATTGATGAAGGCATTGCCCATGAGGGCGAAGATGCCGAGCACGTGCTCAATCTTCTGATCGACATCCTGGACAACACCAAGCCACGCAAGGAAGTAGTCAAGGAAGCCAAGGCGTATATCAGGGACCGTCAGGGCGGCGCGAAAGCCGTGTCTAAACAGGTTGCCGAATTCCTCAATAAAGTTTAACAAGCCACAGCGCACAAGACGATGAGCAAATTCCCCGAGTGTCATGGAATCATTCCCGCGAGATACGAATCCTCGCGTTTTCCGGGCAAGCCCCTGGCTGAAATCATGGGCAAGCCCATGTTCTGGCACGTCTACGACCGGGCAAAAAAATGTCCGCAAATGTCCAGTGTTACACTGGCTACAGACGACCAGCGCATCTTCGACGCTGCCCAAGCGCACGGCGTGCCGGTGGTCATGACCGCCAGCGATCACCAGAGCGGTACAGACCGTGTTCTGGAGGCCGCACGCAAGCTCGACATTGACTCGGACGCAGTCGTGGTTAACATCCAAGGTGATGAACCATGCCTGGAACCGGACATGCTCACCGACCTGCTGACGCCGTTTGAAAACTGCAGGGTCCATGTGGCCACACTGGCAACGGCCATAGGATATGAGGACGCCCAGTCACCGGATCGCGTTAAAGTGGTTCGAGCAAAGAACGGACGAGCCCTCTACTTCTCTCGCTCGTTGGTTCCCTTTGACCGCGACGAGAAGGTCCACGGATTCCTGCTGCACATAGGGCTTTACGCATTCCGCATGGAAGCGCTCATGCGATTCGGCGAGCTCGATCCCAGCCCACTCGAACAACGAGAAAAGCTGGAGCAACTTCGTCTGCTTGAAGACGGTATTGATATTTACGTGACTGAAACGAGGCACACCTGTCACGGCGTAGACAGGCCTGAAGACCTCGAAAAAGCGAAGACCATTTTGGAGAGAGAGTGATGAAAGCTATCCTGGCCCTTGAAGACGGCACCATATTCAAAGGCAAAAGCTTCACCGGCAACGGCGAAGCGAGCGGCGAGGTTATCTTCAACACCGGCATGACCGGTTATCAGGAGATCCTCACCGACCCGTCCTACACCGGGCAGATGGTCACAATGACCTACCCCCTCATCGGAAACTACGGCGTGAACCCTGAGGACGTAGAGTCTCACAAAGTTCAGGTTGGAGGTTTCATCGTTAAGGAATGCTGCAAGAACCCCAGCAACTGGCGCTCTACCATTCCGCTGCCTGAATACCTGACCGAGATCGGCGTCATGGGCATCGAAGGCATCGACACCCGTGCCCTGACTCGCCATCTGCGCATCCACGGCGCACAGCGCGGTTACATGGCTACCGGTGATGTAGATCCTGCCGAACTGGTGAAGAAGGCCCAATCCATCGAGAACATGGAAGGCCTCAACCTTGCCGACCGTGTTTCCTGCGAGAAGCCTTACATATGGAATGGCAAGGATCGCGAGTTCATCGACGATCTCAAGAATTTTTCCTGGAAAGGCACTGGCCCGAAACTGGCCGTGTACGACTTCGGTATCAAGTGGAACATCCTGCGCCTCATGGCGGCCGAAGGATTTGACATGCTCGTCGTGCCTTCCCACTTCACCGCTGCTCAGATACGCGAGCTCGGACCCGATGCAATTTTCCTCTCCAATGGTCCCGGCGACCCGGCAGCTGTCACTACTGCCGTAGAAGCTACCAAGGATCTGTACGAGGACTTCCCCATCGCAGGCATCTGCCTCGGCCACCAGATTCTTGGCTTGGCAATGGGCGGCAAAACCTTCAAGCTGAAGTTTGGCCACCACGGCTGCAACCACCCTGTCATGGACCTCGGCACTGAAAAGATCGAGATATCTTCCCAGAACCACGGTTTTTGTGTAGATATCGAGGGGTTGAATTTTCTCGAACCCACGCATATTAATTTAAATGACAAAACCTTGGAAGGTTTTCGCCACAAAGAAAAACCGCTGCTGGCCATCCAGCACCATCCCGAGGCCGGCCCCGGCCCTCACGACAGCCAGTACTTTTTTGCACGCTTCCGTGAGATGGTGAAAGAGGCCACCGGCAAATAAGCATAGCGCATCGACGTCTGACAAGAGCGGGTACACATGTCCAATCAGCTGATAAGTTCACGTAAGAAACTCAATACCGTCACGACAATGCTCAAGAAGGGCAAGTACATGGCCGCCGTACAGGCAATCCATGACGGGTTAATTCTTTTCTTGAAAAACCCGGTTATGAAGGGAGAGAGAGACGAGTTTGAAGAGCTGATTTTCAAGGTTACTCAGAGTCTCAACAACGACAAGAAGATTCGCGAAGTATACCCGCTCATCATCAGCTACACCCCGGGCGAAGAACGGGCACTGCTTGATGCAATGCGGGAACTCCTGCAGGAACTGCAAAAGGCTCTTAACCAGTCTGTACAGAATGATGCACAGGCTTTGATAGCCCGTAAGCAGGAAGAGCTGGACAAGGGTCAGGAACACCTCGACAACCAGAATTGGGATGAAGCCAAGGACGTTTTCGACCAATTGGTCAAAGACTTTGGCGGCGACACCGATCTCAAAGCGGACATTGCGGACCGCTACCTCAATGCAGGACGTTACAAAGAAGCATTCCATATGCTTGACGACGCCCTCAAGGATGATCCCAACGCCATCCATCTGTACAACCGTATCGGCATGGTTCTGCGCAAGATGCAGGACTTTGACACTGCCGAGAAGTACTACCTCAAGGCGTTAACCCTGACCTCAGAAGACGAGTATCTCCACTACAATGTTGGGCGACTGTACTATGACTGGAAAAAATGGGCCAAGATGGCTCAGTCTGCGCAGAATGCTCTGAACATCAACCCCGACTTCAACGAAGCGGCCAAGATGCTCAAATTCGCCCAAAAGAAAATGGCGTAACTTCCCATACACACATCAAAATCACAAAGGCGGCCACTGGCCGCCTTTGTTTTATCCTTTACAGCATATTTCATACTTGTTAGGTCGATTTTTTGCCAAAGGGAGGAAGCGACGATGAATTACTGGACAGAACTTGGATGGATGGCATTTCCCATGACCGCAATCGAGGTCGGGTTCACCGCCATTATGTGCTTTGGTGCTCACATCCTCGACAAGCGTAACAAACGCTAACATTCGCCATTAAAAAAAAGCCGGACTTCGCAGCAAGTCCGGCTTTTTTTGTTTGTCAAAATTCAAAGCTACAAGTTGGCAATGATCTCGGCAGCCCCTCGCAAGTCATCAGTCACATGGTCGGCGATATCCTTGCATCGTTCTTCATGCTTGGCACCTTTACCTGTCCGAACCAGTATCGTGATGCTACCTGAATTCTTACCAACGCCCATGTCTGCTTCCTTGTCCCCGATCATCACAGCATCAGCAGGCTCAAACCCGTGCTCAGCTGCAGCCTGATTCATGAGTCCGGTCGCAGGCTTCCGACAATCACATTCATCCTCAGGGGTATGAGGGCAATAATAAATGCCATCAAAAGTAATGCCGTGGGGAGCCAACAGTTCTTCCATCCGGCCGTTGCAGGCGTTGACCGAAGCATCGTCGTAATAACCGCGCCCCACACCGCTCTGATTGGTGAGAACCAACAATCGGTAGCCAAGCTCCTGCATACGCTTGAGGCCATCCACGGCCCCAGGCAGCAATTCAACACCATCAGGATCATGCAAATAGTGCTTGTCGTAAATGATGGTGCCGTCCCGATCGAGCAAAATATACTTGTCCGCCATGGCTATCGCGCCTCCACCAGTCGACGAGCCATATCCAGCGCAGCCTGAAAACTCTTGATGGACGCCCTGCCGGTGCCCACCAGATCATATCCGGTGCCGTGATCAGGCGATGTGCGAGGACACGGCAGACCAAGAGTCACATTCACAGCCTCGCTGAAATGCAGTAGCTTGAGGGGGCCGAGACCTTGATCATGGTACATAGCCAACACTGCCGGATAATCGCCTTTGGCTGCGAAGTGGAACAATGTATCCGCTGGAATGGGTCCGGCGACCTTCAGCCCTTCTTCTTTGGCTGCTTCAATGGCTGGGGAGATAGTCTTGATCTCCTCATCACCAATGCGGCCAGACTCTCCAGCATGCGGGTTCAATCCACAGACTGCGATCTCCCCGTCCAGCTTCATGGCACGCACGAAATCAGCGGTCAGCCGCAAACAGTGCAAGATACGCTGACGAGTCACCAATCCGGGAACATCCTTGAGACGGGGGTGCGTCGTTACCAAGCTCACACGCAGTTTGGGCGATTCGTGGTTGTGAGGATCGTGACCACACAGATGCATGCACACCTTGTCTGCCCCTACGCCCAATTTCTCAGCCAAGAATTCAGTATGTCCCGGGAACTTATAGCCAGCCTTCTGAAGCATGGCCTTATTCAGCGGACAAGTAACGAGACCGTCAGCCACACCACTGTTCAGCAGCGATACGGCATCATCCAGACTTGCTCCGGCGGCCAACCCGCCTTCAACAACGGCTTTGCCCGGAGGAAAGCCTAGTCTCGACAATTCCGGAGGTTCGAAAAGATAGATACCAGCGCCTTTGCCCTGTAATTCATCGAGTGAATCAAGTTTTTCATGGAACTGAGGCACGCCGTAACGATTCAACTCGCGCTTCAAGGCCACCTCAGGCCCGATGATTATCAACCGCTCATTGGCACGAGGTGTTTCATCGGCAAAATGACGCACCACAAGTTCTGGGCCCAACCCGCACGGATCGCCAAGGGTCATACAAAGGGTTTTCAGGGACATAACCTGCAATCAACCTTATTATTTTGCGTTCAAACGACCATAGGTCATCATAAAATCATTCAATATATCGCCGTGATCAAAAGCCAATTCCGGCCACTCGTTCAACGGGAACACCTTTACTTTACCCGCATCATCGCCCGCCTGAAGCTTGGCGATATCACGAGGCACACCAGTATACACTACGCTCATAGTGTGCTGACGAGGATCACGCTTCGGATCAGAGTAGACATTGAGTAATCCAGTCAAGACTACATCCAACCCGGTTTCTTCTTTCATCTCACGCACAGCAGCATGTTCGCAGGTTTCACCTGCGTCCACGAAACCTCCGGGCAACGCCCAGCCATACGGCGGATTCAGTCGCTCAATCAGCACCACTCCATCACCCTCCGGAGTTCCGTCAGGGACGAGAATCACGACGTCTACCGTCGGTGTGGGGTTGTGGTATCTTACTATCTCGCCGCCGCAATGAGGGCATGGTTCCTTGACTTCCACGCTGCACACTCCTGTGTCTGTAAAATCATAACCGTCCGGACAGCAAATGCCACGGGTACAAAGTGGAATCCTTGTACCTGATGTCGCCCCAAAGGCCAAACACTATGAAGGGAAAAGCAATCAATCAAGAGGCAGGGTAAAACAAAATGATGAGCCTTGACCGTAGACGCTCTCAACCCAGACACGACCGCCATGGGCTTCAACGATCTTCTTGACGATAGGCAGCCCCAATCCGGTGCTCGACTCACCAGCAGTTGGTTTCACGCTGGTCTTCTTAAAATTCTGAAAAAGCAATTCTTCCTCACCCGGAGGGATTCCCTGACCATTGTCGCATACGCAGACCTTGGCATGCCCGTCTTCCATCCCGAGGGTCACTTCGATCTTCGAATTATGAGGTGAGAACTTAATGGCATTGGTCAACAAATTGTCCATGACCTGTCCCATCCGACGATAGTCAAAGGCAAAATTCGGAACCTCTTCCACTGTAGAACCAATGGAGGTGGACTTACGTGAGGCGGCGAGAGAATGAATACGGCATCGTTCAGCCAACATATCGGCCAGAGCGGCTTCTCCCTTGAGCAGCTTGAGATTACCGGACTCAATAACTGAAATATCAAGCAGATCATTAACAAGTGAATTCATATGCTTGTTAGCTGAATGAATGTAGCTGATCATTTCGCGCTGTTCTTCGTTGATGGGACCGCACATATCCTCCAACAACATTTCCGAAAGCCCGTGAATGCCATTGATGGGGCTACGCAAATCATGAGCGGCCATCCCTAGAAACTGATTCTTGACCTTATCAGCATCCTTGAGAGCACGGATCGTCTCAAGAACATCAACATTATGATTCACTCGCGAATAAAACTCCTCTGCTTCAAAAGGCTTCGACAGGAAGTCATTCACGCCTGTCTTGAAAAAACGGGCAGCAAGAGAAGGGTCCCCAGCTGTTGAGATCGCAATAACAATCATCTCGGCCTTGCTATGAAGTTCTCTCAACTTCCTGGTCAAAGCCACACCGTCCATCCCAGGTAACTGGTAATCCGTGATTACCACAGTATATTCATCATTCTTCTCGATCTCCGCCAATGCACCTTCGGCATCGACGACATCAGCTACCTGAAACATCTGCTTATGAAGAAGCGATGAGAGATGAAAACGGAAGGAACCGGAGTCGTCCACCACCAGCACTTTGATATCCCTGTTTCGGGATAGGCGCTTAACATAATCAATAACATTCTCGACAGCACGAGCGTCCTTGACCACATAGTCGATGATGTCCTTGGACATCATTCGCTTACGAGTTTCCTCGGAAAAATCGGATGTAAACACGATGGTAGGAACCATGCGAGCACAGAAAAGATCTACTATTTCCCCTTCTGTTGCGTCAGGGAGGTAGAGATCGACTATGGAGAGAAATATATTACGGCTATTCTGCTTCAGATATGCATCAGCATCAGCGTATGAAGAGACAACATCAACATCATAGCCAAGCTGACTTTCGATGCAACGCTTGAGCTCTCGATAGACAACTTTGCTGTCTTCGACAATGAGAATTCGTGGAGCCAAAGGCTCATCCGATACTGCCACAGGCATTCCCCCTTTTCGAGGAGACTACCATGTCACTCAAACGGGAAAAACCCCGTTATTTTCTATTTGGCGAGAGTTACGGAAAAGCCCTTGTCGCAGAGCATTTTCACGGTAACGGCCCCTTCACGGATGACTTCCAGACGATTGAAGCTTTTGACACGAACTACCGTGGAAGGCTTGCCACCCTTGGGCCACGGCGGATCCAAGTAGGTCGCTCCCACCTGCTCAAGCAAGTCAGAATCCAGATCCTCAGGCAAAGCTACCGGAGGTTTGCCGCTCAAATTGGCGCTTGTTGCAACGATAGGCTTTTTCATACGACGGGACAGTTCTGCCGCAAAGGGATGCCCGCTCCAACGTACAGAGGTGTAGCCTTCCTCATCAGATAAAACAGAAGGCAGTTCGGGAAGAGCTTTCACCAGTATGGAGAGGGGGCCGGGCCAAAAGGATTTGGCCAGCTCGGACAACATGGAAGGCTGCTCTTGTGTGACCAGCTTCAGCATGTCTATTCCACCGACAATCATGGGAAGCGGTTTTGACCCCGGTCTTCCTTTTATGTCGATAATCTTCTGACAAGCGGCCTCGCTGGTCGCATCGCAACCGAGGGCGTACAGGGTTTCGGTCGGGTAGACGACGGCTTCACCGTCGTTCATTGCTTTGATCAAGTCGTGCAAGTTTCCTCCCTTGCGAGCGTCAATCCACTGTAAAAGCCTGCAAACCTATTTGGACGATTATGTAGCCCCGAACAAGCCGTCTTTCAATTAAAAAATCACGCTAGAGCGAAAATTTATCGTTCGTACCACTCTGCACGAAGTTGCGCCAACTCTTCTTCGCTGAAAGAAGGCTGGTCATACATACCAGCACGCTGCCGCTGTGTGGAAGCTTCGTAGAGAATGATTGCCGCGGCAACGGACACATTGAAGCTCTGCACCATGCCGAACATGGGGATATAAATTTCATCCGTCACCAACTCGGCTATTTCCGGCGCAGTGCCGTTGTGCTCGTTGCTCAAGATAATGGATGTGGGCTTGGTGAAATCGAAATCATGAACAGGTCGTGCGGTCGCGGAAAAACCGGTCCGAAGGATCTGCCCACCTCCCGCTTTCAACTGATCGACCATGGCAGCAGGATCAATGTGACGGGTTCGGCGAATCCATTTCTTTGCAGAGGCGGAACTCTTCTTGCCTAGATCCGGCCACTGTGAAGTGGTGTAATAAAGATGAACATCGGATACTCCGAACGCATCACAACTGCGCAAAACAGCCGAAACGTTGTGCGGATCCCAAATGTTATCCATGACCAGAGAAAGGTCTTTCTGCCTCTGATCCAAAACGGCATCGATTTTCTTTTTTCTTTTTTCTGTAATGGTGCGTGACATGGGAGGCTTGGTACCTGATTCCCATATGGTTTAGCAAGCCTTGGCCTCTCACCGATTTCCCAGAAGGCTCTCTCAGAAGAAAACACCACATCATTATGGAATTGCTAGTTTTTTACAAAAACGCATCCAATTATCGAGATTTATGTAACATTCTGCGCAAATAACATGCTATGAGAAAGGATATTCATTGAAGCTACTACCCACCCATTCAGAGGCATTATATTTTTCAATCAACATATTGACAAAATTTCCGATTACATAAGAATAGGAAGTGCAGTCAGCAATACTGAGATAGACGGGGGAATGAATGCGAGCGCTCATAGTCGAAGATGAATTTTTAAGCAGAAAGATACTTCGGTCATTCTTGATGACGCTGTTTGAAGTGGACATTGTGGTCAACGGTCGCGAAGCAGTTGAAGCATTCAAGCTGGCTCACACCGAAGGCAAGCCCTACGATCTTATCCTCATGGACATCATGATGCCGGAAGTTGACGGGGTGGAAGCACTCAGCAAAATCCGCAAGATGGAAGCCGAGGAATCCCTTAAACCAAGAGCAAAAGTTATCATGACAACGGCTCTCGATGATCCTCAGACAGTACTCAAGTCATTTTATGACGGAGAAGCTTCTGCGTACATCGTCAAGCCAGTCGCCAAGGACAAGTTGTACAAAGAACTCGAAAAACTCGGACTTTTGAATAAGTAGGACAGCTCATGAGCGACGATCCGATGGTTGAAGAGTTCTTCTCTGAGCTCAACGACAAATACTATCCTCAGGTCATGGAAGGACTGGAGATGCTCGAGGGAGACGACCTCGCTGAGAGTATTGAAATCCTTGCACGCCCCCTGCACACCATCAAGGGTGTAACAGGGTTCATGCCTGGCTTTGAACCTGCGTCGCATTTTACTCACAAGATCGAGGACTTCCTGAAAAAAGTTCAGGCTGGAGAAGTAGAGGCAACTTCAAGCAATGTCGTCCTCCTCTCCCGCGGTGTAAACATGATTTTTCAGGTGCTTGAGCAGTTGCGCGACGGCATCGACGACGATGAGGAACAGAATGAGATCCTCGACCTCATCAAGGAAGCCTCCAGTGTTGGACAAGATGAGTCGCAAAGTGTTGGCGCGGGTGTTTCCGTTGAGAATCGAGATGGCGTGACCATCCTCAGGGTCAAGGACCCACGGGTACATTTGGACACCCAGTTCAAACCTATCATGGGCGCAATCATGACGGTTGAGCCGGGAGACAAAATTCTTATCGATCTCACGGAAGTGCTGACCTTCGGCTCCACCGCCTGGGCAGCTGTGGCCAGCATGGGCACCACATTCAAGATTGCAGCGTGCAACCTTACCCCCGATACGAAACAAACTCTCTACGGCTGGGGCTTTGATGCCACCATTGCCGTATACCCTGACGAAGACACTTATTTCACGACGCAGTAAACAGGAGATTCCATGCAGGACAATATCATCCAGTGCATCGAAGAAATCGAGAAACAGATTCTCGACGTGGCAGCTACCGGACAGGACGCCGGGAGTGCTGTGGATGCGCTTGGGCTGTCACACATGAAGATCTCCAGCGCGGCCGTCATCGCGGTCCTCGACATGCTGACCGACGGCATCACGCCGGTAAACGACGACATTATCACCGCCATGCTGGGCATATGCGAAGCCCAGAAGCGTTTTCTCTTCGCTCTCAGCGGCCAGTTGGAAACCGGCACTTCCTCCATGGGCATTGTTGAATCCAAGCCCGCTCCCGAAGTAATTATTGAATCCGAGGAAGATGCTGCCAAGGCTTTCGATGATTCCCCCACTGCAACGGCAGAAGAACCAGAGGAAGCAGCAGAGCCTGTCGAAGAAAAGAAAGCCGAGCCGGAGAAAAAGCCTGCTGCCAAGGGCAAGCAGGAGAAGCCCGCACAACAGCAGGCCATTTCATCCATCCGCGTACCTACAGACCGACTGGACCGCGTTATCGAGCTGGTCGGAAAGCTCATGGTCACTTACGCTGTCATCGCTCAGGGAGGCACCTCCAACCTGAGTCAGGTGGCTTCTTCACTGCGCGAACTGGACAACGTCATCAGCCGACTCCAGAAGGAAGTTGATGCCATCAGACTGGTGCCGCTCAAACAGATTTTCATGCCCATGCACCGTTTGGTGAAGAGCCTCAGCCAAAAGATCGGCAAGAAGCTCGAATTCATCGTGCGTGGCGATGAACTGGCACTCGACAAGACCATTGTGGAAAGCCTTAACGAGCCACTTGTCCACCTCTTACGCAACGCTGTTGACCACGGTCTTGAGACGACGGAAGGCCGCGTGGAAGCGGGCAAGTCCGAGACGGGTAACGTCACCCTTTCCGCATGGCGCAAGGGCGACAGCGCATTCATTCAGGTACAGGACGATGGTCGCGGTCTCGACCCCGATCGCATCCTTGCCAAGGCTCTCGAAAAAGGCATCGCCGAAGAAGGGCAGGAATACAATACCGAGGAAATCCTCCAGTTCGTGCTTCAGTCCGGATTCTCTACCGCTGAGAAGATCACCGATGTCTCCGGGCGAGGCGTTGGCATGGATGCAGTGGTCAACGCCATCCGTGTCACCCTTGATGGCGACATCACTATTGATAGCGAGCTCGGCAAGGGCGCCAAGTTCACCATCTCCATTCCCTTGGATCGCTCGGCCAACGAGGGTATTGTTGACGCTCTGGTCTGCAAGGTGGGCGGCGACACATACATCGTTCCCAGCCGCGACGTTGTCGAAATCTACATGCCGCGCAAGAACGAAGTAGTGGAACTGCCCGATGGACGAGAGACCGTAGACGTGCGTGGCGAAGTTCATTCGCTGCTCAGACTGGCCGATCTCCTAGACCTGGTACCGCTGGTAACGGACATCGAAATGGCTCAGGCCATCGTGGTTCGCGTAGGCGAATACAAGGCCGCCATTCTGGTGGACGAAGTGCTCCGCCAGCAGCAGGTGGTCATCACCGGCTTCACCGTACCAGTTGAAGAGATCTTCGAGGTGCCCATTCTCGGTTACGGCATGATGGGTGAGTCCGATGCTCTGGTCATCGATACAGAGGAAATGCTTCAGAATTTCCAGGCGCGAGTGCACATGGAAAACAAAGAAGCCTTGACGTAAAGGCCTTACAGGACATAATACGTTCCTCCTCAGGTGTTTTGAACTTGATAGGGAATCCCGTGAGACTCGGGAGCGGACCCGCCGCCGTGACGTTCCGATGAACTGCTTTCAATATGCCACTGGGATTATTCCTGGGAAGGCGAAAGTGGGAGGAACCAGCCGGAAGACCTGCCTGGGACGTAATTGGTTTGCCGCGGTGGTACGTGGGCTTACCGCCACTGGCATAGAAGGGAAAAAACGGTTCCCCTTCCTCGAAAACGTTGAGGAAGGGGATTTTTTATTTCCCTCAACCGCCCTTCTTCCCTTTTGGAGGAAGCATGAAACTCTTTTGCAAAGGCGCAAATATTGCGCTGCTATTCGCCCTGACCTTGATGCTGGCCGCTCCGGCAATGGCTGGGCACCACAAGAAAGGTCCTACCAAGAAAGCCATCGTTTTGGCGGCCTTTGGAACGTCCTATCCCCAGGCTCTCAATTCCATCTTGAACATTAAGTCCAAGGTTGAGAAGGCCAACCCGGGCGTGCCTGTTAAGCTCGCGTTCACCTCTGACATCATCCGCGGAATCTGGCAGAAACGCCAGAATGACACGGCCTGGCAGAAGGCCAATGCGGGAGTTCCCAAGGAGATTCTGTACGTAAAGAATCCTTTGGCAACCATCGCAAACCTGCAGAACGAAGGCTATGAGGATATCGCTGTTCAGTCTCTGCATATCTTCGCGGGTGAAGAGTTTGCCGATCTGGAAAGCCTGATGATAGGCCTCCGCTCCATTCGTGCTCTCAAGGCCAGATTCGTTCCCTTCAAACGCATGCGCCTTGGTCGTCCCGCGCTGGGCATGCCCGGTGACGTATACCCCTATCTGGATGACATCGCCGCTGGCGTTGCTGCCCTCAAGGGTGACGTAGAGGAAGCCAAAAAGATGGACGCGGCTCTTGTCTACATGGGCCACGGCAACGATTTCTACTCCACCGGCATCTACGCTGAACTTCAGCGCGAAATGCAGGTTACCTACAAGTACCCCATTTTCGTGGGCTGCGTGGAAGGTTTCCCCAATTTCAATGACCTGCTGGCAGCCCTCAAACTGTCCGGCAAAAAGAACATCCTCATGAAACCCTTCATGGTAGTTGCTGGTGACCACGCCTCCAACGACATGGCTGGCGACGAGGACGATTCGTGGAAGGTCATGCTGACCAAGGCCGGCTACAAGGTAAAGACCGAGCTGCGCGGCCTCGGGTCTCTGGACGCATGGGCCGACCTCTACGTGAAACACCTCAAGGACGCTCAGTCCCAGACTCACATGCTGCCGTAAGACTATGACCACTGCTCTCCGCACACATACCCGCTCCGGTCTCATGATCGTCATGCTTGCCCTGTTTCTGGGCATCTCCCTGATCCTGGCCACCGGCATGGGCTATATCGCCATTGCACCGGGAGACGTCCTCGTCATCCTGTGTGATGCCGTGCGGGGGGCGGTGAATTCAATAGACCCACTCTACCAGAGCGTCGTGCTTGAAGTTCGCCTGCCCCGTATCCTCACCTCTGCCGCTGTAGGTTTCGGTCTCGCCGTGTCTGGTGCAGTGTTCCAAGGCTTGTTGCTCAACCCTCTGGCCGATCCATTCACCCTCGGCGTTTCTTCAGGAGCAGCTTTCGGAGCGGCTCTCGCCCTGCTCCTCGGCTTGACCTTCCTGGGACCGACCACTCTTTGCCTTATGGCATTCCTTGGTGCGATCCTCACCTTACTGGCAGTAATCGCCATGTCTGGTCGTGATGGTGAATTCGCCCCGACAAACCTTATCCTTTCCGGCGTCATTGTCTCAGCCATACTGTCGGCAGGCATCAGCTTCATAAAATACATGGCAGACGAACGGGTTGCTGCCATCGTATTCTGGCTCATGGGCAGCTTCGTTTCCCGCACTTGGCTTGACGCTACGCTAACCGGCGTCACCGCCCTACTCGGTTTTTGCCTTTGCCTCTATTTTTCCCGTGACCTGAACATCATGTCGCTCGGTGCGCGTTCGGCCCGCAGCCTCGGCGTGGACACCGGACGGGTTCGCCTAGTTCTGTTGCTCACCGCCTCCCTCATCAGCGCGGTCTGCGTTTCCGTCTCCGGCATCATCGGCTTTGTCGGTCTGATCATTCCGCATCTCATGCGTTTTGTGGTCGGCCCCGACAATCGCTGGCTTTTGCCTGCATCCGGTCTTGGCGGTGCCATTCTCCTTCTACTGGCCGACACGCTCACACGCGCAGTGCTGCCCAACGAGGTACCAATCGGCGTACTCACCGCCCTCATAGGCGGCCCGGTCTTCTGTTGGATTTTCACCCGCACCCGCACCCGCAGTGGGAGGCGTTATGACTAGCGTCACCTATACTCTGGACAACCTGAGTTTCGACTATGGCGGTACAGAAGTATTGCGCAATCTGAATCACGTATTCGAGCCGGGATTGGTCCACGCCGTTGTCGGGCCCAACGGTAGCGGCAAATCCACACTGCTTTCGCTGTTGGCAGGCCACCATTCACCGGTCTTCGGCCAGGCGCTTGTCAACGACAGCAACGTAACTGCACTTTCTCCCAAACAGCAGGCAACCCTTTGCGCCATGGTACCGCAAGAGTTCCGATTCAACTTTCCCTTCTCGGTTTTCGATGCCGTGCTCATGGGACGCCATCCACACATCCCACGCTTTTCCCGGCCATCTGACGAAGACATTACCGCGGCCCACGCAGCCATGATCACCATGGACATCGCCCATCTTTCCGCACGCCCCCTGTCCGAGCTTTCAGGGGGTGAAAAGCAGCGTACGGTGTTTGCCCGTGCATTGGCACAATCCACACCGGGACTCTTGCTTGACGAGCCCACATCAAGTATGGACATCCGACACGCGCTGGCCGCCATGACCGAACTGCGTCGACTGGCCCGCAAGGATAATCGCACGATCATCGCCGTGCTCCACGATCTCAATCTGGCCGCCAGTTACTGCGACCGCGTTCTCATCTTCAAGGACGGCCGGATTCACGCCCACGGTACTCCCGGAAACGCACTGACGCCCGAGACTATCCGCGACGTATTTGGCGTCACGGCACAGGTCATGCGTGATTCGTCCAACTCTCTTGTTATTACATACGTACCATAGGATTTATTGTGAAAAAGCTCTTCTACACACTCCTCTTCCTGCTCCTGTTCGCAACATCCGCTCGCGCGGAACAGATGGCCGATGACGTCGGCACGACCTTCTTCTTCGAGAAGCCCTACACCCGCATCATTTCTCTCTATGCAGCTCACACAGAGAATCTTTTCAATCTTGGCCTCGATACCGAAATCATTGGTGTGAGCAAAACAGAAGACTACCCCTATCAGGCATTGAACAAACCCCGGTTCTCCACTCATGATGGCGTTGAAAAGTTCCTTGCAGCCAAGCCTGATCTCGTCCTGATTCGCCCCATGCAATTCCGTGGTTATCCCGGCCTTTGGAACGCCTTAAAAAAACACGGCATCCGTGTTCTGGCACTTCAACCCAACACCATTGATGAAATGTACAAATACTGGCGCAAGCTGGGACGACTCACCGGCCGGGAACTTCAGGCCGAAAGAATGATCGGAGAATTCAAGGAAGGTATCGAGACGGCCCTGCAGCGCATCGACACAATCCCCATGAACGAACGTCCGTGGGTCTTTTTCGAATCAATCCACAAGAAATTTGCTACGTTTTCCCCCGGCTCCATGCCTATCTTTGTCATGAAGACAGCCGGAGGTCGTAATATTGCCGCTGACGCCAAACCGCGCCACGGCACCAACATCGCCTCTTACGGTCTGGAGCGTATGCTTCACAAGGCCGCCAAGATTGATGTGTATCTGGCCCAATACGGCGCAATGAATCAGGTTGAAGTACGCCGTATAATGAACGGCCCTGCCGCCTCACGAATCAAAGCAGTACGTGATCGCAACGTCTTCCTGGTGGATGAGCACCTCGTGTCCCGCCCTACCATGCGACTGCTTGAGGGCATTAACGCTGTCCATCGCTTGCTGCATCCGGGCGGAAATCATTAATCCGTCCCACATCAACGAATATTGTTTTCAAATCATTTAAAGGAACCCATCAGTGACTCAGACAGGCATTCTCTACGGCATCGGCGTCGGCCCCGGCGATCCAGATCTTCTCACCCTCAAAGCCGTCAAGGCGTTGGGTGAAGTAGACGTCATCTTTGCCGCCGCATCCACCAAGAACGATTATTCCACGGCCTATGCCATTGCCGAGCCGCATCTGAAAAAAGGCGTTCGCGTCGAGCACCTTGGCTTCCCTATGACCAAGGACCAGGATGAGTTGGAAGCAGCATGGAAGAAGAACGCTGACATCGTCTCCAAGGTGCTGAACGCGGGAGAAAACGCCGCTTTCCTGACTTTGGGAGATCCGCTGACTTACTCCACTTACGGCTACCTCCAGCGTACACTCCTGAAAATGGACCCCAGCTTTCATCTGCAAGCCATTCCGGGGATCACCTCCTTTCAGGCTGCCGCTTCCAAAATCGGTCTGATCATGACCGAATCCAAGGAATCCCTGCTCATCACATCGGGCGTAGCCGATCCCGAAGAGTTGGAACGTCAGCTTGACGTGGCCGACAACGCTGTTATCCTAAAGGCCTACAAAAACTTCGAAGATATCCGCGCCACGCTGGAGAAGCTGCGCCTTGACGACAAGACCGTGTTGGTCTCCCGTCTCGGCATGGAAGGCGAGTCCATCCTCATGGACATCAAGGACGCCCCCAAGACCCCGCACTACTTTTCTCTGGCACTGGTCAAAAAGAATAAGAGATAAATGAAAACAGCCATCGTCCTCGCTGCCTTCGGTTCACGGCACAAGAATTCCCAGGCCTCCATCAATCACATCACCGAACGTGTGAAGGAAACCCATCCTGACGTTCCGGTGCGTGTCGCCTATACCTCTAAGATCATTCGCGGCCATATGGAAAAAGCAGGCGAGACTATAGATTCTGTCCCACAGGCATTGGATAAGCTGCTGGCAGAAGGCGTGACACACGTTGCCATCCAGTCACTCCACCTTGTTCCCGGCAAAGAGTTTCACGAACTCCTGCGACTGGCCAACGAATACATGCTCAAAGACGACGGTTTCAACCGCGTAGAGATTGGATTCCCCCTCGTTTCCGGCGAGACTGACATTGAGCCGGTGGCCGAGGCCATCCTCTCCATCGGTCTTGAAGGTAAAGGCGATCACGACGCGGTCCTTTTCATGGGCCACGGCACGCGCCAGCTCGACGGCAGCGTGTATTACGAAGCGCTTCACCATGCATTCCAGGAGCGAGACAAGACCGTACACATGGGCGTCATGGAACATCAGGAGGAATCCGGCATTGATGTCATGATCCAGCGTTTTAAGAAGGACGGCGTCAAAAAGGCATACCTGCTGCCCTTCCTGTTCGGTTCAGGCTGGCACGCTGCCCGTGATATGGTTGGTGAACACGACACCAGTTGGCGATCCCGTCTCGAGGCCGAAGGCATCGAGTGTGAAGCTGTTCTCAAAGGGGCAGGAGAATATGACCGCCTTGTCTGCTTCTGGCTCTCACATCTGAACGACGCCCTCAAGCGCCTTTCCCGCTGCTAGATTCTTTCGAGTTACAAGACAATAAAAGGGGCTGCATCTCAATCGATGCAGCCCCTTTTGTTTCAATTCGGTTAGGCCCTAAAAATTGAAAGTATAATCCGAAGTATCCTTGTTGCCTTTGCGTACTTCGGCCTGGCGCTTCTGCTCGTCCAAAACAATACGGTGAACAGTATCAGCCTGTCTGCGATCAAGGTCGAAGAAGGTGAGCCCAGTAAAGGCTGGTGCGGCCCGAACAACTCGTGCTTTCAAATTCGATGCGACCATCTTCCCGTTTGCAAAGAGGTGGATTGTCAACGACTGTCCTTCACGCTTTCCGATAGGACAACCAATCCCCACGCCAGAGGGACTCAAATCCTTGGCCACGTACACGGCCGGTCGACCATCTATCTTTACATGCAGTCCATCGATTTTAGCGCGATAGGCCTGCCTGTCGCCTTCGGACTTCTTTCCAAAACTAATCTTGAACGGATTCTTAACCATATCTCCGGAACTCCCGGCACGGAAGCTAGCAGGCACCATCCAATTTGCCAAGGCTCCAGTTGATCATTTACAGCCCCGTAACCATGAGCTAGTCTCCCGGCATCAAGGGAGAATCACGTGAGCATCTTCGTTACCACACACGATGGCACCCGCCTTGCCCTGGAACATTCTCCGGGAGACACTCTGGCGAAAACCATATTTCTGAGCCGACTCTGGCACGGCGTTCCTCTTTGTTCCGGCCTGGGCAAATGCGGTTTCTGTCGCGTTCGCTACCTCTCTGATGCACCGGACTATAACCGGGACGAATTGAAGAAGCTCGGCCAGGAAGCGGTGGATCAAGGCTGGAGACTTTCCTGCCTGCATCCATCCGAGCCGTGTAAGATCGAAATCCCCGAACCGCTCCGCAGCAAACGCAACGTCCATGCGCAGGCAGCTCTGACCGGAGATTTTGCCCTGGCTGTGGACTTGGGCACGACTTCCATCCACTGGGCCGCACTTGTGGACGGCGAAGTAGCCGTCACGGGCAACGAGCTCAACCCACAGACCGGGTTGGGCAGCGAAGTCATGTCCAGACTGGCTGCAGCCTCTACTGCTGAAGGCCGCTTTGTTCTTCGTGCTTTGCTGGTGGATCATATCACCAGAGTCTGCCAAACCGTTGGCATCAATATGCAGGGCCAATGTAACGCCCTTGCCATCTCTGGCAACTCGGCCATGACATACCTCCTGCTTGGCAAGAAGCCCGATGACCTTGCCTCGGCTCCTTACACGCTCTCCTACACTGGCGGCGATGAGAAAAAACTCGGCCCCAGTTTGCCGCCCGCATATATTCCGCCCCTGCTCGCCCCCTTTGTTGGGGCCGATATCAGCGCCGGGTTGGTTGCCATCGAATATGGCGAAGAGCCTGAATATCCTTTTCTTCTGGCAGACCTTGGTACCAACGGCGAGTTCATACTCGCACTATCCCCCGAAGAGCGCATCTGTGCCAGCGTTCCCATGGGCCCTGCCCTTGAGGGCGTTGGTCTCTCCTTTGGCCGTACGGCCGGACCGGGAGCTATTACTGGCTTCAGGTTGACTCCCAAAGGTCTTGAGATGGAATTTTACGACAGGTCCGGCACTACTCCTGCCGGCATGTCAGGGACTGGATATCTGTCTCTCACGTCCGCCCTGCTTTCCCACGGTGTGCTTGACGAATCCGGCCGCTTCGGGCAGGGAAGCACTCCGTTGGCCACCAAATTGGCTGCCAGCGTGACAACCATTGCAGACGAGCCAGCTTTTGCCCTACCCCATGGACTATTCCTGCCCGCTTCGGATGTGGAAGAAATTCTCAAGGTCAAGGCCGCTTTCAACCTCGCCATGTCAGAATTGCTCAAACACGCAGGCATTGGCCCGGCAGGACTGGCACGAATATACATTGCAGGCGCATTGGGCGAACATGTCCGACTCGGAGATCTCGAAACCATCGGTTTCCTGCCTCCCGGCACACGTTCCAAAACCGTCAAGGCAGGCAACACGTCGCTCAAAGGCACGGCGTTGCTTCTCACCGACCCGGCGGCGCGCGACTTCGCCCACAAGCTGCCCCACACCATCACCGCGCTGGACCTGACCTCGGACGAGGCCTTCGGCGACCGGTATCTCAAAAGGATGCGATTCACCTATGTCGATTGATAGGCTTTTCCCCAATATTACTGAGGCCAACGAGGCTGAGCTGGAACGCTTCGGCGCGATCCTCAAGAAAGTATGGCCCCTCAAGGGACGTCACCGCGAACATCTCAAATACGATATCCGCGACATGTCTCGCGCTCTCACCTCTGAGCGTTCTGAACGCAAAGCCGAGTATATGAGCGATGCGAAGTTCCTGTCGCCCTATCTCACATATTTTCTGCCATGGAATCTCTACCGCATGTCCCGCCTTTTTACCGGGCTGGAACTCGATATCCCTGACGGCAGCGAAGTGGTCGACCTCGGGTCTGGCCCGCTCACGGCAGTCATCGCCCTCTGGATGTCCCGTCCTCACTTGCGTGACCGCAAACTCAATTTCACGTGCATGGACCGTGCGCCCAAGTCGCTGCAAGCTGGGCTGAAACTATTCAAGGAGCTCGCAGGAGAAGACACTCCATGGCGCGTCCGCACGGTAAAAGCCAATTTCATGGACCGCATCAACCGCAAGGCAGACCTCCTCATTGCGGCCAATGCATTCAACGAACTGGATTGGTCTGGCCGTGTCGCACGTCCGCAAGCCGACAAACTGACCAAGCACATGGTCAACTCTGTCAAGGAGACCGGACGAATTCTCCTCATTGAGACAGGCGTCCGCCTTACCGGCCGCATCATTTCAGAACTACGCGTTCAGATGCTTGAAAGCGGCTTCAAGCCCATTGCACCTTGTCCCCACGTTGAAGAATGCCCCATGCCGGCGCTTGGAAAAGGCATGCCATGGTGCCACTTCAACTTCTCGGTCAAGGGTGCTCCCAAGTGGCTCGGCTTGCTCTCCTCTGAAGCCCGCCTTGAAAAAGACGGCGTAACCATGAATTTCCTCTACCTTTCCCGCAAGGGAAGTAAAAACTGGGGTGCTGTCCGCACCATTTCCGAACCCTTCCGTCTGCATGGCGGTCAGGGACAGTACGCATGTTCACACAAAGGCCTCACTCTCGTTGATTACGGGGAGAAACAGCGCCCGCTGTTCCCCGGCCAGTTGATCACCCAAGAATGGCCTGCCAATCCGAAGATCGACTTCAAGTCCAAGGCAGTGATCTTGCCGTACAGAGGAAAAGAGGAAAAGAAATAATAGGGATACCGCTTCGTGGTGTTGCAAGGTGATTTGCCTCCGGCGGCCAAAGCCCCGCGCCTCGGATCCCATATATGCGCCTTCGGCGCACAGTTCATATTGAAAGAGTCCAATGAATATTATTGATCTTGGTCTAATTGACTACAAGGAAGCCGAGGCGCTCCAATTAGAGACGCTCAAGGCTGTCACGGCTGGCGAGAAGGAAAATACGGTTTACGTGCTGGAGCATCCCAAGGTAATCACGTTGGGACGTCAGGGCGGGGCAGAAAATCTCCATGTTGATTCAGCCTTTCTGGATGCACAGGGGATCACTCTTGCTCAAACCACCCGCGGCGGCAACATCACCTGCCATTTTCCCGGTCAGTTGGTGGCCTACCCTATCTGGCGCGTTGAAAAACGTCCCGGCGGCATGAAGAAGTTTTTCCACGACATGGAAGAAGCCGTCATCCAGACCTGCGCCCACTTTGGTGTGGAGACCATGCGCCGCCCCGGCCATCCGGGCGTCTGGGTGGACGAGTCGCGTAAAATATGTTCCATGGGCATCGGCGTGAAGCGGTGGGTCACCTATCACGGTCTGGCCCTCAACGTGGGACGCGACGTCAGCCTGTTTCAAATGATCACCCTCTGCGGCATCCAGGGAGCGACGCCCACGTCTATCTCCGAGGAAGCCGGTAAAGATATCGACATGAAGGAAGCAAAAGATGTCTTCGCAAACGAATTCCGAAAAGCCTTTGCGGATTCCGCCGTGGCTTAGGATCAAGCTGCCCAAATCCGAAAATTTTTCCTGCACAACCGGTCTGATTGACGACCTGAAACTCAACACCGTCTGTCAGTCTGCCAAGTGCCCCAACAAATGGGAGTGCTTCTCCAAGAACGTGGCGACCTTCCTCATCATGGGCCGCAACTGTTCCCGCAACTGCGCCTTCTGCAACATCGCGCCCGGAACCATGGAACCTCTCGACGCGGACGAACCGGCTCGTGTGGCTGAAGCCGCCAAGCGTCTTGAGCTCAAGCACGTAGTCATCACTTCTGTCACCCGCGACGATATCCCGGACGGCGGCGCAGCCCATTTCGCGGCCACCATCAATGCTGTCCGCGAAGCCATGCCCGAATGCACCATCGAAGTACTCATCCCCGATTTTCAGGGAGACGAAGATACTCTCAAGGTCGTGCTCGACGCGCGCCCAAACATCCTCAATCACAATCTGGAAACCGTGCCTGATCTGTACGACACCATCCGCCCTCAGGCCGATTACAGGCAGAGCCTGGAGCTCCTGGCCCGGGCTAAAAAGTACGCGCCCGAGATTCCCACCAAGAGCGGTATCATGGTCGGTCTCGGCGAGACTGATGAACAGATCATGCCTGTCCTCGACGATCTTGCAGCCATCGATTGCGACATTGTCACCATCGGCCAGTACATGCAGCCCACCCGCCAGCATCCACTGGTCAAACGCTACGTCGAACCCGAAGTCTTCGAGACATATGCCGAGGAAGGCAAGAAGCGCGGCATTAAGAACATGTTCAGCGCCCCACTAGTCAGATCCAGCTACAACGCCGCCCAGTTTATCTAGGCTTTGATCAACTCCGACAAAAAAAGCCCGGCTCCCCAATGGAGCCGGGCTTTTTTATTGCCATATCCGAATCGAAGTTACTTCTTCGAGCTGTTCATGAGGGCGACGCCCGCACCTGCGATGATCAAGGTGACCACCACGAAAGTGATGAACATGTCCTTCTGGCTCGCACCCCAAATGATGTAGAGAGAACCACAAGCAGCGAGCGCGGGAGCGACAAAACGCCCGATGACGCCGAGGTCGGTGAAAGTTCTCATAACCCACAGGTAGATGGAGAGGTAAATCACGTACAGGAACGCGATCGGCAGTTCGGAAACATCCATGAAACCGCCCCACCAGCCGTTGAAGTTGCCGTACCATACCATCAGCCAGAAAGCGGACAGAACATAGCCCAGCAGAGCGGAATGGGTGGTAGAGTTGGTCTTGGGATTGACGCGCTTGAACAGGCTTGCACAGGGCCCCATGTCACGAGAGGCGATGGAGAACATGCCGCGTGCAGAACCCATGATCAGGCCGTTCAGGGTACCCAGACAGGAAATGATAACGAACACGGTCAGCAGCGTGCCTGCAGCGTTACCGAAGACCATGCCCATGACCTGAACAGGAGCAGCGTCACCAGCGGCAAGCACCTCGTCGTTAGTCAGAACGCCGGAGATACCGAGGTAGTACGCCATGTAGATGACGGCCACGGCAAGAGTACCGACAACGAGCGCGCGAGGAAGAGTACGCTTGGCGTCCTTCAACTCCGCATTGATGACGGTAGCAATGATCCAACCTTCATAAGCGAACGCGGTGGACAGGGTGGCCACGGCCAAACCACCGCCGCTGCCAGCCACGGTCTGTGCGCTCTGCATGAAGTTCTGCATGGTCTGGCCACTGGTCATACCGGCAATGCCACCCACAACGGCGACAAGTGCCAACGGGATCAGCTTGATAACGGTAGAGGTTACCTGCCATTTGCCGGCCAGAACCGGAGAGAAATAGTTCAGCAGAAAGAAGAGAGTCATGTACACGACAGAGATGGGCCAAACGCCGGATTCCCAACCGAGCAAGCCCTGCGTGTAGTTTGCGGAGACCCAGGCGAGGACTGCCACGAGGGTCGGGTAGTAAATAAAGGTAAGGAACCAGGCAACCATGTACCCGGCCTTTTCGCCGTAAGCGGTTTCGAAGTAATCAACAACACCGTTCACGCGCTCGATGCGGGTGGCGATGTTAGAAAAGACGTACGCCGTGACGATCATGATACAGCCACCGATCAGCCAGGCAGTAAGAGCCGTAGTCAGACTTCCGCCGGACGCTTTGAGTACGTCGTCCGCCTTAAAGAAGACACCAGACCCGATGACGATACCCACGACCATGGCCGTGGCTGTCCAAAAGCCATACTTTTTTTGAAGGTTATCCATTATTCCATCCATCCCCTTAATGTTAGTATCCGGTTCTCCCGGTAATTAATGCGGAGAATACATGAATAATGTTTCCGTTTTTGTCAACAATTCTGTAAAAAAGAGAACTTTCTCCACTCATAAGGTCCGAAAAAACAAGAAATACGGTTTCAAACCGTAAAAAAGGGTAAAACAGAACAATTGCCTGCAACCAAGTGTCGTATTTTTGGTTGCACCCCGAACCGTTTTAAGCGAACGTGTACGCCGCTTACAATTAGATTGTAATGAGAGAGAAACCTTTTATCCGGATGAGACAATGACTGCCGACATCTTTCCTTCCTATCGTGGTGACATGGAATACTTCTGCCTCGGATGCGGAAAGCGATTCCCCACAGACGAACTCTACTACACCTGCCCCGACTGTGGCGGCGTGTTCCTGCTGGACAACCTCACCTTTGACGAGTTGAAAAAGACCTCCGGAGAAGAGTGGAGAAAGATTTTCGACGCGCGCGCCGCGTCCAAGAAGACCGCTTTGCGCGGCATTTTCCGTTTCTACGAGCTCATGGCTCCGGTACTTGAGGAAGAAGACATCGTCTATCTCGGTGAAGGCAACACCCCTGTGGTGGAGTCCAGCCCTGTCCTCAACGCCAAGACCAGCCTCACCACTGCATACAAAAACGATGGCCAGAACCCGTCCGCTTCCTTCAAGGATCGCGGCATGGCCTGCGGCTTCTCCTACCTTCGTTCCCTGATTCGCAAACACGGCTGGGATGAAATCCTGACTGTTTGCGCCTCCACGGGTGACACCTCTGCAGCAGCCGCTCTGTACGCCTCCTACGTTGGCGGTGCCATCAAGTCTGTCGTCATCCTGCCCCATGGCAAAGTCACCCCGGCCCAGCTTGCCCAGCCCCTTGGCTCCGGCGCAGTCGTATTGGAAGTCCCCGGCGTCTTCGACGACTGCATGAAGGTCGTTGAGCATCTCGCTGACAACTACCGCGTTGCCCTGCTCAACTCCAAGAACGCATGGCGCATCCTCGGTCAGGAATCTTACGCCTTTGAATGCGCCCAGTGGTATGACTGGGACATGAAGGGCAAATGCATTTTCGTGCCTATCGGCAACGCAGGCAACATCACCGCGATCATGGCTGGTTTCCTCAAGCTCTACGATCTCGGCGTCATCACTGAGCTGCCGCGCATCTTCGGTGTACAGTCTCACCACGCCGACCCGGTTTACCGCTACTACTCCGTGGACGATCCCAAGGAGCGCAAGTACGAGCCCATGACCGTTACCGCCTCCGTGGCGCAGGCTGCCATGATCGGCAACCCGGTCTCCTTCCCCCGCGTCAAATACTTCGCAGAGAAGTTCGAAGCCATCGGAGGCAAGGATTCCTTCCAGGTCATTCAGGTCACGGAGCAGCAGATCATGGATTCCATGATTCAGGCCAACATGAACGGCCACATTGCCTGCACTCAGGGCGGCGAGACCTTTGCCGGTGCCAAGCGCGCCCTTGAGCTTGGTCTTGTTTCCAACGAGGAGCTCTGCATTCTCGATTCCACCGCTCATCAGCTCAAGTTCGTGGACTTCCAGAACATGTACTTCGACAACGCCTTCCCGCCGGAATTTGAAGTGACCCCCGACACCGCGCTTGCTAACAAGCCGGAGCTGGTCATCTCCCCGGAAGAGAAAGAAGCATTGTCCGCAGAAGAGTACACCCGTACCACTGCCAACAATGTTGTTGCCAAGCTGGGCTTGGAGAAGAAGTAAAGACAGGATTGGAGGCCGCCTTTGGCGGCGATGTCAGACAATTTCGCCTCCGGCGGCCAAAGGGCTATGACCCTTTGGAATCCCATTGTGCGCTTCGCGCTGAGATTAGCTTCAGAGCAATTTGGATTTATTGATGGCAAAGAAACAACGCGCAGATCATTTGCTGGCTTCGGGCGGCTACACTGAAAGCCGAGAAAAGGCCAAGCGCCTTATCATGGCCGGCAAGGTTCATTACATGGACAAGGGCCAGAAGATTCCCGTGTCCAAACCGGGCCAGCAATTTGCGCCGGATACTGAATTCACGGTACCAGACGATAGCCGCTTTGTTTCTCGCGGTGCATACAAAATTCTTACCGCCATCGAAGAATTCGACATCGACTTCAACGGCAAAGTCGCTCTGGACGCAGGAGCGTCCACGGGCGGCTTTACCGATTGCATGCTCCAGCACGGCGCCACCCGTGTCTATGCAGTAGATGTTGGTTACGGCCAGTTGCATGAAAAGCTTCGACAGGACGAGCGCGTTATCAATCTTGAGCGCACCAACGTGCGTCACGCCGAACCAGATCTTATCCCTGAGCCGGTGGACGTCATCGTTGCCGACGTTTCCTTCATTTCCCTGACCAAGATTCTGCCCGCCTGCATGCAGTTCCTGCGGCCCGGAGGCGAGTTGGTTGTGCTTATCAAGCCCCAATTCGAACTTGGCCCCGGACTGACTGACAAAGGTGTCGTACGTGACGACTCTCTGCGGCAGCAGGCCGTGGATATCGTCACCAACTTCTGCCGTGAGGAACTGAACCTCGTCATTGAGGGGGTTGTACCGTCCAAGATTCTTGGACCCAAGGGCAATCAGGAATACATGACGTATATGAAGTTCCTCGGCTAAGACATGCTTCAGGGCCTTCTCTACTCTCTCATCTCGGCCTTCAGCTTCGCCTCCATGGCGATCCTCGTGAAGCTCGGCTATAATGCCGGACTCGATGGCAACGAAATGATGCAGTACCGCTTCACCTATGCAGCGGTATTGCTGGCCCTGTACCTATTCATCAAGGACCGCTCCTTACTTCGAATTTCTCTGCGAGATCTAGGCAAATGCGCTTTTATCGGATTGGTCGTTTACTGGGCGCAAACGTCCTGCTTCGTGAATGCGTTGGCAACCATTCCAGCCTCTACAGCCGCACTGGTGTTGTATGTCTATCCAGTAACGGTCACGCTGCTCTCAGCGGCATTTCTCAAAATGAAAATCGACCGGATAACGGTCGCTGCGCTCACCCTAGTCATGGGCGGATGCTGCCTGGTGTTCTACGACGCTTTTCTTAAAGCGGTAGACCCTACAGGCCTCATGTTCGGCGTAGGAGCCATGCTGGTATTTTCCTGCTACCTTGTACTGGTACAGGTGCTTTTGAAGGGGATAAAACCACTGACCGCGACATTGTACGTCATGTCCTTTGCCGCCGTTTCCTTCACCCTTTCAGGCGACATCACGGCCTGGCTCAATCAGTCCTGGAATAGCGTATCCATCGGTCTGGGGCTTGGCATCTTCCCCGGTGTATTGGCTGTAACGTTCCTCTATTTGTCCATTGAGAAAATCGGAAGCGCCTATACATCCATTTTTTCATCGGTTGAACCGGTCGCTACTTTGGCGGCAGCCGTCATGTTCCTCAATGAAAATGTAGTCCTGCTTCAAATGAGTGGAGCTGCACTTATCATCCTCGGCATCGTCATTCCAAACATGAGGATGCTGATGCTCAAACGCCGCTTCGAAAGCTAATCCTCACCCTGACGCTTCACCATGTGGCGAGCTAACACCTTAAGGTGCGCTTTCTCCTCTCTTGCCAAGAGCTGGAACATATCCTTGGCTTCTGTCGACTCCGCCTGCATGGCGCATCGCAGATAGTAATCAAGGGCCTGAGCCTCGATCATGGAGGCCAATTCAAGCATGCCTGTGTCGCCCTCAAAGGCGCCCCCAAATTCCTCCAGGAAAGCCTCTATCTCAATACCACCTTCTGCTGCACCAGATGCGCCCTGTAATGCCTTTCTCTCAAACTCCTCACGGGATAATGGAGCTCCAGCCATTCGACCATAGAGGTTGAACAAGGTCTTTTTGTGCTTCTCTTCAAATTCAGCCAACTCCGTAAACAGCTCTATACGCTCAAGGGTTTCGGCGTAATCAGCTCGTCCCAGATAAAAAACACGCAGACTTTCTTCCATGGCATATGCCTTGAAGACAATCTCCTCAGGCGTTTCATTGCCTGTGAATTCCGCCATACCAAGTTCCATGGGGCCATATGCGACATCCCCCTGCCAGGCCATTACACCGCCAACCATGTTGGTAAGATCCTTGAAGCCTTGACCTTCCAAAAGTATAGCCGCAGCCATGCTCCGTCCTCCTGAACGGCAATAGACCAATACAGGCTTATCTGTGACCACTTCATCCAATCGGTCAGCCAAGTCCACCAATGGGATCAAATACGCCCCAGGGAGATGAAACTCCTCGTATTCCCATTCCTGGCGAACATCGATCAACATGTAAGAGTCTGGCTTATTGGCGTCCAAAAACTGCTTTGCCTGATCAGTAGAGAACATTTTGATGAGATTCGTCATGGTAACCTCGCGCATGCTTGAGTGGAGAAGACACTACCATCGATATTTACGGCAGGAAACAAGATGCCGTCAATGCAAGATACATCAAATGATAAAGTATGCTCCTGCCAAACAAACGGCAGAGAGCGCACAGAGAGAGTCTCGTATCCCCCAAGCAAAATGAGGCTCCCATGCTTCAGGCTGCTCCAAACCACGCCCGGCAACGGCCAAGGTCTGATTCCAGGTCTTCTGCCCCAGATTACGTAGAACGGCTTGTGGGATAATGACCATTCGCTCACGAAAACTACATTTGGGATAACGACGAGCAAGTGTTTCCCGTACTTGATTCATGGTGGAGAGGCACAAAGGAAGAAAATGAACCATGAGCGCCAAGGACAGAGCAACACGCCAAGCACGTTCTTTTCCAACGACCGGTCGGAGGCCCCATGATACAGCCAATCCAAGCGCGCGGGGAGAGGTCGACATGGCGAGGCTCAAACCAACCAGCAATAGTCCACCCAACCTGAGAGCCAACACAGCACTATTCTCCACCACCGTAATTGCAGCAATACCCGATAAGGCATCCACCACACATTTTACTACGACCCAAACCAGAACGAAGACGCCAAGACTTCGGACCATCTTGGGCCCCAACGGCTGACAAATGGACAAAGAAAGCTGAATTGGAAGGAGAATCACAAGACAAGCGGCAACGGACAACGGCGACAGCAGCCACATGCATGGTCCAATCACCAATGCCAAGGCTAATTTGAGGCGAGGATCAAGAGCCCTGACAAACGCTGCCAGACCAATCATCATCGCCCTTCCCACGGCTTGATGCCGAGACCGGCATTCCAAGAGCAAGGCGGACGTACGCCGTGATCACTTACGTGATCCAATATGGTCTCCGGAGGCCCGACAAGGACCAACCGCCCTTCATCAAGAACAGCCAGCTCATCCACAATATCCACGAAACATTCGAGATCATGCGAGGAGACAATCTGCGTCAAGCCAGCAGCTTTGTTCTCTTCAATCATTCGCCGCATCTCACGCATACCCGGATAATCTAGTCCGCTAAAGGGCTCGTCCAACAAGATCACTTGAGGCTCATCCAGCAAGGCTGCTGCCAAACAGAGTTTTCGTTTCATACCCCAGGACAGCGTTTGCACCGGGCTATCCCATACATCATGGAGTCGAAATCGTTTTGCCATGGCTTTCGCTGCAACAACGTTTTCTTCGTTCCGTTTACGCCCAAGGAATAAATCCTCTTCTACCGTGGCACCCAGGATTTGCAAATCAGCGTCCTGCATGACCATGCGGCATACCGCTCGAATATCCTGCTCCTTGCCGGGAGAAACCATGCCGTCAACTGATAGTGAGCCTTTGGTCGGAGTATACAAACCAGCCACGAGCGACATGAACGTGGACTTGCCGCTCCCATTGGCGCCGACAAGTCCTACAAGCGTCCCTTCAGTCACATCGAGTGTGACCGATGAAAGCACCTTATCCCCCGTGGGATAACTGAAATCTACCTGCGAAAACGTTATCATATTACGTCCTTTATCATGGCTCACTCAATGCTCGCCAATGGCAACTCCCCTGTCAACAAACAAAAAAGCCCCCGCCGAAGCGGGGGCTTGAGTAAACGGTTTGGATATAACCTTAGAATTCGTATCCGATAGACATACCAGTGATCCAGGTTTTGCCGTCTTTGAAGTCAACATTCCATTTCTGATAGGCAGGATGAGCTGCGGCAAGACCGTTATCAATGGCTAAGCCTTTTCGCTCCTTAGCAATGACGTACATGAAGGACCAGTCAGCAGTCCATTTGTCCCACTTAAAACCTAAGCCAGTGGAAAAGAGCTGTCGATCGTTTGCGGGCAGCATGAAGGAAGCATCACCTGCTCGGGTCGGGGTCTGGTCATAAGCATAGCCAAAACGCAGCGCCAGCCAATCCTGGGCCCAGTACTCAGTTCCGAGCTGGAAACGCCAAGTATTCTTGTACTTCAATGAAGTTTCGGAGTTAATTAAACCGTCGTAAATCAAACTCTTAGTGTTTTCCCAACGAGTGTAGATGGTATCGAACTCAATGGACCATTTGTCCATCGGCTTATACCCAAGCCCAAGGGTGAAGCTGGAAGGCAGAGTAGATTTGATAGTCTGTCCGTTCTGAGTATTCTGAGTACCAGAGGTAGCCTTACCATGCGCAACAAAACGCATGGGAGCACGATAGTGAAAACCGGCAGTCAGTTCATCATTGATGTCGTAAGTAAAACCAATGTTACCACCAACAGCGTACCCTTCAGTATCAGCGCTAACCTCAGAGGTACCAATAGTCCGCTTCAGAGCAATGCCACCCTTAATCACTTCCAAACCAACTGCCATTGAGAAATCATCATTGAACTTGAAGGCAAGATTGGGATTTAAAGAAACCGATTCCAGCAGAACATTCTGCAGACCGGATTTACCAGCCCAATTCTCGTCATACTCAGTACCAAGCCCAAAACGGGTGAACATACCGATACCAAACCAGACATTCTCGTTATCTTCAAGCTGACGGGTGTAGTAAGCGTGAGGTACGTAGTGGATATTAGCTTTGGTTTTATTCTTATTGCCATCAAGATAAACAGAAGTCTGCGGAGAGATGGTAACCGCACCGGCAAGAGCTCGCTGCCCTTCCAGTTTGGTCATCAAGGCCGGGTTGGTAGCGATGACGGAAGCATCACCGGCAATAGCGTAACCAGTGGTTGCCATTGCGACACCGCGGTTACTGTATTCGAAAAGTTGGAAACCGCCAGCCTGAGCCATGGAGGCCATCATCAGGCATGCGAAAAGACTACAAACAAACAGAACGGATGCACGTTTCATCCTTCCCCCTAAAAGAGCGCCGCTTGCACTACGACGCCTGTCTTTCATCGGACCCGGTACCCTCCCAGATATGATGGCCGTAAAACCACCCCGAAACCGACGAGTTATCAATTTGCACAAACGTCGATCCTATAACCAAATCGTAACATTATGTAAACTAGGGAAACGACAAACACGCAATTAAAACGCACGTTTAAAGCCCATGTTCATTTCATTTGCAATGGCATGATTCTGGCAATTACTTAGCGATGGGAAAACCTTACCTACCTTGAAAAGGGATACGTATGTTGCCAAAGCTCGATATCAAAGAGAAAAATTTCCACGGAATGCTCGCCATTGGTGGGCTGGCCGGAATCATGGAAGGAAGCCTTCAAGAAGGTATTTTCACCCTCCACACTGTTTTCCCTGGGATGATGCTCACACTAGTGTCCGCATTTGTCGGCGCATTCTCAGGTTTCTTCCTTAAAGATCTTTCTCGAACCATGCGCGGCATGGAACCCTACCGAGGCGTTAACAATGATGGCTGGATGATGGGCGCATTCATGGGCACCTTTATCGGAACTCTTTTCCAGATCGCACAAAGCTCCACAGGGGCAAACATTGTCATCGGATCCATGGCTGGAGCATACTTCGGTGCTATGTCCGGGGCATTCCCTGATGAGTTTGTCACACCAATTCTGCGACTCATGCATGCAGAACGCGCCGCCCGTCATATGGCTGAACAGGAGCGAACATTACGTTAACTTCCTCTCCCTGCCAAAACAGAGAAGCCCCGACATTACTGCCGGGGCTTTGAAGATTTTGGGGAATAATCTGCTTCTACTTCATTTCCACCCAGATAACTGCACCGAGTTCCAGCTCGCGACCTTTGTAGGGCTTGGAGTCAGCATTCAGCCCGGCAAAACCCCACCAACCTTTCCAGGGGCAAGCAAAAGTGAACACACCGTTACCGTCGGCGATCACTTCCTGCGTGACCATGCGGTCATTGGGTGCGGTGCGCTTGCCGTCTTTATTGTAATTCTCAACCTCTACACGAGAGTAAGGAGCGGGCTTGCCGTCCAGCATGACGATGCCCTGAAAGACATTACCTGCATAGTTGCCGAAAGGACGGGTCAGCGGAACGATCTCGGTTTTGAGACCAAGGGGCTTGTTCCATTCTTCGCCTTCACCATAGGCGTCGATTACCACTTTGGTGATGTGGCGAATGTAGTTGTTCTCAGCATCTTCCTTGTACGGGACCGGATCGAAGACAAATGCATAGAGACCGGGGCGCTTGGGTGTATAAGAAGTCTTCCAACCGGTGTGGCCCATTACTTTGGTTTCCTTCAGAGTAGGCAGCAGATCTGTGCGCTCCTCACCATCAACCACTACATAAAATTCATTTGGCTTTTCTAACTCCATGCCCACCATCTCGAAAGGATGGGAGAAGGAAAGAGTCAGGTTCACAGACCGTTTTTCCTGGGTCAATTCATCGGTATCGGGAATCAGCATCCCAAAATGAGCGGAAGCCGTGGTTGCTGCCAGCAACACCAGAACACATGCAAAAAAACCTTTTCTCATCAGCATTTATCTCACCTCGTAATTCATCACAACAGATACAGACTCAGACTTCGTGATCGATCGATGCATACTCATATCAGATTAGTAACACCTGTCAAGCCCAACTGCGCATTTAATAGCACACTTATTAAGTCTGTTATTTTTAATCCGATGAATTACTCCAACGACGCGCCAAGCCTACGCCGGACAAATTGTGCCACAAGCTGAACAATGCTCCGGGCAAAGCTGTTGCTGCGCCAAAGAACTTAACAGCCAACGCAACGCCAAGGCCGGAGTTCTGCATACCGACTTCGATAGCAAGGGTACGGGCATCACGCCGTGAACATTTTGCCATTCGAGCAAAGCCGTAGCCAACAGCAAGGCCAAGTGAGTTGTGCAAGATAACGGCTATGAAAACGAGAATAGGAAAGCCTAGGAGCGTTTGCTGATTCAAGCCAATTATGCAGGCAATTAGCAACGCGATGACCATGATGGATAGTGAAGGGAAGAAACGCAAAAAGGGCTCAAGCCATCGACGGAAGAGGCGACGCAGTATCAGGCCGTCAACCAAGGGGAATACCACGATCCAGAATACCGACCTGACCATTCCCCAAAAATCAATCGCCACCTGCTGTTCAAGTAATAAATAGATAATAGCTGGGGTCAGGACTGGTGCCAAACAGGTGGAGGCCAATGTGAGTGTTACTGACAATGGCACATTGGCCCGTGCCAGATAGGCAATGACATTGGAGGCTGTTCCCCCAGGACATGAGCCCACGACGACCATACCGATGGTAGCTTCTTCGGGGAGTCCCAAAAGATATGAGATCCCCACAGCCAGCGTTGGCATAACGGCATACTGCATAGCAATGCCGTACCCTACCAATCGCCATTTCCGAAAAACTTCGACGAAGTCCTCAAAGTCCAACGTCAGCCCCATGCCGAACATAATGACCCCCAACCCTAACGGGATATGGGGCTTTATCCATGTAAACGATGGGGGATATATCAAAGCCACACCGGACAGTACCACGGCAATGAATATGAAATGCCTTTCTACAAAACGGGGGATTGCTTCCAAGTTCATATCTCAGCATCTGACTTATACAGTCCATTCTGTCAAACTCAGCCGATGATCACTCAACGATGAAAACCATGAACTAAGAGACCTGTAAACACATTGAACAGCCTGGATAAAGTTATCAAAACAAATAAGGTGCAATTGAAGGTTGACGAAAGGGCATGGAACACTGTAGGAATGCCTTTCCCATTTGGAGGGAAGCCGGGCGGCGGTCGCGCTGAGAACCCCGTCAGATCCGAGAGGAAGCAGCGGTATTGGTTGCTATCGGGTGTCCGGTTTCCACTCAAAGGCGCGTTCTTCGGAACGCGCCTTTTTTATTTCCAAGACCTGTCGTGTGCTCTGTGCTAAGCTTGGCCTCAATCAAGTAGCCCAAACAAGGCCATGACCGATAACACCACCCTTCTCTACTTTGCCGGAGAACTGACCGATCTGCTGACCTGTCCTCACGACAAGGGGACAGTGGTCTACCTTGTTGATCGAGCTACTTCCATCAAAGATGTAATAGAAGCGCTGGGAGTTCCCCATACCGAAGTATACGACATACGCATGAATGGGACTGGGCACGACTTCTCTCTCCAACTCATCCCCGGAACACAGATCACTTTTCTTCCGGCAAATCAATCGTCCAACTATCCTGTGGACGTTACCCAAGCGACACTACTGCGCCCTCCTTTAAACGCTCTCCGGTTCCTTGTGGACGAGAACGTTGCAGGCTTAGCCCCGCTCCTTCGCGCGCTCGGATTCGACACCGCATATCACCGCACATGGGATGACGCATACATCGCCGTACTGGCTGCGAAAGAAGAACGGGTAGTTCTTTCACGAGACCGCGCGCTCCTCAAACGTAGCGCCATAGTCTATGGCCGCCTCATACGCTCACAGATTGTCGATGACCAGTTGGTGGAAGTTCTTAGCCATTTCTCCACTCCTATGATCCTGAAGCCTTTCTCTCGATGCCTGCGCTGTAATGTAGTCACCACCCCTGTGAACAAAGAAGATATCGTACACCTGCTCGAACCGAAGACGCGACTACATTTCAACATGTTCCGCCGTTGTTCAGCATGCAAACGCATATACTGGCGCGGTTCTCACCATGAAAAACTCATTGAACGATTTGAACGACTGGGAATCAACATTCCGCTCCACTCCACTGAGCCATAATAAAACGGCCTGTCGCACACGCGGCAGGCCGTTCATATTCATGTGATCAAAAAACTACACGTAGAGAATGGTCACAACCACCATGGCAGCAAGATAGAGTCCGCCGAATATGGCTCCAAGAGCCCACCAGCGAGCCTGACTGATGAATCCGGCCCCATACCAAATAGGCGCTGGACCAGTGGCATATGGAGTGATGATCCCCATGACACCGAGGCTGGCGGCGAGAAGCAGCGCAACACGCGGCAACATTTCAGCAGGCAGTATAGGTCCGGCAATGGCAAGGAAGAGGGGCAACAATGCTGTGGTATGTGCAGTAGTGCTTGCAAAGAAGTAGTGCAGCACGAAGAACAGGATGACCAGCATGATGGCAACAGTCTCCATCGGCATGCCTTGCAAGTACACTGAAACCAACTCGCCGATCCATGTAAGGATACCGGTTTTCTTCAAGCCGGAAGCCATGGCCACCAAGGTGGCGAACCATACCAGAACGTTCCAAGCGCCCTTGTTGGTGATGACATCTTCCCAATCAATAATGCCGGAAAGCACCATGAGGGTAAGAACGAAAACAGCAGCAACGGTGCTATTAACGCCGAACTGCTTGCCAAAGATCCAGAAGATCAATGCCATGACCGCATAGCCGAGCATGAGCAACTCTTTCACAGTGATGGAACCCATCCTTTTCAATTCATCCGCAGCCCATGCAGGCGCTTCTGGAGACGTCTTCTGAGTCGGCGGATAAATCACATATGCCAACCACGGGGTCAAAAAGAAAAGTGGCAGCATAGTGGGCAACATAATAGAGGCCCACTGCCCCCATTGAATATTAATGCCAGTGGTCTGCTGAATGATATCCACGGCCAGCAGATTAGGAGCCAGCGCAGTCAGAAACATGGAGCTGGTCACACAGGTAGCAGCAAAGGCTACCCAGCAGAGGTAGGAGCCAATCTTGCGCGGATTCTTGTCCGCATAGGAATCGAACATGGGCGGAATGTTACTGGCAACCGGATAGATAGTGCCTGCACTGCGAGCCGTATTGGAAGGCATGAACGGTGACAGGATGGCATCGGAAAACGCAACAGCATACCCAAGACCCAAAGTGGATTTGCCTAGGAACTTGATAAGAATGAGACTGATGCGCTTGCCCAGCCCGGTCTTCTGGTACCCCTTCGCAAACATGAACGCCGCGAAAATCAACCAGATGACACCATTGGAAAAACCGGAAAGCATCCAGTTACGACTGGCAGCGGCACTCGGATCAACCAGTCCCAACATGGCCACCACAGAAACACCTGTCAGACCGACGAGTGCCGCAGGAACCGGTTCTACGATCAAACCGACCACAACGCCCACAAAAATGGACAGGAAATACCAGGCTTCAGCCGTCAACCCTTCCGGCGTCGGCAACATCGCCATGAGTACAGCAACCACCACTGGAGAGAACTTTTTCAAGTAATCCACAACTCCTCCTAAGAATAACTGATTCAACAATCTGCGTTACGATGTCCGCTGCCCCCACAACGTTCATCACAATTAATTAATCAGATTTGCACACGCTGACTGACTGGTCAATTAATTCATTAACAAATAGTCAACCAACGATGTCCGATTCACTCTTCCAATGTACCTTTGCTGGTACCCGTTATGATAAGAGGGCAACTTCAACGGAAGAATGTAGATCGTTATCGTTATGGCGAATTATCCCCAATAAACTCTCTCAAGTTTATTCTAAAATCATTCCTCTCGTTTTGCAGTTTCATGTATACTCAATGCATGGGAACAATCCCGCTCACCATCTCATCCGTGGAGAGTGAGGAGAATAGCCTTGGCATACGTTTGCCTACGCTCCAGACACACATAAGGCACTGGAATGTCATTTATTTACTGCTTGGAAGAATTTAAAGACCATCTAAAGTTCACCGTGAGGGGAGGACCTTCTTCCCTTCAGGAAATGTTCTCCTATGTGAACTATATGATAGAGAGAACAAGGATTGCCGAAAAAAATCGAGTCCTTGTGGATGAAACATTTGCCACCATCAAAATGGACTTCCATAACGCGGTAAAGGAATTCAATATTCCCAATCATGACTTCATGCTGAAACGAAACATACGAGTCGCAGTCGTATGCGCACCTCATAGCATTGACATGTACAGCTACTTTGAATCCAGCCTGCAAGAACGGCCATATGACCTGAAAGTCTTTGACGACATAAAGCCGGCTTACAATTGGCTTGGAGTTTCTTAGTTCCCATGCATACGGTTATTTGCAATAAGGTCAGAACTTCTTTCACCGATACAAGGTAATACAATCATGGCAATCAAATATGAAATAATTCAAGAAGATGGTTATATTCGAATCGTAACCACGGGCGTACTGAAATCCATCGACGACCTGATTCAATATGGCACCTTGATGTATGATCAGGCTATAGCAGCTGGCATCCCTCGTATCCTTCTGGACGAAGAGAACATGGAAGACGCAGCTGAGGCCAGCACCATATACAGGTGGTGCGAACATGAAGTCGTTGCCATGACTGCAGCAGCAGGTATCCGGATCGCTGGCATCTGCACAGCAGAGAATTTCGAATGCAACAAGGTCTTCGAAACCATGCTCCAGAACCGCTCATACAACTTCAAGGTATTTCAGAACGAGCAGGAAGCCGTAGCATGGCTCAAGTCCTAATCCTCTTCCTTCCACGCTTCCCATAAAAAAATTTCAGGTCGAATTCTTGACAACTTTCGGACCTGCTTTATCCATCTATTACGGACGTTAACACTTTAACTTCTAAGGAGGACGCTATGACCGTTTCCAAGCTGAATCCCTGGAACTGGTTCAAGAAGGAAAGCGAACAGGAAAAAACCCTTCCGGTTAAGCAGACGGAACGGGAGGCAAGAGCGTATGCTTCTCCGCTTGACCAATTCCACACCGAATTCGACCGTATGGTAGATTCCATGTTCTCAGGTTTCGGACTGCCATCACCACGACGTATGTTCGACATGGCCGAACCGAGACTGGGGAAGAGTGTCATCAAGCCCAAGGTCGATGTCTATGGCACGGACAAGGAATACGTCATTGAAGCCGACCTGCCTGGCATCGAAGAGAAGGACTTGTCGGTTGAGCTCAAGGACAATGTGTTGATTCTCTCGGCGGAGAAGAAGCACGAAGAAAAGACGGAAGACAAGGGATACTACCGCGTCGAACGCTCTTACGGCTCATTCCGCAGAGTTCTTAACGTGCCTGAAGATGCAGACAGAGACAACATCAACGCCAAGTTGAAGAAGGGCGTACTCTGCATCACCATGCCGAGAACCAAGACCATAGCGAGCAATTCGCGCAAGATCGCTATCGACAGCTCGGCCTCGACCTAACCCATACTCATCAACACGTTGTTTGGCCCCAGTCACACACTGGGGTCTAATCTCATGCAGAAAGGAGGATTCATGGATTACAAATGTCTTAACTGTGAATGGTCTGGACCTTGGGATGAACTGATACTGGAAACAATGTGTCCCAAGTGCAGGAGCAGTGCATTACCATTAGCCAGAAATGAAGATCCTATCCAACAGGTAATGCAGACAGCATACTCCATCATGACCACCAGCGCCCCGCCGCAATAACCCGGACAACCTAACCATAGAGGTTGTGTAGGCCTCCTAACGATAGCCCTCACTGCAAGGTGGGGGCTTATCTTATTGGCAAACGTTCACCATGACACAACAGAAAAAGGCCTACCGAATTTCGGTAGGCCTTTATTGGTGTCGTGGCGGAGAGGAGAGGATTTGAACCTCCGACAGAGTTCCCCCTGTACACGCTTTCCAGGCGTGCTCCTTAAGCCGGACTCGGACACCTCTCCGCGTCGAGAAGCAGTTTCTAGCGAAACCACTGGAGCTTGGCAAGCACTTTTTTTGCCTTTTTTTAATTTTTTTCTAAAGCGGGAGTTGAATACTGCCCCTAAACTCTTGCAGGCTCTCGGCTCCGACCTCTTTTAGTAATGATTCCACTTCTTCAGCAAGCGTGAAGGCGAAATCGGGACGGAGGAAGTTTGCCGTGCCAACCTGAACAGCCTGAGCACCAACCAGCAAGAATTCCAGTACGTCTTCAGCAGAAGAAATGCCTCCAATGCCGACAACCGGAACATCTACAGCCTGGACAACCTGATGCACGCAACGAAGCGCCACAGGCTTGATGGCCGGACCGGACAGCCCTGCGATCACGTTGGCGATGCGCGGCTTGCGGTTACGGATATCCACAGCCATGCCGGCAAGCGTGTTGATGAGGGACAGAGAGTCTGCTCCACCGTCCACGGCAGCCTTGGCACACACCACGATGTCCGTGACATTGGGAGACAATTTGACCATGACGTGCTTGTCGCCCGCATTCTTTTTCACAGCCTCGGTCACCTTGCCGATCTGGGCCGGATCCTGACCAAAGGCGATACCGCCCTCTTTTACGTTGGGACAGGAGACATTGACCTCAAGCGCGGCCACGCCCTCTTCCGCCGCCAGCACCCCTGCCAGCTCACCGAACTCTTCGGCATCGCAGGCATAGAGGTTGGCGATGACAGCCACGTCCTGCTTCTTGAGCGCAGGCAGAGCCATGTTGACGAAACTCTCCACACCGGGATTCTGAATGCCAATGGCATTGAGCATACCGCACGGAGTTTCTGCTATGCGCGGCATGGGATTGCCCTCACGAGGCTTCAAGGAAAGCCCCTTGGCAACGATGGCGCCCAGCTTGCTCAGATCACCATAGGGGGCAAACTCCAGGCCGAAACCAAAAGTACCGGATGCGGTCATGATCGGATTTTTGATGTCCAGACCGCCGAAAGATACGTTCATATCCATATATATGCGCTCCTAGAGTTCCACTTTATCGGTCCAGAATACCGGGCCGCGGGTGCAGACCTGCACGTGATGACCGTCGCCGTCCTTGGTCACACAGCCGAGACATGCGCCGACGCCGCAGGCCATGCGATTTTCCAAAGAGACCTGTGCACGAGCACCACACTCGTTGGCGAACTGCTGCACCGTCTTCATGAAGGGAGTCGGACCGCAGCACAAAATAAGGCCGTCTTTTTCCGCATACTCCTTCACAAGCTCTTTAAGCCGTGCGATGATGGCGTGCAGATCTTCGGGTTTTTCCTCGATCATGCACTCGCCACAGCACTTTCCTGTCATGGCCTCGAAGGGATAACATTCGAGAGGAAGGCGATGCGCCATGAAGAGTTTCAGATTTTCTGGCTTGGGATGGGACTCGACATATCCGCGAAAGGGGGCTATGCCGATGCCGCCCGCAAGAAGGAGAGTCGGAGTATCCGGCTCTACAGCAAAGGAATTGCCCAGCGGGCCCCAAATGGCGACCTCGTCACCTGGCTTCATGGATACAATCCGGCTGGTGCCGCGGCCCACTTTCTGAATAAAGAGGGTAAGGGACTTCTTTTCATCGACCGAACTGATGGAGAACGGCCTGCCCCAGAGCAGATCCAATTCCCAACTGGTGGGCCGGATCATGACGAACTGGCCGGGCTTCCACCCGTCCCAGTCAGGATATTCGAGCTTGATCTCGAAAAATTCGTCCGGTCTTTCTAATTGACCGACCGGTGACACTTCCAATACCTTTACGTTCCGGCAATTCCTCAAGGACATCGATACAACCCTTATGAGCAAAAAACATATACCCGAAATTATGGCCCCCGCAGGGGACTCCGCATCTTATCTCGCTGCCGTTGCGGCGGGTGCTGATGCCGTCTATGTCGGCCTCAAGCATTTCTCGGCCCGCATGCAGGCCACCAACTTTTCTATCAGTGAGCTTGCGCAACTGGCAAGCCTCGGTCGTGACCGGGGCACCAAGACCTACGTTGCCATGAACACATTGGTCAAGCCAGGTGATGTGGAATCCGCAGGCCGCCTCATTGACCGACTGCAAAAGACCGTGAAGCCCTATGCGATCATCGCGCAGGACTTGGCCATGGTAGAATTGGCCAAACAGGTTGGATATCAAGGTGAAATTCACGTTTCCACCCTTGCCAACCTGAGCCACCCCGCTGGTTTGGAGACCGCCAAGAAACTCGGCGTGAACCGCGTGGTCGTTCCCCGTGAGTTGAACCTCGACGAGGTCAAGCTCATGGCCGAAGCCTGTCCCAAGGACATGGACCTCGAAATTTTCGTACACGGCGCACTCTGCCACTGCGTGTCTGGCCGCTGCTACTGGTCCAGCTATCTTGGAGGCAAATCCGGCCTCCGTGGTCGATGTGTTCAGCCCTGCCGCCGCCTGTACACTTCCGACAAAAGCGACGCCAAACGCCTGTTTTCCTGCACAGACCTTTCCCTCGACGTGCTGACCAAGCCCCTACTTTCCATGCCCAAAGTGGCAGCATGGAAGATAGAAGGCCGCAAAAAAGGGCCTCACTACGTTTATTTCACGGTCCGCGCTTACCAGATGCTGCGTGATAATCCCAATGATGCTCAGGCTAAAAAAGCCGCACAAGAGTTGCTTGAGATGGCGCTCGGTCGCCCCACCAGCCACTCCACATTTCTGCCGCAGCGTCCCTTCCAGCCCATCCGTCCCGGCGAGGAAACCGCCTCGGGCCACATGGTTGGCGAGATCAAGCGTGACCAGAAGAAGCTCTACTTTCAGCCCCGCGAGCAACTCAATCCCGGTGATGTAATCCGCGTCGGCTATGAAGACCTGCCCGGCCACCGCACCATATACGTGCGCCGCCGTGTACCCAAGCGTGGCCGCATGGACATCCCCTTCTCCAAGAAACCGGAGAACAACCGGATTCCAACCGGCACCAAAGTATTCCTTGTGGACCGCCGCGACCCTGAGTTGAACAAGCTGATCAAGAACCTTGAGGGCGAACTCGATTTCTTCCCGGCTCCCGAATCAAAGGAATCTACATTCACTCCCAAGTGGCCCAAGACGGCTTCCCGCTCCAGGCTCAAGGCGGAGAACATTACCCTGTTCCGCAACCCGCCGCGCGGCAAGATTTACGGGAAAACCGCTTTCTGGCTGGAACGCCACACCATCGGCAAAGTTGCCCGTGCAAGCGTGAGCCGCTCCCAGTGGTGGCTGCCGCCCGTCATCTGGCCTGATGAGGACAAGCGCTTCCGCTCCCTCATTCGTGAGGCCGTGAAAAAAGGCGCCCGCGAGTTCGTGATCAACGCTCCGTGGCAGGCTGCCTATTTCGAGGACCGCAAGAACGTCACCCTCGTGGCCGGCCCATTCTGCAATGCGACCAACCGTCTCAGCCTCAACGTGCTCAAGAACCTCGGCTGTTCTTCTGCCATCATCACTCCCGAGTTGACCGAGGGTGACATCTTCGAACTGGCGCAGAACCCGCCCATGCCGCTCGGTTTCGTACACAAGGGACTGTGGCCTTTTGGGATCTCACGTTTCCTTGCCGAGTCAGTTCGATACGAAGAAGCCATCAAGAGCCCCATGAAAGAAACGCTCTTTGTGCGCAAATATGGTCAAAACAACTGGATCTACCCTGGCTGGGAGCTGGACCTCTCGGGCGAGTTCAAGAGACTCGAACGAGCTGGCTACAAGCAATTCATCACCATGCATGAAGACTGGCCCAGAGCCGTTCCAAGACCGAAACGAACCAGTACGTTCAACTGGAAACTCCAGCTGCTCTAAGCTTTTGCCAAGGGGCTTCGGCGATACGTCGAAGCCCCTTTTGGCAGACTCTTTGCATTTCCGCCTCAGGACACGTCCAATTCGCCAAAAAACGGACGGTCCGGGGTGGAATATGTATATTGAGATAATGCGCTCCAAGTCCGTAGGGAAAGACGGACAAGGGGTAACAATGCCGACGGCTGCCATCCGGTGGGACGGAAAGACGTCGCTCGGCAACATTGCGCGGGAAATCCGCAAACGCAATCTGCAATCCCTCATCATTGCGGACAACGAGTTCTTTGCGGACCAGGCCATAGCCATAGGAATATGTCAGGAAATGCGGAGACTGAACATTAACGTTCTCTGGGCTGCCACCATGAGAGTTAAGCCAAACCGCGAACTCCTGCGTGAGATGCGGATGGCCGGATGCGTGCGTCTACTATTGTACCTCGCCCCAGATCACGCCGTTGAAACCCTGATGAACGCCCGAGACTTCGGATTCGACATCTGTATCCGCAACGTCGACGGCACACCTTACGCCAGCGACCGCACGTATTACACCGTGGCCGAACGCGAAGCCATCGCCAAGCGACTTCCCGACCTGCACACTGCCCACTTTGACCTGGCTGTGGCCTACTTCAAAACAGGCCGCTACAACGAAGTCATGCACCCGCTGGGCAAGGCAATGACCTTGCGGTTCCCCATCAACGAGCTCTGTCTCAATCTGTTGGCCTGTCTCAGCGCGGTAAAACACTATCCCGACATGGCAGCCGGACTACTCCGTCAGGCGCAGAACGGCTCCCCTCATCCGGTGGTTTTCCGCAACAAGAGTTTGCTTAAATCGTGGTTGGAAAGCGGCGGTGACGTGAGAGGCATCCGACTGAAACTGGAGCCGGAGATTCACGCCTAAACATGATTCAGCAACTTTAATTCCGATGGGTTCGGAGTAAAAAAGTACTGCTGCGTCAAATAGACCTTATCAAACTTCCTCGCATAGTGGCGGATCATCGTCACAGGTATGATCAACGGGATTTTGCCGACCCGGTAATTGTTGATCATTGCCAACAATTCCTGCTTGTCCGCTCTGTCCAATTCCTGCTTGAAATATCCCATGGCGTGCATGAGCACATCCGCATTCTTCTTGGGTGTGGCCTGCAGAGCAAGAGACTTGAACAACAGTGTGGCGTACGTATCAAACACTTCATCAGTGTTGAAAACGGAACTCTCTCCAAGCAGCCTGCCAAGTTCGCGATATCCCCGAAGATCATGTGCTCGAATAAGCATCTTGTGACGAGTGTGAAAATCGACCAGATGCCCGATCTGTCGCCCCCTCTTTTCCATCTCGCGCCACCTGTGAAATACGAATACCCGACGAATGAAATTTTCTCGCAAGATGGGATTTTGCAACCGCTCGCTCGTTTCGACCGGGAGCAGGGGAAATTGCTCCATCACACGACGGGCAAAGAATCCGGTTCCCTTGCGGGGAGGCTTGCCGTCTGTGTTATAAATCTTTGCCTGACGAAGAGCGCATGATGGGGAGCCAGCCTTAAAGACGAAACCATTCAGGTCTTCTTCAACCAAACCGGGTAGCACCTTGTCGCACCACCTCTCTATCCGTTCGGTCCAGTCCTCAGCCGAATCCTGACCGATAAACCGGATCTCACCAGCACAGTCCACCTGGCGCATCTCTTCACGAGGCACCCCCATACCGCATGCCAGCTCGGGACACAGCGGTACGAACTCCACATATTTCACCAATACATCGGTCAGATACGGATCACGAGCGTGGCCTCGATCAAAGCGAACACGTTCTCCCAACACACAGGCACTGACACCGATCTTGATGCTCTCTGACATGGCAGCAACTCCCTATCCACTTGTTTGTTGCCAACGTATCACCGTCTGTGGACAACTAACAAGTATATTCCTTGGCTGGTTGCGACCATTCACCAAAATGACAAAAGCCGCCCGAAGGCGGCTTTCAAAAATTGTGAAGTTTAATGCGACTATGACGCCTTGGCCTGACTCCCTGGGCAGCAATTACAATGCGGCCCTTCTGCAGAATCATTTTCTACAGCCAGAATCTTGCCGGCAAGACCACAACACAGAACGACCTCGGAGCCACGCACACGAACGCGGCAGCCGGTAGGTCCTTCGGAAAGAACTTCCACCGGACAACCAGGCGTCATGCCCATGGCGAGCATTCGAGCTCTAGCACGCTGGCCGCCGTCAATGTCGGCCACGCGCACGATGGTTCCTTCCGGGTATTCAGTCAAAGGCTTTTTCGTCATGTTTCCCTCAAGGGTTGTGTTGAAGTTGAAAATAAGTATCATCCTCGCCCGTGTCAATGAGAGAAATGAAAAACAGGCACCTCACTATCACATTCAATAAAACGAATATGTTACAACAAAGGATCGAACTAATTTAGCCCCATAAGTAACATCAGACAAAAAGCTCATTATGATAAGATCAAGACTCATCACAATTCTCATCCATTCAAACATGCAGTAAATACAAGCAAGCAGCCCTTTCAAAGGCGATTTATACCTCTCTTTCTCATTGCCTTTTGGTCCATAACGTAATATACGATCAGCTTGTTTGGCGGGTGGCGGCGTTGCCTGGCCAGACGGAAAAACTGCTCGTTTTCTCCAACCTGAAAAAATGCCGTAACTTCAACTCCTTCCTGAGAGAGAATGCCCAAACGCACAGATATCAAGAAGATCATGTTGATCGGGTCTGGTCCTATTGTTATTGGACAGGCCTGCGAATTCGACTACTCCGGTACCCAGGCGCTTAAGGCGCTGAAAGAAGAAGGGTACGAGGTAGTTCTGGTCAACTCGAACCCGGCGTCTATTATGACTGACCCGGAGTTGGCCGATGCCACCTACATCGAACCCATTGAACCGGAAACCGTAGCCCGAATCATCGAAAAAGAGCGTCCCGACGCTCTTTTGCCGACTTTGGGGGGTCAAACGGGTCTCAACACCGCCCTCGCAGTTGCCGACATGGGGGTTCTCGAGAAGTTCAATGTTGAACTGATCGGTGCCGACATCAAGGCCATCAACAAGGCGGAGTCCCGAGAAGAATTTCGTGAGGCCATGGAAAACATCGGCCTCGGCATGGCCCAATCAGGCATCTGCCGCAACATGAACGACGTCCGCGAATGGGGTACTAAAATCCCGTTCCCGATTATTGTCCGCCCGGCCTACACTCTTGGCGGTTCCGGCGGTGGTGTGGCCTACAACATGGAGGAGCTGGAAGAAATCTGCTCCAACGGTTTGGCCCTGTCCATGAAGTCGGAGATCATGCTCGAACGCTCCATCCTTGGCTGGAAAGAGTACGAGCTTGAAGTGATGCGCGACAAGAAAGACAACTGCGTCATCATCTGCTCCATCGAAAACCTGGACCCCATGGGGGTGCACACCGGCGACTCCGTCACCGTGGCACCAGCCCAAACCCTTACCGACGACGAATATCAGAAGCTGCGTAACGCCTCCCTTGACGTTATGCGCGAGATCGGCGTCGAGACCGGCGGCTCCAACGTCCAGTTCGCAGTGAATCCGGAAGACGGCGAGATCATCATCATCGAGATGAACCCTCGCGTGTCCCGCTCTTCTGCGCTGGCATCCAAAGCCACCGGCTTCCCCATCGCAAAAATCGCGGCCAAACTCGCCGTGGGTTACACCCTCGACGAAATCCCGAACGATATTACTCGCGAGACAATGGCCTCCTTTGAACCGGCCATTGACTACTGCGTCATCAAGATTCCCAGATTCACCTTTGAGAAATTCCCGGGAACCGATGACTACCTGACCACGGCCATGAAATCCGTTGGCGAGACCATGGCCATTGGCCGTACCTTCAAGGAAGCACTCCAGAAGGGCCTCCGCTCTCTGGAAACCGGCCACATCGGATTGGGCAAAGTCTTCGGCGAACAGGAAATCGACAAAAACGAAGTCCTCAAGCTGCTGCATAAGCCCAACTCCCAGCGCCTGTACGCCCTGCGTGACGCCATGCTCTGCGGCATGACCGAAGAAGAAATCTTCGACGCCACCAAGATCGACCCGTGGTTCATCCGCCAGTTCTTCGAAGTCTTCGAGATGGAGAAAGAGCTGATCGAGTTTGGCAAGAAGGAAGGCGTATCCGCTGACACCGAAGGCATGAAAGACATGCTGCTACAGGCCAAGGAGTACGGCTACTCTGATCCTCAACTGGCAGCCATGTGGAAGACCAGCGAGGATGCCATTCGCACCCTGCGCAAGGAACTGGACATCGTCCCGACCTACTATCTGGTTGATACCTGCGCCGCAGAGTTCGAGGCATACACCCCGTACTACTACTCCACCTACGAGACCGGTCAGGAAAACGTCAGGGACGACAAAAAGAAGATCGTCATTCTGGGCGGCGGTCCCAACCGCATCGGTCAGGGCATCGAGTTCGACTACTGCTGCTGTCACTCCTCCTTCACCCTGAAGGAACTCGGCGTGCAGTCCATCATGGTCAACTCCAACCCCGAAACCGTTTCCACTGACTACGACACCTCGGACAAGCTCTACTTCGAGCCACTGACCTTCGAGGACGTCATGAACATCATCGAGTTCGAGAAACCCGATGGCGTCATTGTTCAGTTCGGTGGACAGACTCCGCTCAACCTCGCCCTGCGCCTTATGAACGCCGGCGTGCCGCTGATCGGCACCAGCCCGGACGCCATTGACCGCGCCGAGGACCGTGAACGCTTCAAGCAGTTCCTGAACAAGCTGAATCTCAAGCAGCCGCCGAACGGCACTGCAAAATCTCTGGTCGAAGCCCGCGAGATCGCCGAGAACCTCGGCTTCCCGCTGGTGCTCCGTCCCTCCTATGTACTGGGTGGACGCGGCATGGACATTGTCTATTCCATGGACGAATTCGACCACTACTTCCGCCACTCCGCTCGCGTCTCTCCGGAACACCCGACCCTGGTCGACAAGTTCCTTGAGTATGCAATTGAGGTCGACGTGGACGCGCTGTCTGACGGCGAAGACGTCTACATCGGTGGTGTCATGGAGCACATCGAGGAAGCAGGCATCCACTCCGGAGACTCCGGTTCGGTCCTGCCCCCCTACTCCCTGAGCCCGGAACTGGTTCGTGAAATCGAACGCCAGACCATCGCCATGGCCAAAGAGCTCGGCGTAGTCGGCCTGATGAACGTCCAGTTCGCCATCAAGGACGGCGAAGTGTACATCATCGAGGTGAACCCCCGCGCATCCCGTACGGTTCCCTTTGTATCCAAGGCCACGGGTGTCCCCCTTGCCAAGCTTGCCACCCGCGTCATGCTGGGTGAAAAGCTCAAGGACCTCAACCCCAAGGCCATGCGCAAAAAGGGCCACGTTTCCGTCAAGGAATCCGTGTTCCCGTTCAGCAAGTTCCCCAACGTGGACGTGCTGCTCGGCCCCGAAATGCGCTCCACCGGCGAAGTCATGGGCATCGACCCGAGCTTCGGCCTGGCCTACATGAAAGCACAGCTGGCAGCCGGGCAGAAACTGCCCACCGAAGGCACTGTTTTCATCTCAGTCAACGACTGGGACAAGGCCAAGATGGTGTTGGCTGCCAAGGACTTCGTGTCCATGGGCTTCCATGTGGTAGCCACCGGCGGCACGGCAGATTACTTCAACGAGAAAGGCGTCCCCGTCACCAAGGTTCACAAGGTGCACGAAGGACAGCGTCCTCACATCGTTGATCACATCAAGAACGGCGACATCGACCTGGTCATCAACACCCCATCGGGCAAAGCGACCGTTGGCGATGCAAAAATGATTCGTCAGACAACCCTGCTCTACGGCGTCCCCTACACCACTACGGTTTCGGGTGCCCGCGCTGTGGCTCAGGCTATCCTCGAACTCAAGGAAACCGGCCTCAAGGTCGAATCCATCCAGAAATACTACGGCAACTAAGCCGACACTGACGAGAAGAGAGAGTCATGAAAAAAGAGTATTGCGGACTATTCGGTATCTACGGCAACAAAGAAGCTGCCAGAATGACCTACTTCGGTCTCTATGCCCAGCAACATCGCGGGCAGGAGTCTGCAGGTATCGTCACCTGGGACGGCGAAAAGATCCGCGAGCAAAAAGGTATGGGTTTGGTGGCAGACGTGTTCAACGAACGTCACCTTGGCAAAGAACTGAAAGGCGATATCGCCATGGGACACATCCGGTACTCCACTACCGGCGCATCCCTGATCCGCAATGCCCAGCCCTTCATCGTGCGCCACGGCAACCTGCGGTTGGCACTGGCCCACAACGGCAACCTCGTAAACACTTACGAGCTGCGCTCTGAGCTGGAAGCCAATGGCTCGATCTTCCAGACAACCATGGACACCGAGGTCATTGCACACTTGATCATCAAGTACCTGCACCAGACCGACACCATTGAAGAGGCCATTGCAGAAGCTTGCAAGCGCATTCGTGGTGCATTCTCCATGCTGATTCTGGCCAACGACAAGCTCATCGCACTCAAGGATCCGCACTCCGTGCGTCCGCTGGCGTTGGGCCGTGTTGGCGATTCATACGTCTTCGCCTCCGAGACCTGTGCATTCGACCTCATTGAGGCCGAGTACATGCGTCCTCTCAACCCTGGCGAGATGATCACCATCGAGAAGGGCAAGATGAGCAGCATGCACTACTGCGATGCGCAGCCCAAGCATCAGTGCATCTTCGAGCTCATCTACTTCGCCCGTCCCGACTCCACCGTGTTCGGTGACGTGGTGTATGAGCGCCGCAAGGCCATGGGCGCCATGCTGGCCAAAGAAGCTCCGGTTGACGCTGACTTTGTCATGCCGTTCCCGGATTCCGGTAACTACGCTGCGGTTGGCTACTCTCAGGAGTCCGGCCTGCCTCTGGAGCTGGCGATGATCCGCAACCACTACGTGGGCCGGACCTTCATTCAGCCATCTCAGGACATGCGCGACTTCTCGGTCCGCGTAAAGCTGAACCCGGTTAAATCCATGGTTCAGGGCAAGCGTATTGTCATCGTGGAAGACTCCATTGTTCGCGGCACCACCATCCGTGCCCGCGTCAAGAAGCTGCGCGAACTGGGCGCACGCGAGATTCATCTGCGCGTCTCCTGCCCGGCCATCAAGCACCCCTGCTTCTACGGTATCGACTTCTCCAGCAAAGGTGAGCTGATTGCAGCCAACCACTCGCCGGAAGACATCGCCCGTTTCCTTGGTATTGAATCCCTGCACTTCCTGACCATCCCCGGACTGGTGGATTCCGTTACTGCCGACGACGCCTGGTGTCTCGCCTGCTTTGACGGCAACTATCCGATTCCGCTGTCCGACAAGATGGGCAAAGACTGCCTTGAAGCCGCTCCCGGCATCATCAAGGAGTTCTGCTAAATGAAATCACATGCGCGCCTGCCCCGAATGACGGCTGGCAGGCGCGCATGTTTATTTTGACGACAAGGATATTGACTGAATGAATTGCAAGTCCACCAATACTGACTGGCTTTCTCTGGCCCGCGAAGTTCTCGATATCGAGATCGCGGGCCTTACGGCTGTAAAGGGGCAGCTTGGCGAATCCCTCGAAAAGGCAGTTACTGCCATGGCCCAATGCACAGGCCGAGTGGTAGTCACCGGTATTGGCAAGTCCGGTCTGGTGGGCCGCAAGATTGCAGCCACCCTGTCCAGCACGGGCACTCCTTCTTTCTTCCTTCACCCTGTTGAAGGCGCACATGGCGACATGGGCATGCTGCGGCAGGAAGATGTCATCCTCGCCATCTCCAATTCCGGCGGGACAGACGAACTCAACGCCATCATCCCCACCCTGAAGACTATTGGTGCGACAGTCATCTGCATGACCGGCAACACGGCCTCTACCATGGCAGAGCTATCAGACATCGTCATCCAAGTATCCGTTCCCCGTGAAGCCTGTCGTCTGGGCATTGCTCCCACCTCCTCCACAACCGCGCAGCTGGCTGTGGGTGACGCACTTGCCGTCTGCCTCATGGAGTGGAAAGCCTTTGGCAAAGACGACTTCAAAAAATTTCATCCCGGAGGCTCTCTGGGCCAGCGCCTCGCTACCTGCGTTGACCAGCTCATGCACAGCGAGAACATTCCGGTTATCGCCGACGACGCCTCCCTCAAGGACGCCCTCAAGGTGCTGAATGATGGAGGTCTTGGCCTGGTTGCCATCGTGGACGGACAGAACATGCTCAAAGGTGTGTTCACAGACGGCGATGTTCGCCGTGAAGTATGCTGCGGCCCATTTGAGCTGAACCGCCCCATCACAGAAGTGATGACCGTATCTCCAAAGCGGGCAATGGCTGGGGAATCTTCGGCCCATGTTCTCGACGTAATGGAACAAAACGAGATCACTGTCCTTCCGGTAGTCCACGACGACGGGAAACTCGCTGGCTTGGTCCACCTTCACGACCTGCTCGGCAAGGGTTCCCTGCGCTTCTCGGGCAAAAACGCATCGGAGAACGCCGGATAATCGGCGGAGGCCCCATGACCCTGACCCATACTGGCGATAGCGACATTTGCAGGAGGTGCTCCTTTACGGGCCCCACGTGCTGCCGCATTGCTGCCGGGCAGGAGGAATTCTGTTTCCCCCTTTCGCAAATAGAGAAAGAGCGTATACAGGAACATGTGCCGCACACTGGTGGTTTTGAGCTTTCCCCCAATTCCAAGGCATTCATTGATTATGTCTGCCGCCTCTTCCCCGGAGAGGAAGAAGTCGTGGCAAAGCTCTTTCCTGCAGGAAAAGAACATTTTCGTCTGGCCGTAGACACCATGGGAGCATGTCGCTTTCTCGGTCCCGAGGGATGTGAAATCCCGCAGGAAGCCAGGCCGTATTACTGTCGCCTGTTCCCCTTCTGGATGGTGGAACGCGAAGTCATATTTTTCGATTCGCCCATCTGCCTCGCACGGCGTGAAGAGCGAACTTTGAACCGAATGCTCATCAGTCTGGATTCCAACCGGGCTGCCGTAAACGACCTATACGGACGCATGCGTCTGGTATGGGGTCTGCCCCCGGCAAAAGGGGCTTCCAAGGTTAAAAAAGGTTTCTAATACATATGAAGACTCTCAAAATTCTACTGATCATTTTTCTCATCTGTGTAATCGCCGGTATCGGTGGAGCCATTGGCCTTTACAACTGGGCTTCCAAAGACCTTCCTGGGTTCAAGAATATTACCGACTACAATCCGCCCCTGGTGACCACGGTCTACGCCAAGGACAATCAGGTGCTGGGCTATTTCTATAAGGAGAAGCGTTTTCTGGTGACACTGGACCAGATGTCTCCGTGGCTGCCCAAGGCTTTCTTGGCAGCAGAGGACGCCAGCTTCTATGAGCATGACGGCATCGATCTGACAGCCATCTCCCGTGCATTCATTGCCAATATGAAGGCAGGACGCACCAAACAGGGCGGCTCCACCATCACCCAGCAGATCATCAAGCGGTTGCTCCTCACTTCTGAGAAAAGCTACAAGCGCAAGCTCAAGGAAGCGATTCTCGCCTTCCGCCTGGAAAACTACCTGACCAAGGAAGAAATTCTGACCATCTATCTGAACCAGATTTTCCTTGGTGCTCATTCATATGGCGTTGAAGCTGCCGCTCGCACCTACTTTGCCAAGCACGCCAAAGACCTGACCATAGCTGAATGTGCCATGCTCGCAGGTCTGCCGCAGGCACCCAGCCGATACAACCCTTACCGCAACTGGGAACTCGCCAAGCAGCGCCAGCGCTACGTTCTTCAGCAACTCCACAACCTGGGTTGGATCACGACTCCGCAGTATCGCGAAGCCATGGCAGAACGCGTTGAGCTGAAGTCCATGGAAGACCCTTCCTGGAAGGTCGGTGCCTACTATCTTGAAGAAGTCCGCCGCTGGCTCATCAATCAGTATGGCGAAGAGACCGTGTACAATGGTGGCCTGACCGTCACCACGGCGTGCGACATCAAGCATCAGGTGTCTGCTGAAAAGGCGCTGCGACGCGGCCTACTTAACTCTGCCAAGCGTCGCGGCTGGCTCGGCCCCATTGAGAACGTCATTCCCGGCGACTCTGCCCGCATTCTGGCCGAAGGCCCGCAGACAGTGGAAGAATTCACCGAAAAAGACACCCCCATGAAAGCATGGGTAACCAAGGTCGTCAAAGAGAAGGCCATGGTCCGCTTTGGCCAGTTTGAGGGCGTCATTCCCATCAAAAACATGTGGTGGGTGCGTGAACCCAATATCAAAAAATCTCATGAGGACGTGCCTGATCCGACCGATGCCCGCAAAATTCTCAAGAAGGGTGACGTCATTCTCGTAACCATCGACAAGAACCCAGAACGCCCGGGGGATCCGTATACCCTTGACATGGAGCGTGAACCACTGGTTGAAGGCGCTGTCTTCTCGGTCAAGCCCGATACTGGTGAGGTACCGGCCCTTGTTGGCGGCTATTCATTCAATAAGAGCCAGTTCAACCGAGCAACTCAGGCCAAGCGTCAGCCCGGTTCCGCGTTCAAGCCCATTGTTTACTCCACGGCCATCGATAACGGCTTCACCCCGGCCAGCATTCTGCTGGATGCACCCATCGTCTATGCCAACGACGAACAGGGAAAACTGTGGCGTCCCGAAAACTTCGAGGGCACCTTTGATGGCCCCACCCTGCTGCGCACTGCGCTGGTCAAGTCCAAGAACTTGGTGACCATTCGCATCGCTCAGAAGCTTGGCATCCGCAAGATCATCAACCGCGCCAAGGACATGGGACTCCAGACCGAGTTCCCCGAAGATCTGTCTGTTGCGCTCGGTTCCGCTGTCGTCACACTGGAAAACCTGTGTGAGGCATACACGGCCTTTGCCCGTGGCGGGTCCTACATCAAGCCTCGCACCGTCCTCTCGGTCACTTCTGCCTGGGGTGACGAGATGTATACCTCTGTCCCGGAAACCGTGGACGCCATCAGCCCGCAGACCGCATATATCATGGCGACCCTCATGAAGCATGTTGTCCAGTACGGTACTGGCTGGCGCGCCCGGAAACTGGGCCGTCCGCTGGCAGGCAAGACCGGTACCTCCAACAACGAGCAGGACGCATGGTACATGGGATATTCTCCTTACCTGCTGACTGGCGTATTCGTGGGCTTCGACGAGCTCAAACCCATGGGTAAGTGGGAAACCGGTTCCCGCGCAGCCAGCTCCATCTGGGTGGACTACCGCAAGGACGTGGAAGAGGATTATCCGTATCAGGACTTCACCCAGCCGCCAGGAATTGTTATGGTTCGAGTAGATGGAACTTCAGGCAAGCTCGCTTCGCCCAGTTCCACCAAGGAATTCTTCCTGCCGTTCAAGGTGGGTACCGAACCTACGGAGATGTCCCGAAGCGGCTCCTCCGGCGGCGATGCACCGGCCTCGGCAGACGATTTGTTTAAACAGACCTTCTAGCCAAGGAAGACCGTATGGAACTCGATATCTATCAGGTGGACGCCTTTGCCGATGGCGTGTTCACTGGCAATCCGGCTGCCGTTGTGCCTCTCTATGAGTGGCTCTCTGACGATTTGATGCAGAATATCGCGGCCGAAAACAACTTGTCGGAGACCGCCTTCTTTGTTCAAAAAGGCGAGTACTTTGAATTGCGCTGGTTCACCCCGGAAACCGAGGTAGACCTGTGCGGGCACGCCACATTGGCCAGCGCCTACGTGATATATGAGTTCCTTGATTACAACGATCCCGCCGTTGTATTTGAGACAAAGAGCGGACGCCTCTTCATCGACAAGGAAGGCGACCGTTACTCCATGGACTTCCCTGCCTGGAGCGTCCGTGAGATTCAGGTCACCGAACGCGTAGCCAAAGCACTGGGTGAACGCCCGGCCGAACTCTACATGGGTGAACGCGACATGATGGCGGTTTTCGAATCCGAAGCGCAGATCCGCAACCTGAATCCAGATTTCCGCCTTGTGTCCAAGCTCGACGGCATGTGTATGATCTGTACGGCTCCCAGCCTGGACTATGACTTTGTCTCCCGCACATTTGTACCTGAAGAGGGAATCCCGGAAGACCCAGTCACCGGCTCCGCCCATTGCTCACTTGTACCGTTTTGGGCAGAACGACTCGGCAAGAATGAATTCCATGCCTATCAAGCCTCTCGCCGCGGTGGCGTGCTGGATTGCAAGCACATGGGCGACCGGGTTAAGATCGCTGGCAAGGCTATCATTTACATGAGGGGTACTATCACCCTGTAAGCCCTCACATTGAATTGCCATAAAAAAAGGGAGGAGCGACTTCGCTCCTCCCTTTTTCATTTCTATTGCTTGCTCGTCTAGCTGACTTTGCTACCCGGCTCCACCTCACTGGTGGGAGTGAGGAGCTGGAGTTCGTCGCCGGACTTCACCGCCAGGATCATGCCCTGGGAGAGTTGCTTACGCAGCTTGCGCGGCTTGAGATTGCAGACAACCACAACCTGTTTGCCCACGAGATCATCAGGGGCGAAGAAGTCGGCAATACCTGCAACAACCTGTCGAATTTCGTCGTCGCCAGTGTCCACGCGAACGAGGAGCAGACGGTCAGCATCGGGATGCTTCTCGACTTCCTTGACGGTACCGACACGCATGTCGACCTTGAGGAAATCTTCGAACTCGATGGTACCGTCGCCAGCGTCAGCCTTCTTCTCCTGCTTGGCCTGTTTCTTGGCCTTTTCCTTCTTGGGCTTCTTCGGCTCTTCTTTGACCTCAGGCAGATCCACACGCGGGAACAGGTTAGAAGTCTTTGCGACAGTCTCGCTGGATTCCAAGAGACCCCATACGTCGAGTTCCTTGGGCAGGTTCACTTTCTCCTGATCGAAGCCCATGCCCAACTGATCCAGCATTTTCTCACTGGCCTCAGGCATTACCGGCCACAGATGGACGGCGATCTTGCGCATGTTCTCGAGCAGGACATAAATGACAGTCTGGAGACGACCGGTCTCTTCATTCTTGAAAAGTGTCCACGGAGCGGTCTCGTCAATATACTTGTTCAGGCCGCGAACCAACTCCCACAGCCCCTCAAGGGCACGGGAGAACTTCATCTCCGAGTAGTTGTCCTGGAAAGCCTTCATGGCATCCTGACCGATCTTCTTAATCTCGGCATCCACGATATCTTCCACGTCGGGACGAGGGATCACGCCGCCGAAGTACTTGTGGGTCATGGACAGGGTGCGGTTAAACAAGTTGCCAAGGTCATTGGCCAATTCAGCGTTAAGACGGCCAATCAGGGCCTTCTCAGAGAAGCTGGAATCCTGACCGAAAACCATGTCACGAAGCAGGAAGTAACGGAATGCGTCGAGACCATACTTGTCCTTCATGGCAAGGGGCTCCACAACGTTACCGATGGACTTGGACATCTTGGTATCTTCCACCAACCAGTAGCCGTGAACGTTGAGGTGCTGGTAAGGCTCGATGCCCGCAGCCTTGAGCATGGTGGGCCAGAAGATAGCGTGAGGCTTGAGGATATCCTTGGCTACAAGGTGGTTTGCCTTAGGCCAGTATTCTTCAAACTTCTTGCCTTCGGGATATTCCAGAGCGGTGATGTAGTTGATGAGCGCGTCAAACCAAACGTAAGTGACATAGTCATTGTCGAAAGGCAGCTCAATGCCCCAGGTCAGGCGGGACTTGGGACGGGAGATACAGAGGTCTTCCAGCTCACCGGATTCGAGGAGGCTGAGCACCTCGTTCTTATATCGCTCTGGACGGATGAAATCGGGATTCTTGTTGATGTGGTCCTTGAGCCAATCCTGGTACTTGGACATCTTGAAGAAATAATTCTTCTCAGCAATGTACTCTGGAACGGTCTGGTGATCCGGACACTTGCCGTCAACCAGTTCCTTCTCAGTGTAGAAACGCTCGCAACCAAAGCAGTAATGACCGCCATATTCGCCAAAATAGATGTCGCCGGAATCGTAAACCTTCTGAAGGATTTCCTGAACAACAGCCTTGTGGCGAGGTTCGGTAGTACGAATGAAATCATTGTTGGAAATGTTCATGTCGGGCCACAGATCCCGGAACAATCCGCTGATGGTGTCAACGTATTCCTGCGGGGACTTGCCCTGCGCCTCAGCAGCCTGGACGATCTTGTCACCATGTTCGTCTGTGCCGGTGAGAAAGTATGCATCTTCGCCCATGAGCCGATGAAATCGGGCTACGGAATCAGCCACGATGGTAGAATACGCATGCCCCAGATGGGGTTTAGCGTTCACGTAGAAAATGGGCGTAGTGATGTAAAAACGTTCCAAACCAAATCTCCTCGTCCCTGGCGCAATCGCCTTCGGGACAGTTACTTCCTGGGTCTGCGTCTGCGGCGTCGGGGCCTGCGCGACCGTTTGTTTTTATCTTCACCGGTGGAATCTGCACTGGACTCTTGTTTGGGCTTTTCAAATCGCTCTGTGCGCTCCCCACGCTCCGGGCGATCTTTGCGATCCCTGCGGTCCTTGCGTGCGCCGCGCTCCTGTCCCGTGTCGTCCCTCTGCGGACGCTCCTTGCGGGGCTTGTCCTTACGGGGGGACTGACGGGGCTTGCGCTCGCTCCGGCTATCGGATGAATCGGATTCCCTTCCCTCTGAAGGTGCACCGGATTTTGCATTGTCACCACCCTTGGGTGCTGGTCGGGAGGGCTTTCTGCCGCCACGACGACCTCGAGGGGGTTGAACCTTGGCGTCTGCCATGGCTTCCGCACTCGGCGGCTTGTTAACTATTTCATTCCATTCGTCAATGGAAACTTCCTTCTCCTCGTAACCTTCAGTCAGTAAGGAAAGGGATTTCTTAAAGAAATTAGAACGAAGCACTTTAACCGAACCAATAGCGGTGTTGTACTTCTTGCCCACGCGAGGACACATGCGGTGGAACTCTTCATAACCCTGCTGCTCGAAACTGAGGCAACAGAGAAGGCGCCCGCAAATGCCTGAAATCTTTGTCGGGTTGAGGAACAGGTTCTGCTCCTTGGCCATCTTGATGGTGACCGGAACGAACTTGCGCATGAAGCGGCGGCAGCAACAGATCTGACCGCAATTACCGATGGCACCGAGCATCTGGGTTTCATGGCGCACACCGATCTGACGCAGTTCGATACGTGTACGGTATTCTCGCACCAAATCCTTGATCAATTCGCGAAAATCGATACGCCCCGGTGCGGTGAAGTAAAAGATCATCTTGGAACGATCGAAGAAGACCTCCACATCCACCAGTTTCATGCCCAACTTATGCTTGGTGATGCATTTGCGGCAAAACTGGTAAGCCTCCTTGGACAGATCCTTGTTCTCGGCAACGGACTCCATATCCTTTTCGTTGGCCAGCCGATAGATGGGCTTATGCGCCTCATCATCGCCCATGTCGTTCTCTTTGGGAGCCTGCTTCGTCAGAATGACTTTTCCAAGGCCCATGCCCTGATCCGTCTTGACGATGACATGCTGCCCTTCGCGAACCACGAACGCGCCAGATGCAAAATAGTACACCTGTCCGTAATCATTGAATTTAACACCAAGTATTTGGCTCATAGGGTAGTTCCCTGTTATCTAAACCCCATCTAAGCGGGGGCGAAAGTGTCGTAAGAAAGAGGTAACATATTAGAAAAAGGCGGTGTGGGCAAATGCGGCGTATAAATAAAAACCGGGCGGACGCCTTGTAGCGCATCCGCCCGGTTCCAATAATCATTTCAAGGCGCTACAGCAGTCCGAGGCTCTTCACCTCAGACATAAGCTTGTCCTCGTCAATAGGCTTGACCAGATAGGATGTTGCCCCGCCCAGGAAAAAGGCGTCGTGGGTCTCCTTTTCATCATCAAGCATGGTGGTGACGATAACTTTTGACTCAGCTTCAGGCCCCACATCAAACTCTTTCTCAATGGCCCTGATTTCTCGGAGCGCCTGCTGACCATCCATTTCCGGCATGAGCAGGTCCAGACAAATGAGATCATACGGCTCGCCGGCCTTGATACCTCGTCGAAATGCCTCGATTGCCTCCTCGCCGTTCACGGCAATGTCACATTGGGCAACGGTCCGAAGAATCTCGTGGATCATGTTTCGACTGTAAAAATCATCATCGACAATCAACGCTTTCATTCCATCCTCCAGGGTCCTCTCTCTATTCCCAAACAGCAATAACCGTTCGCATTTTCAGGATGAAAACGCAACCCCCGAGCTACGAATTCATCACAACGAAACAGTCAGGTCTACACATCAATCATGAAACCTTCACGAGCCATTTCAAAGTCAACACCACTATCCTTCCACTCCTCCTGGAGTCGTGCGAAATTGGCGTCCACCTCGTCATCGGTACGAGTCGTTTCATGATGGGTAAGATACACCTTGCCGACACCGGCCCGTTGGGCCAGGCCAAGAGTTTGCTCGAAGGTGGAATGCCCCCATCCCTTCTTGAGCACGTACTCTTCTTCGGTGTACTGCGCATCAGCGATGAAGACATCCACACCACTGATAAAATCTTCAATTCCCTGATTTCGTTCCGCGACGATCTTCCCGTACTCCTCGTAATCATCTTCATCCGGATCATAGATGTTGAAGAAGGGTTCGTGGTCTCCGGTAAAGAAGAGCGTCTTGCCGTCACACTCCACCTTGCACCCGAAATCCATGGCCGGATGATTCATGAGAACAGTGGAAACCTTGGCAAAACCAAGGTCAACGGTCTGTCCGTCAGACAACGTTTCGTAGGAGATATCTGCCTGAAGCTCGGTCACGCGCACAGGGAAATGCGGGTATTCCATCTGCTTGGCAAGAACAGCCTCAATACCGGTCATAGTCATGGGGTCCGGCGGTCCATAGATAATCAACTCATTGCCCGGCACGAACATGGGAACGAAAAATGGCAGCCCCTGAATGTGATCCCAATGGGTATGGGACACGAACAGATGGCATTTGATCGGCATTTGCTTGGAGAGTTCCAGCCCCAGTTCACGGATGCCGGTTCCGGCGTCGAAGATAAGCAGATCATCGTTGTCAGATCGAATCTCGATGCAGGTAGTGTTACCACCGTATTTGACGGTGTCCGGTCCTGGAGCAGACAGAGAGCCTCGGGTGCCGCGAAAACGAAAACGCATCAGCTCGCCTCTCCCAGTTTGATAAAGATTCTGGCATGCTCCACTTCTTCATCGAGAGTGGGCATCTCCTTGATCAGGCCGTCCAAATCGAGAGAAAATCGTTTCTGGATAGATTCCGGGAGCGCATTGATGTGGTAATCCCCCGCAGCGCCGAAAGCGAGCTTCTTGCTGATCTGATCTGCAGCGAAGACACAATCGACAAGCTGTGAAGCTTCACCTTTTTGAGGCGTATGATGACGGGAAATGGCATCGAAGAGATCGGGCGGCAGGTTCCACTTTTCGGCCAGCAAAGACCCGATATCGGAGTGGGTCGCACCGATAACTTCCTTCTCGCATTGGCTGAGAGGGGCGCCCGTATCTGTTACGAGTTGCCGGACCTGCTGAAATTCCTTGGGCATATACAGCGCAAAGACGACCTTACCGATATCGTGCAGTAATCCGGCGGCAAAGTAATCGGCAGCCTCATCGCGAGAGACACCAAGCATAGTGCCGAGCATGCGCGTTCCCGTGGCAACGGCGAGAGAATGCAGCCAGAAGCCGCCCATCTCAAGGCCAGCCACATTAGACTTGGGCATTGCGCCCACGGCAGCCAGCCCAAGTGCCACGTTTTTGAGCGTATTGAGACCAAGATATACACTAGCGTGATTGATGGAAGTGATTTCTCTGGAGAGTCCAAAGTAGGCCGAATTGACGAGGCGAAGTATTTTGAGCGTGAAGACCGGGTCTTTCTTGATGACCTCGACCAACTCTTTTTGTGAACAATTAATATTACTTGCCAGCTTGAGAACCTGATGCACACTCTTGGGAAAAGCGGGCATTTTCTCTACGGCTGCCATGAGTTTCTTTTCGACGTCCTGCATTCGGCCCCACGCGCTATGTTGACGTTCACGCACCTATTGCCGCAAAAACGGCCTCAGGCTCCGGTACCTCTTGGAATTCCAATACCAACTTATTGCAGGAATAGGCATATTTGGCAAGTCATCAAGGCCGAAAAGCACGAATAGACAATTCGTTTTCTTCATCCCAGATGCAACGGATCAGTCCGTGACGTGAAGTCGTATAGACAGGCACCCCCACTCCGCTCACCACTTGGCGATGCGGAAACCCATATCGGTTGAGATAACCGTCCGAACCCACTGCGGCCTCAGGAGATACTTGAGAATAGAACTCTGGAGAGTAACTCGACCGACTCCCGTGATGCGGCAAAACAAGTATTTGCGCTGACAAATCAGCATCTGATGCAAGCAACACATCCAGCCCTATCCCTTCAACATCACCGGGAATCAGAGCTAACGGCTGCCTCTGTCGCATGAGTCGCATCACTAATGACCGTTCATTTCCGCGACGACTATCAATGCCTTCGGACGGATGAAGAACCTCCAAGTTCACATCATCCGACAAAGAGACAATCTGTCCAGCTCGTAACGGTTGGGCAACCAATTCAGGCTTATCCTCAAACACTTTGCGCAACCGTTCTCCAGTCCTTCCACGAACAGACATGCCATTTGAATAAAATGCGCCTACATCAAATCGGGAGAGAACAAAAGGCAGTCCATGACTGTGATCCGTATCCGGATGACTCAAAAAGACTCCATCCAAACGGGGCGGACGACCATAAGTCAGATATGGCGCAACCACAGATTCGCCAAGATCAAAAGAGTTGGTACCGGGGCCGCCATCCACAAGCCAACGATGCCCGCCGGGAGTCGAAATAACCTGCGCTTGGCCCAAACCAACATCAATGGTGGTCAAGCTCACATGATCCTGAGAATCCGCTATCATGACTGATATATGCGGCCATACCATCAAGAAGAATCCGATCCCGGCCAGTCCCAAGAACACGCGACGGTTGGCCCACGCCAAGATCGTCACGATCAACAGCAAAGCCACACCGACTATTTCTGGCCATAAAGGACGAAGGACAGAGAAGACGGGCGCCATTTCAACTTCACCTGCTATATGCAAGAGGCCCAGCAGCCAATCCATGATTGAGGCAGCAAAGCTCAACGCAGCACGTCCCAAAGGCGCTGTCCATGACATCAAGGACAGCACCATCCCGACCACGCCAAGGGGCATGACGGCCACACCCAGCACTGGCAGCCAGACAAGATTGAACAAAATGTTTGGACTCCACGTACCGAAATTCCACGACACCAGCGACAGGAGCGCGACATTGGCGCACAAACTTACGGCCAGCAAACCACCAGCCCATGACAAGCCCCGCATCCACCAACTCGAATCGGCACAGAACAAACCGCGAATGAGAGGATACATGAGCCCGATACCTGCCACGGCAACAGCAGACATTTGCAGGGAAAGATCAAACACGGAAAATGGCGAAACAAACACGATGATGGCCAGGGCGAAGAACAGACCATCTATAAGCACTCTGCCTCGCCCCTGCAGCAATAGGAATCCCCAGAAGGCGAACATGGTGGCAGCACGCAACAACGACTGGGAAGGCTGGCCAAGCCACGCATATCCTAGGACAAGAGGAGCGGCCAACCATACGGCCAGTTTGGGACGCGGAATACGAAGCAACATCGGCGGATATACCCAACCAAGTAACCACGCCAACCCCCACCCCATGGCTGCAACAAAACCGACATGCAGGCCGGAAAGAGCGAGCGTGTGCGCAAGCCCGGCACTACGTGTCGCCTCTGCTGTTGCAGCCTCCAACCCAGAACGATCTCCCGTGATGAGAGCTCGCACCATGGCTCCGCCCTGCGTAGCAGGCAGGTGGTCGACCACGGCCTTTCTGAGCCGCATTTTCAATTCCCACAGCGCATTGCTCGGCGGTTGCCCCCATACGGGTTTCACATCTCGCCCAGCAGGCCAACCGCGCCACATCACACCCTGCCGTTGCCAGTACCATTCGTAATCCCACGCACCGGGATTACCGAAATTGCGTACTGGCATCACACGCATTCTCAAGCTCACAGCTTGTCCCGGCACCGGAAAAGCCTCCGGATTACGCCATGTCCACGCGAGCTTACCGGTCAGAGTCTGAGCCTGACCATCCACTTCATATTGGATATCGCGAAGCACCAGACGCAATCGGCCTTCCGGCCTCGGGTCCGCACGATCAACTACAGCTTGCAGATCAACCGACTGACGCGCCTCAACCCAAACAGGGACTTCCGGCACCACAAGGGCAACTTGCGCTGCATAGCCAAACCCGAAAGCCGCACACAGCACAACGGCCAGCCACGGCAATCGCCGCAGCCAGCCACGAATGACTGTATCTGCAATATAGAGAACACCCAGCGAGGTTAACGCAGGGACAGGATAGCGATACGCAAAGATGCCAAGAACAATGGCGAGAAAACAAGTTTGCCACGGCAAAAGGCCGGGCACTGGCGCAGGGGCCGGACGGACGGTCTCAACAGTCACGGCTCCCTGCCCTCGCCTAAATCAGGCTGTGCTGGTCTTCGTCTTCCATGCGCAGCTTGAGGTGCTTGTATGCCTTGGCCGTGGCCACACGACCACGAGGGGTGCGCTTCAAAAATCCGCACTGAATAAGATACGGTTCATAAATATCTTCGATGGTGCGTACTTCTTCTGCACAGGCTGCGGCAATGGTCTTAAGACCAACAGGGCCACCATTGAAATTCTCCACCATGAGTGAAAGAATCTTGCGGTCCATGTTGTCCAAACCGAATTCGTCCACATCCAGCCGCTCCAGAGAGCTCTCTGCGATCTCTTTGGTCACCTTGCCGTTGCCGTGTACCAACGCGTAATCGCGAACACGACGAAGCAAACGGTTAGCAATACGCGGAGTGCCTCGAGCACGGCTGCCGATGGCGAACGCGCCTTCCCACTCAACTTCCACACCAAGAATGGAACCGGCACGCTCAACAATACGCCCCAACTCTTCAGGAGAGTAGAATTCAATACGGAAGATGCAGCCGAAACGGTCACGAAGTGGCGAAGTCAGCAGGCCAAGGCGGGTGGTCGCACCAACCAAGGTAAACGGCTCCAGATCAAGCTTGACGGTACGGGCGCCGGGGCCGGAACCAATAACCAGATCGATCTGAAAATCCTCCATGGCCGGATACAGGACTTCTTCCACGGTGGCAGGCATGCGATGAATTTCATCGATGAACAGGATATCGCCACGCTCCAGATTGGTCAGGATAGCGGCCAGATCACCGGAACGCTCCAACACCGGACCGGAGGTAGAAACCATGTTTACACCCAGCTCAGATGCCATGATGCGAGCCAAGGTGGTTTTACCAAGGCCGGGATTGCCATAGAAAAGAGTGTGGTCGAGCGGGCGTTCGCGCTCGTTGGCAGCCCGGATGAAGACATCAAGGTTGTCGCGCAGGTCTTCCTGACCGATAAAATCGCTCAACCGTCTCGGACGGACATTTTCTTCCGGTTGGGTAACTTTACTCATGAACGTGCCGCGTTGATTTTCTTGAGCACGGCACGGATCGCACCGGCAGCGTCAAGGTCAGGTTCTATTTCGAAAATTTCCATGATCATTGGACGGACTTCCTCTTCAGCGTAGCCCAGCCCCTTGAGGCCTGCAAGGGTATCCAGATATTCGCCCTGTGGCCCGTGCGGCGCAGCAGCCACCGTAGCTTTTCCTGTGGCCGGAGCAAGGTTCTTCACCTTGTCTTTCAGATTCCACAAGATCTGCTTGGCAGACTTCGGACCAATACCGGGTACACGGGAGAGCATGGTGACATCCTCACGGAAAGCAATCTCGCGCAGATGCTCGGCATCGAACATGGAGAGGATCGCCATGGCTTTCTTGGGTCCGAGCTTATCAATAGAGATCAGAGTGCGGAACAAATCCAGATCATCAGCCTCGATGAAACCGAACAGATCAATGGCCTTTTCCGCTACCTGTGTATGTATGAACAGCTCAACTTCCCCACCTTTGCCGGGAAGCTTGGCAATGACCGATGTCGGTGCGGCCACTTCATAGCCCACACCGCCCGGCGTCAGGAGCACCAGCCCCTTTTCGTTGGCGGAAAGTAATGTCCCTTGCAGATATCCGATCATGAATTGCCTCCGTTGGAGGTGTAGTAGCGTATTCGCGAACGTAATTCAAAGAATATGACCACGCTTTCCAGATAATCATACCCAATAATTGCGAGTTGATGTTATGGGTTCAGCAGTTGCCAACCAGAACCGCCTAATGGAGTCATTATGAAACCAATGAAATGGATTATTATCGTCGCCTTGTTAGCTTTCCCCTTTACGGCAATGGCTCAGGACAGCCCACAAACGGCAGAGCAGCAACTCATCGACCTGGTGGGCAAAGCCATCGTTGAAGAAACGACGCAACGCTCCGAAGAAGTCCGCAAAGCCAAGGACATTCTTGATGAAGTTTTGAAGACCACGACTGCCACTCAGGAAGAAAAGGAAGAAGCTGAGAAGAAGGTAGAAGAGGCCGAAGCCAAGTATGCTGCCTCTCAGAAGAAACTTGATACAGCCCGTGTAGACGCCTACGCCAAGCAATGCGGCAAATCCAGAGCTCAGATTCAGGCAATGCGCGACTCCGGCATGGGCTGGGGAAGAATTGCCAAGGAATGTGGTATTCACCCCTCGGCAGCAGGCAAGGGAAAAGGAAAGAACAAAGATAAAAACAAGAACAAGAACAAAAAGAACAAAAGCAAATACAGCGACGATGATAATGACGACGAAGATGACGACGGAGACTCTGAAGACGACGAGATAAAAGAGAAGAAGCAGAAGAAGAACAAGGGAAAAGGAAAGAAGAAGTAGCCAAGCCCCTATTTTCAACAATAAACGCCCCGTCCATAGCATTGGACGGGGCGTTTTTCTGTCTACTTATATGCCTGTCAGCTTTCGCATTCGCCGCTCATTCAAATGGCAGATGGCGATGGCCAGAGCATCTGAAGCGTCTTCGGCCCAGTCGGGCTTTTTGACGCCAAGGGTATGAGCGACCATGAAGGCCACCTGGGATTTGGGGGCATTGCCCACGCCCACAAGGTTCTTTTTGACCTTGGTGGGTTCATATTCGCCCATGGAAATGTTGTTGGTGGCACAGGCCGCCATGCAAGCGCCCCTCGCCTGCCCGAGTTTGAGGGCAGACGAGGGGTTCTTGGATACAAACACGTTTTCGATGGCAGCCTCAACCGGAGCGTACTGCCTGATAAGCTCCTGGAGCTTGTCGAAGATGACGCCCAAACGGGTCGCCATATCTTTCTTCACCGGAGTACGGATGGTGCCGGTGACCACCAATTCGACCTGGCCGGAAAGTTCCCGGACAATACCGTAGCCTGTCACCCGGGTACCGGGATCGAGGCCAAGAACGATCAGACCATTGTCACTCATGCTTTACTCGTCGAACAGACCTTCGGGGAAGTCGGCGTTCATGTAGATGTTCTGAACGTCGTCGTTGTCTTCCAGAGCGTCGTAGAGCTTCATGACTTTCTTGCCGGTCTCAGCGTCCACGGCGATGAGGTTCTCGGGAACCTGGTTCAGTTCGGCGGAATTGAATTCCATTTCAGCGTCGGTGAAAGCCTGCTGCACGGGCATGAAATCGGAGGGCTCAGTGTAAACGGTGATGATGCCGTCTTCTGCCACGATGTCTTCTGCGCCAGCTTCCAGGCCAATTTCCATGATGTCATCTTCGGTGAACTTTTCGCCGTCAAAGACAATAACACCCTTATTGTTGAACATGTAGGAAACCGCACCGGTTTCAGCCATGTTGCCGTTGTGCTTGGTGAACGCGTGACGGATTTCGGCAACGATGCGGTTCTTGTTGTCGGAGGCCACGTCGACCATCATGGCAACACCACCCGGGCCGTAACCTTCGTAGGTGATCTCCAAGATGTCACCACCGGCCAGTTCGCCGGTGCCCTTCTTGATGGCGTTCTCAATCTTGTCCTTGGGCAGGTTCACCTGCTTGGCCTTCTGAATAGCGAGACGCAGGGCGGAGTTATCTTCCGGGTTGCCGCCGCCAGCCTTGGCAGCAAGGATGATGTCCTTGGCAGCCTTGGTGAAAAATTTAGCTTTCTTGGCGTCCTGACGCCCCTTACGATGCTGGATGTTTGCCCATTTACTATGTCCGGCCATGATTCCTCCTGAATATTATCAATAAAAAATAGTTGTCTTATTATACGTTACCAACGGTCTCCCTCGGCAACGGGTCGGTTATCTTATACGTCCGCGCCCCTAAAGCCAAGTCCTACGATAAAGAACTCCTTGCTTTCATTACGGGAGCTGTACGGCTTGAAATTCTTGAGTTTTGCGAAGTGAGGCCGCACCAATGCACGATAGTCCTGAATCTCGGGCCCATCGAAGATCTTGACCACGAAGTGGCCGCCGACCTTGAGATATTTCAACGCAACCTCAAAGGCACGCTCGCACAACTCAAGAGAATTGGCCTGATCAGCAAACTTGATTCCCGTAGTCTTGGGAGCCATATCGCTGATGATAAGGTCAAACGGCTTGAGGGGCTCCATGGCCTCTAAAAGTTCCGGCGCATCGGAAAAGACATCGGCCTGCAAAAAGGTTATGTTAGCCGGGAAGCTATGCTTGGTTTCCTGGATATCTACGCCGAGAACGTGGCCGTTTTTGCCCACCTTCTCGCCCGCGAACTGGGTCCAGGAACCAGGGGCCGCACCGAGATCGAGTACGGTCTGGCCCTGCTTGAACAACTTGAACCGCTTATCCATCTCCTTGAGTTTGTAGACGGAGCGGGCGGCGTAGTTTTCTTTTTTGGCTCGTTTGAAGTATTTGTCTTGATATTGCTTCATGGTGGCACTCCTTGATCGGCGTGGGAGCGTCTCCGTAACCGAATATGTCGAAAAAGCCAAGTGGAGCCTCATGCCCAGACCTGTCAGAACCCGCATCACTAACGAGCTCGGCAATCTCCAGACACTGCCAGAAGACAAGGGGCAGTTCGAAATCATTCCGGGCAATAAAGACGTTGTCTTCCTGGGCCTTGGTCCACAGCCAGAGCTGCTGAGGGACTATTTCCCCGAACACTCTTCTGCTTCGTATGTGGAATCCGGCTCCATGCTCGACCAGATCGAGAATTGGGAAGACAAGGTTCCGCAAGGATTCACTCAGATAACCTCTGACGAGTTTACCCCGGAGCGGGCCGCCACGTCTACAGTGGTGCGATACCGTCCCGGCCTCAAGGCATTCCCCTCATTTTGGGGGCCACTCACCGCCCGTACCGCAGCAAGCAGACTTCCTGAGAAGGCCACGACACCTATAATCTGGCTGCCCTTTGGAGAAGAAGATCTCCTTGGCCGCGAGTTGACCATCGCTTTTCAAGCCAGAGGATACGCTGTCCGCCATTTGGACAGAGAAACACTGGAGCGCTCTGCCGGGACCGAACTCCCTGCCCTGCTGGCAGAAGAAAAACCTGCACTCTTCTTCTCCATCAACTTTAAAGGACTTGAGCCTTTCGGACTCGGATTCAACATATTGCGAGAGGCTGGCGTCAAGGTCGCAGTCTGGCTGGTAGACAACCCGTTCAATATCCTGACCTCGGTAAAGTCGGCATACTGGAAAGAAGCCCACCTCTTCGTCACGGACCACAGCTTCATCGGTCCGCTCATTCAGACCGGAGCACGATGGGTAACGCACCTGCCGCTGGCGGCCTGCCCTGAGCTCTTCGGTGAAGGCGGCACGCTCCCGAAACACGGCGACGACTTGGAAGACAAGCTCGTTTTCGTTGGTCGCTCGGAATTCCCTAAGAAGAACGAGTTTTTCGCAGGATTAACGCCCAACCATCTCCTCCTCGAAGAAGCAATTGGCATGTTGGAGAAAGGCGACCGCCCTCACTTTCATTGGTGGCAGGAACACATTCTCGCAAACTTATGGCCCGGCAACCAGGTCCGCCATGTAGGCATTGGTGCCGAGGTCGCGGGCTACGCGTGGCGAACACGCTGCCTGTCTGCCATGAATAAGCACACCGTCATCTTTGGCGATGATCAGTGGAGTCACATCGATTCCATCAAGGCCGAAGTGCGCTCCCTGCTCGACTACTATACCCACCTGCCCGCAGTGTATCGCGAAGCCTCCGTTTCCTTGAACGTCACCGGAATGCAGCTTCCGGCGGGCCTGACTCAACGGCACTTCGACGTGTGGTGCGCAGGCGGATTCTTACTTACGGACAACAACCCCGGTCTAAAGATCTTCCCGGAGAATCTGGCCGAGGCCATCATTTTCAGTACGCCCAAGGAGATCGAATCGCTCTTCATGCGCTACCGCGACGAGTCCGTAGCCAAAACGGAACTCCGTGCCGCATGGCGGGACCACATCCTCAAAGAACACACCTATCACAATCGAGTACAAACCATTTTCCAGACAATGGACCTGCCTTTGTCGTGGATCACTCCATAATCCTTGACAAAGGGCTTGTCGCACTCCTCAAAAAGAGCTACAGAAATTCATCCACCCGGGGACGTAACTCAGCTGGGAGAGTGTTGCCTTCGCAAGGCAAAAGTCGGGAGTTCAAATCTCCTCGTCTCCACCAGAAAGGATAAAGGGTTTCAAGCTGATGCTTGAGGCCCTTTCTTCTTACTCACACCCATCCCACCATTTTCTCTCAACCCACTCAAACCAGAGCGCAAAAGTAGACATTACATATAATACCAACAACCCTATTGACAGTGTTCTATAGTGGGGATTATGTAAAAAACCAGATGAAAATCAGGGGAAGAATCTCTCACAAATTGGGATTCAAGAATCCCGTGAAGATCATAAAGATCTTTGACATTATGGGGCCGACGCGCGAACTGGAAAACACTGCCGCACGGGATGACACTGCACACTGTGTATAGACGTTCTGTGTATCTAAGACGCCCAGTGAGTCGGCCGGACAGTCAGAAAGAGGACATGCTTCCAGCATCCCCCATCCATACGGACCTTGTGGAGAGAGTAACGATCTTAGGCAATCCCGCTCAAGATCTAAAACACAAGGAGAAATCCTATGGTTATCGAATTGTATTTTCGATTTAAGTTTTCATCAGCTGGAAGTCCGCCCAAGAATAGTGTGGGTGGAACACATGAATGCAGTCTCAAAGAGACTGCGCTCCGAGTAGCGTTAGCGAAAGGGATAATGATGCTTCCACAGTTGGTTGAATCCATCGCCACGTTGTTTGGTGGCTAACTCTTTCTGATTTTTTTTGCCCAAAGCCCGATGATAAAAATGAAAACAAAGTACTCACTATCTCAATCTCCGTTCTACAAGCTCAGCACCAAAAAGAAGCTTGCACAGCTTCTTGGACAACCGCTTGCAGATCTTCAAGCATTGGCTAAAAGCAACGGTAACTATAATGTCTATACGCTCTTACCCAAGAGCAAGCTCAGCCATCCATATTTTGTAAAAAAAGAACGACAAGTTCAAGAAGTCCGTCCACACCTAAAGACGGTACACACCCGCATTCTCAACTTGTTAAAACGCATAAAAACACCTACCTACCTTCACTCGGCAACCAAGGGCAAGTCCTACAAGACAAATGCGGAGTCACACTTAAACCGCAATGCTCTTTACAAAGTGGACATCAAAAGTTTTTACGAATCAATATCCTTTGGCCGCATCTACCACTTCTTTCATGAAATCATGAAATGCAATGAAGATGTCGCACACTTACTGACACGACTCTGCGCATACCAGAGGAATCTGCCAACGGGGTCTTGTATTAGCCCCTTGCTGTCTTACTGGACTAACGTGACCATGTTCGATGATCTCTACATTTTCAGCAGAGCACATGGGCTCACCATGACTTTGTATGTCGATGACCTTACCTTTTCTGGGAATGAAATCTCAAAAAGAACTTGCTTTGAAATCGACAAGATTATTGCTGGCTATGGGTACAAACCTCATAAGCAGAAACAGTATTCGACCAAGAAAACGAAAATAGTAACAGGCCTTGCATTATGCAACGACAGGCTTGATATTCCCAACAAGCGCCGAGGGAAAATCAGGGTCCTACTTGAAGCGATTTCTCAAGAAAAAGATGCGGCCAAAAAAGAAAAGTTATGCAACTCACTAGTTGGCATGACATATGAAGCTGCCCAATTTAACTTGAGGTATGCTCAGATTATCGCGAAGAAAGTAAGAAAAAAATGCCCATGTGCGCGACAGCATATAACGATATAATAACAAAGCCCCCTCTCGGGGGCTTTTCACTTTCTCTAGCTACCGATGTATACTCGGCTGACAGATCTGTTTTCGTATCCTGCATGGTAGCAGACTTGAACCGAAGCATGGGCATCCAACTCCTTCCATGCCGCACCTGCCACCGCTATGGCATTTACGACGAAATCGGCTGAAGACGCATGCTTCGAAGGTGGCGTAAAGCCAGTTATCTCCTCATACAGATTGTGAAAACTAGCATGGCGCAGCCCATTAGAACTTGCCCAACACTCGTTTCGACCAGAAGCCAAACACCGCCCCTTCGGCTTCAAACATCTTGCCTTTCCGAAGGATCGGCATATCTATGAACTTAGCACACACCATCAAATCGATCTACGAACAAAACTACCCATCTTGAAGAGAATGCCATGAACACAGCACCGCTTCCTAAAATTTTGATAACCAATGATGATGGAATCCATTCACCGGGCCTGCTGGCTGCTGCCAAAGCCGTTTCGCAATTCGCCGAAGTCACCATAATTGCCCCACTTGAACAGCAAACTGCCATGGGCAGAGCGTTGCGGGGCAATCCGGAAGCAAAGCTCGAACCAGTCACATTATGTTCTGCTGAGCACTGCCTTACTGCTTATGCGTGCGACGCTGCCCCCGCCCGCTGTGTGGAACATGGATTGAAAGCCATGCCCGAGTATATACCGGATCTTGTAATTTCAGGCATTAACTATGGCGAAAATCTAGGCAACAACATCACTGCATCCGGCACAGTCGGCGCGGCCATGGAAACGGCGGCAAGAGGTATTCCTTCGCTGGCTGTATCCTTGGAAACACCTGTTGACTGCCATTTTGAGTACACCTCTCAAAACTGGGATGTGGCAGCCCATTTCCTTCGCTATTTCGCTCGACAGACTTTATCGGAAGGGCTTCCCAGTGGGGTTGATATTCTCAAAATAGATGTCCCCAGCGAAGCATCAATAGCCTCCCAGTGGCGGGTAACGAAACTGTCTGGTAACAGATATTATCAGTCGGCACTTGAAAGGCCATCACTACAAAGCCGACTTGGTGATGCCTTTGTCACCAAAGGAAACACACCAAACGAAGAACCGGACACCGATGTATACGCCATTGCCGTGGACAAGGTCGTGTCGGTTACGCCCTTATCACTCGACTTCACGGCATATGACAGTTTTTCTGCCCTGAATAGATGGCAACAGGGATAGCGGCGCTCACATCTCAAGCCAATAGAAAGGATATTTGATGAAAATCCCAACTAGGATCAATTTTGCAGGCCTGACTGAGCGACTAGCCGAAGCGCATAAGGACGACCGCGGATTCCTGTTTGAGTACGAAGTATACAGTTTTCTCTCCAGCCTCGGGGCTGAAACACCGCCCCAATGTCAACTGATTCAACGGGGAGAAATCCCATCCGACGAATCCATCATGGCGATTCCCGGCGAGAAGGCCGTGCTCAAAATCGTTTCCCCCACCATCATCCACAAGACAGAGGTCGGTGGTGTCCGGGTTGTCGACAAAGAGCCCAATAAGGTTCGCTCTGCCATGCGCCGGATGCTCTATGAAGTGCCGGAGAATTACGCCCGTTGGATTGAGGCCAATCAGGAGGCTGCCCCTGAATCATATCAGGGTTTGTCCGGCGAAGCCCTGGTCACCGCCATCAGCGGCGATCTCAAAGGAGTACTTCAGGTTCAGTTCATGCCGCCGGATTCCGATGCATTCGGCAATGAACTAATCGTGGGGCTGCGCAATACCCGCGAGTTCGGCACCGTGCTCAGCGCGGGCCTCGGCGGAACAGACACCGAACTTTACGCAGAGCGTTTTCGTAAGGGACAAGCCATCGTCGCTGCATCCGTCGAGATGAGTGACGGCGATCAGTTCTTCGAGCTGTTCAAGAAAACAATCTCCTACCGCAAACTGGCTGGTTTGACCCGTGGGCAACGACGTATCGTCACCGACGAACAACTCATCGAATGCTTCAGCGCCTTCATTGAAGTGGGACGTTATTTCTCCTCGGCCAATCCGGACGCACCTTTTGTCATCGACGAACTGGAGATCAACCCGTTCGCATTCACTGATTACCTCATGATTCCGCTGGATGGTCTGTGCAAGTTTTCCCTGCCTGAAAAGCTGGCACCGACCCGCCCGGTGGAGAAAGTCAAATCGGTTGTCCTGCCGGATTCCATCGGCGTGATCGGCGTTTCGACCAAACGCATGAACTTTGGCCGAATCATCCTCAAGAACATCCTTGATGCCGGATTCGACAAGGACCACGTATACGTCATCAAAGACGGCATCGACGAGGTGGACGGGGTGAAGTGCCTCCCTGACGTTTCCGCCGTACCGGAAAAGCTGGATCTGTTCGTCGTCGCAGTGGGCGCGCCCATGGTGCCTGATCTGGTGGATGAAGTGCTGGAGTCCGGCAACGTCAACTCCGTACTGCTCATTCCCGGCGGCATGGGAGAAACCGAAGAAAGCGTGGATCGAGCTGCGGACCTTTCCCGAAAGATCAACAAGGCACACGAGGCTGGGACTGGCCCGGTTTTCCTCGGAGCCAACAGTATGGGCGTGGTCTCACACCCCGGCAAGTTCGACACATGGTTCATCCCGGAAAACAAGTTCCCCAAATCCGCGGGCAAACCCTACAACAAGACTGCACTGATTTCCCAGTCCGGTGCGTTCATCCTCACCCGGCTGGCACAATGCCCGCAACTGGAGCCCGCCTACCTCATCTCAATGGGCAACCAGAATGACCTGACCCTTGGCGATATGGCCACCTACTTCAAGGATGTAGACGATGTGGACGTCATCGCCATCTACGCCGAAGGATTCAAGGACCTCGACGGCCTTGCCTTCTGCCGTGCGGTGCGCGAGGCCGTGCTGGCGGGTAAAGAAGTAATCTTCTACAAGGCGGGCCGAACCGAAGCAGGCAAAGACGCCACAGCAGGACACACCGCATCGCTGGCAGGCGACTACATGGTCTGTGAATCCTGTGTGCATCAGGCCGGTGCTATCGTTGCCCGCAACTTCACCGAATTCCAGAATCTTGTCCTGCTGGCCCAGCGCCTGAACAGCAAACCCATTCGCGGCAACCGTCTCGCAGCATTGTCTGCCGCCGGCTTCGAAGCCGTAGGCATGGCCGACTCCATCGAGTCCGACGACTTTTCCATGCAACTGGCCCCCCTGCGCCCCGCAACTCAACAAACGCTCACCAATCTGTTCCAGGAGAAACGCCTCGACTCTTTGGTGACCATACGCAATCCGCTGGACATTACCCCGGCAGCTGATGATGACACCCACATCAAGGCTGCTCGAGCCCTGTGTAACGATCCCGGCGTCGATGCCGTGGTGGCCGCGCTGGTCCCCATGTCCCCGTCTCTGCAGGTTACCATGGACAATGTGGCGGACGACGAACCGGATGACGGACTTGTTGGCAGGCTCAAGGAACTGGTGGACTCAACCCAGACTCCTCTTGTGTGCTCGGTTGATGCCGGCATGCTCTACGAACCCATGGTCCGCAGATTGATGGACGCCGGTATCCCGGTCTTCCAGACATGCGACATGGCGGTCTCTGCTCTGAGTCAGTATATTGAAGGACGACTCAACGCCACGCGAATCAGAGGGTAATCAACCAAACAAGTAAAGGGCCACCTCAGGGTGACCCTTTACTTTAAAAACATATTTCTTCAGTCCAAACTAGTTGTGGAAATTCCGATCCATGATTTCATCGTACTTGCCGTTTGCCTTGAGTGTATCCAAAGCGTCCTGCCACTTCTGAATGATCTCGTCGGGAACATCCGGCGAAAAGGCCAGCCAAGCCGCAGAATCATCGAACTTGTACTCGGTTCGCTCAAAATCAGCAGGATCGAGATTCGCCTTTTTCACCATGTAGTAGTAAGTGCGCTCGCCCATCAGAACGAGGTCCACACGCCCTTCAACGAGCTTCCGGTAGCTGGAGTCATATGATGGGCTGAGGTCAAGATTGGTGAAGCCGTTGGCCTCAAGAGTCTGATGCGTGTACCCGTCCTTGCGGACAGCGATACGCCGTGCATTCTTTGCATCTTCCACGGACTTCACGGTGATGTCAGCACCTTTACGCTTGAAAAAGTAATCGCCCTCGCCAAAAACAGGGCCCACCCACTTGAACAGGTTTTCCCGTTTAGGGATACGGACAATAGCAAAAATAGCGTGCATCGGGGCTTTCTGGGTCTTCTCATAAGCCCGAAGCCAGGGAACCGCTTTGAGTTCACTCGTGTCCCCTACAATTTTCTGGATTTCACTCACAACTTCAGGAGCTACTCCCCACAGTTTATCACCTTCAGCGTACACCAAGGGAGGATACACAATCGCCTGCATTTCAAATTGCGTGGCATGAGCATGACTAGGCAGAAAGAGAAACAGACTGATCAACAGGGCGTAGAAAAACCTCAAAATACGGCCTCCGAAATGACAGATTTACTCCAACATTTGAGAAGGAGAAGAATCATGTCCATATCCTAAAATTCTTTGCAACAAAATTATTTTTTCATCCATTGACAGACGCTCTCAATTCGCCCTTCAGATACAGATTCTTTCTATATAGATTTAATCCTCTCGGAATGTTATGGTCAGGTTAAGCTTTTTTAAATTACGCTCATGAATTTGGCCCACAAGGGTAATTATGCAAAGAAAGACTGCCATTATCATCCTCCTTGCCGTCATGCTGTTCCTTACAGGAACTGCGTATGCCCAGTTACCGGAAGTCATGATCGTCAACAGCTATCATGCTGAATACCCTTGGGTTGCCGCGCACAACCAGGGGCTGCAAGACAACTTGAAGGGCCGGGCCGAACTCAGCGTGTACTATCTGGACTCAAAAAAACTGAGTCTGGAAGAAGCCCAGAAAAACGCACAGGAAGTCCTCAGCATTATCAAGAATGACAAGCCGTCACTCGTGATCATGACAGATGACTTCGCGCTGCAGGAGTTGGGACTTTCCACAATGAATGAGGGGATACCGGTCGTCTTTCTGGGGATCAACAACAACCCGCGTCAATATCTCGGAAGCATGACACTCGCCACCGGCGTGCTTGAACGACCTCTACTCAAGCGCTCCATTGCCTACATTCAGGAAATCCTCAAATCCCGAATGAACAAGTGCCTGGTTCTCTTCGACAATGGCGTCACGGCGCAAGTGACCTTGAAGACTGTTTTTAGTGGGAAGAAAAGAAACAAGTTCTCCAAGACAACAACCGATATCGAACTTATGGACACCTTTGCCAATTGGAAAAAAACGGTTCTGACCGCCAAAGACCAAGGGTATGAAGCCATTATTCTAGGGTTGTATCATACTTTGGTGGACGAGAACGGGAACCATGTTTCTGATGAACTAGTGGCCAACTGGACATCCACTCATTCTCCGGTGCCTGTCTTTGGTTTCTGGGACTTTTCCATTGGCAAGAACAAAGCTCTGGGCGGGCTGGTGTTATCTGGCTATCCTCAGGGAGAAGCCGCAGCCAGGCTGGCCAACAAGATCCTGAGAGGACGCGAGCCCAACACCATTCAGCCTGTAACCGCCGAGCACGGACGCTTCGTTTTCAGCATCAGCGGTCTCAAGCGCTGGAACATCACGCTACCTTCCTATTTCAAGGCCCCCAACGAGCCCATCACTTTTGTTGATTAAGCCCGATTATAACGCCTTATCGTTTTCACACCGCCACGGTCCAAAATCTGATTTTCCTTGACAGTTATTGGCTTTATGGCCCATTTTTCAGGTAGAATTCATAAATATCCTACCAAATGGGTTCTATACGCTCAGGGGCATAGATGCTTGGACTTATCATGAAGATCAGGGAAAGCCTGATCATCAAAATCATATTGGCGACCGGCACCATTTTGCTCGCCAGCACCCTGCTGCTCATTTATATGAGCATCGGCTTCGTCAACGAGTACACCCTCGCTGAGCGTATCCATACCGCTGACATGATGGGCAACACCATCAAACTGGGCCTGCATGACTCCATGCTGCGAAACAATCGCGGCGACATCAACCAAACCATCCAAAAAGTCGCGCAATTCCATCACGTTGAATCCATACGAGTTTACAACAAGGAAGGTGAGGTCAAATTCACCAACAAGCCAGACGAACTTGGCACCGTCATCGACAAGTCTCACCACGCCTGCAAAGTCTGTCATCTGCAGGATCCACCAAAAACAAATCTGACTTTCTCTGAGCGAACCTGGAATTTCCAGAGTAAAAGCGGCGAGCACCTGTTCAGCGTGCAAGTTCCCATCAGTAACTCGCCTGAATGCTCCGGAGGGCCCTGCCACTATCATCCAGCTGACAACGAGATTCTCGGCACCATGGATATGGTTTTCAACTTCGAGGTGACTGACGCGGCGGTTTCCGACTACAGAAACCAACTCATATTCCTTGGCACGCTGGTTTTCATGGCGGCTTCCTTCTGTATTTTCCTTGGCCTCAGGCAGCTCATCACCCGCCCGCTCTCAGTCCTGACGCAATGTTCCGAGGCCATTGCCCATGGCCGTGAAAGCCGAGCTGCACGCGAGATCATCAAACGTCCAGACGAGCTGGGCAAACTGGCGCGATCACACGAATCCATGGTCAACGCCCTGCATCTTCAACAGGATATCATCAACGAGAAGCGCGAGGAGTTCGAGCTCCTTTTTGACAATGTGCCTTGTGTCGTTACCGTGCAGGACCTCGACTACAAGCTGCTCGAATACAATAAGGAGAGCCGAGAACGCTTCAGTCCGTTCCCCGGGGCATACTGTTACGAAGCATACAAGGGTATCGACGAAAAGTGCGAGGAATGTCCTGTTGAGCGTACCTTTGAAACCGGGGTGGCCCATTGCAGCGAGGAAAGCCGCCGCAACCCGGATGGGACCTATTCCCACTGGATCGTTCACACCGCACCCATCATGGACAAGAACGGCAAAGTGACCAAAGCCATGGAAATGTGTCTGGACATTACCGAGCGCAAAGAGCTGGAAGAAAAGCTCAAGGAATCCGAAAAGAAGTACCACACCATTTTCAACAACGTACCCAACTCCATTTTCGTGCTGGCCAATTCCACACTGGAGATCGTGGACTGCAATACAACTGTGACCCAAGTGTACGGCTGGGATCGTAAAGACCTCATCGGCAGATCATTCATGTCTATCGTTCACGAGGACGAAAATGAGAGAATGCAGTCCCAAATGCGCGCCTTCACTGCCATCAATCAGGTGAAAAGCATCCGCAAAGACGGAGAGCAATTCTTCGTGGACATGATGCTCGCGGTATCAGAGGATTCAAACTTTGAATACCTGCTGGTGTCCACCACCGACATTACCGAGCGCCTTGAAGCGGAGCAGAAACTCTTCCACGCGGGTAAGATGGCAACATTGGGCGAAATGGCCACCGGTGTGGCGCACGAGCTGAACCAGCCGCTTACGGTTATCAAATCCGCCAGTAACTACTTCATGAAGAAGGTCGATCAGGGCCAACCGATTCCCGAAGAGACGCTCGGCACCCTCGCCCGCGAGGTAGACAGCTATGTGGATCGCGCCACCAAGATCATCAGCCATATGCGTGAATTTGGCCGTCAGGTTGATCAGGGCAACGAATTGGTGAACGTGAACGAAAGCCTGAACCGCGCCTTCACACTGCTCAGAAAGCAGTTCTCTTCCCGCGGCATAGATACTCGCTGGGAGCTGGCTGGCAATCTGCCTCCGGTCATGGCCACCCCTGACCAGCTTGAGCAGGTTTTCATTAATCTTTTTGTAAACGCACGCGACGAACTTGAAGACAAGACAGAGTCCGGTGTTTCTGATACAGCAACCATTACAGTTCGCACCATGCGTGAAGGAAACGACATTGTCATTCAGGTTGAGGACAATGGAAGGGGTATCCCGGAAGACTTGGTGCACAAGATTTTTGAACCGTTTTTCACCACCAAACGAGTGGGCAAGGGAACCGGCCTGGGACTCTCCATCAGCTACGGGCTGATCAAGGATTTCGGTGGCGAAATACACGCTGAAAACCAAGAGCAAGGGGCACGGTTCACCATCAAACTACCGATGGCGGAAAGCTGAGCATGCAGGAAAAAGTTCTACTGGTCGACGACGAAGAAGGTATCCGCACCGTATTGAGCATCACTGTCCGTGAGGCAGGATACGAAGTGTTTACCGCTGCCAACGGAATTGAGGCGCTGGAAATCCTCGAGAAAGAGGATATCCCGCTCGTGGTCACTGATATCAAAATGCCAGGCATGGATGGTCTGGAATTACTGCATCGCGTAAAGAAAGACTGGCCTGAATCCGAAGTCATCATGATCACCGGACACGGCGACATGGACTCTGCCATCGACTCCCTGCGCAAAGGCGCGGGTGACTTCATTACCAAGCCCATCCACGAAGACGCCCTTGAGGTTGCTCTGGAGCGTGCCGTGCAGAAAATCGCCATCCGCGAACAACTGCGTGAGTATACCGAGAATCTCGAACATCTGGTTCTTGAAAAGAGTAAGGAACTGGTTGAAGCCGAACGTATGGCCGCGGTAGGCCAGACTGTGGCTTCCATGTCTCATGCCATCAAGAATGTGGCAGGCGGACTGGAAGGCGGCATGTTCGTCATCGAGAAAGGACTGGAGCTCGAAAACAAGGATTACCTCCAGCAGGGCTGGGAGATGACCCGCCGCGATATCAAACGGATCAAAAACCTTGCTATGGACCTGCTGGACTATGCCAAGCCGGTTAGCATCAATCCGGTGGACGCCGACCCCAATATTCCTGCACGCCAGGTACGCGACCTCATGGCCTCCAAGGCTGAAAATGCCGGAGTTGAGCTGTTACTGAATTTGGACGATTCCCTCGGCACCATGCGTCTGGACATCGAAGCAGTGCACGAATGCCTCACCAACCTCGTCTCCAACGCCATCGACGCCTGTCAGGACAAACTGGAAGGCGAAAAGAAAGTCGTCATCCACACTCAGGATAACGGCGGCATGTCTGTCCGCTATGAAGTGACCGATACCGGCCACGGCATTTCTCCGGAGATCATCACCAAGGTCTTCAACTCCTTCTTCACCACCAAAGGCAGTCGCGGCACGGGCATCGGTCTCATGGCCACTAAAAAGCTGGTGAAGGAGATGGGGGGCGCCATCATGGCCAACTCCGGAGTAGGCGAAGGAGCAACCTTCACCATCACCATACCCACAGCCCACGTGGTCACATAACAGACAGTCACTCTTAGTAATTATGTAGCAATTTAAGTAGCCACTGCTTGAGGGCCGTATCGACTTTGTCACGCAGACTGACATCGTAGGATCCCAAGTTATCCATCAGCTTTGCCCGAAAGAACAGAAACGCATTGTCATAACGCCCATGGACATGGCTCCCCTTTCGAATTGCCTTATGGTGGGCAACAAGACTGATGGCGCGAAAGAATTCATTGCCCGTTTCAATGAGGGGCTTGAAGCTATCCGAGCCAATGGAAAGTTGAGCGCCATCTATAAGAAATACCATGTGGAATAAGTATCCACACTTCCCATTTGGCAGGCTCTGAGCTACTTTCAGCCCATGAGTACTTCCCGGAAAAGCATCGCCCTTGCCACTTTTATCGGCCTAACCTTTATCGGCACCTTCACAATACAACTCTGGCTCATCAGCCAGGGAATCCGCTTTGATACGGATGTGGTTCGCTACACTCCTCTTGGCTGGCTGTTCCTCACCATGTGGATGCCTGCGCTGGCTGCACTGTTCTCTGCCAAATGGATCGAAGGACGTTCATGGTCAGAGACCAAAGAATCCTTATCCCTGCGAATGGGCTCCTTTGGCCCCTACCTGCTGACATTTTTTCTGGCCCCGGCCGCCTTCGCGGCAATCTATGGGCTGACATGGGCCTTTGGTCTGTCTACCCCAGACTGGAACATGACCGCCTTGACGCAGGCAACCGGAAGCGAACCGATCACTAAGGATGAAGTACTCCAACTCATGCTCCCCCTATCGGTCTTCATCGGCCCGCTCATGCATTTTCCTTTTGCACTCGGCGAGGAAATTGGCTGGCGAGGTTTTCTGCTGCCTCGCCTCATGCCCATGGGTAAACCTGCCGCCTATATCATTGTCGGCATTCTCTGGGGACTCTGGCATGCCCCTGTCATTTGGGTAGGCTTCAACTATCCGGACAATCCTGTGGCCGGTATCGCCATGATGTGCCTGCTCACTACTGCATTCGGGCTGTTCCTCAATGAAATGACGCTTCACTACCAATCCACCTATCTGGCGGCCTTCATCCATGGCGCTGTCAACGCGCAGGGATTCGGTATCTGGATGTGGCTTTTCCCGAGTACCGACCCAATTCTCGGAGGAGGTACCGGTTTTTCTGCAGTTATGATATGGGTGGTGCTCGGAGCCTTGGCCGGGACTGTCCTGGCGAGATTACGCAGGAGCGAATAACGCCCGTAGCAAAGGGTGAATCATGACGAAGCGCAATACACTCTTCCCGAAAGCGATGTCGGGACTCGTACTGGCCATCCTGCTGGTACTTTGTACGTCTGGCAACGCGAAGGCGCTGGGAGATCTCACCTGGTATTATTTCAACTTTCCCCCCATGTTCATCGTTGAACAAGGCCAGCCACCCAAGGGATTTGGCATCCAAATCATGGAGGCACTGTGGACCGATATGCCGGGCTACAATCACCGAATGGAAGAACTCTCCCCGGATATAATGATGGAGAAATTGGCCGCAGGCGAACACGGCCTTGCCCTTGGCATGCTCAGGAGCGACATGCGGGAACAGGTCATGGCCTTCAACCAGATTCCGTGCAGGCTCTCCAGCCCAACCATGATTGCCATGCTTGAAGACGAAGCACGCTCAGTGGCTCCCTCCGGTTTCATTTCACTCAAAGCGATTCTGAGTAATACTCATTTGAAGTATGCGGAAATCAAAGGAATGAGTTACGGGCAATTACAGCCGATTCTGGACGAACACCGTAACCTTGAGAAGACACAAATATTTACATCTAGCCCCAGTCTTGTGGCAGCCTTAATAAGTGGAGAAGCCGACTGGGCCATAGTTGATCCTTTGGTCATCCCCTACCTCCAAAAGCAATTCAATGGCACAAAGCTCTCTTTGGTCAAGATCAAGGAAAATCCTGATAGCTTTGCGCCCGGTTACATCGCCGGTCCCAAAAACGACTGGGCAAAACAGGTTTTGAAACATGCCGACATGGCGCTGTTAACCCTTATCCAGAACCAACACTTGTATTCTATCCTAAAAGAATCAGTGCCTGCTCAGCTAAAAAACAGGTTTCAGAATGCTTACAAGCGACAGATCAACGATCCCGTAATGGAACCTCTGCCTTTGAAGGATTAGCCCACAACGACAAAAGCCCCCGCAAGCGAGGGCTTTTTCTAGGAAGTTTTTTTGTGTGTTACCGAGAGCCTAGGCTTCAGCCAAAGGATAATGGTTTCTTTGTGAAGTTGCCTGGAAACTCTTCCGATTCAAAGAATCATGAGGTTTGTTTGGCGTTATCTGGAAACTGTCCTTTGTCGGTTGATTTCATCATACTCCCATGAATGAGGAGTGCAACCTTTTTTTTATTTCGAAGCCGTTTTTTCTACTGCTCCCTTACAAGTGATTAGAGTTTTTCAAAGTATTCCTTTTCAGCGCCACACTGCGGGCAAACCCAGTCTTCCGGAAGGTCTTCGAACTTGGTGCCGATTTCAACGTTGTTTTCCGGATCGCCTTCAGCAGGATCGTAAACATAACCGCAGGGGCATTCCCATTTATCCATAGTCTTTTCCTCCTAAGATGAATTTGATGTCATTGTAACAAAAGATATATGGTATTCAAGCTCAATATGCACAATTGCTAAAAAAACGCCTTCCAATTGAAGAATCGAGCCTGAATGAATTATTTTTGGCGACATATTTGAAACAAAGGAGAAACCAACATGACGAAATCAATAATAGCTGCATTGGCACTCATGATGCTGCTGGCAACCTCCGCGCTGGCGGGATCTGCCACTATCTACGGAGCAGTTCACGACAAGAACACCCCGCTCACTGGCGCACTGGTGAATATTGAGGGGGAAGCCACCTACACCAGTCAGTCGACATACACCAATGAGCATGGCGTCTATTTCTTCGACAAACTACCCGCCGACGAGTATATCATCACCGCCATCCCACAGCCGGAAGGCGTATACAAAGACGGCACGCACAATATTTTCCTCGGAAAATGCTCTCGCAAGGAAGTCAATTTCTCGCTGAAAAAGAAATAGTACAACAAAAAGGCCGGACAGGATTACCCTGTCCGGCCTTTTTGTTTCATTTTGTGAACTGGTTAGCCGCTGACGCGCTTGATACGTGCGCCAACACCAGAGAGTTTTTCCTCGATGTTTTCGTAACCACGATCCAGATGATAAATGCGTTCCACCGTGGTGGTGCCTTCAGCAGCCAGACCGGCCAGAACCAGAGAGGCACTGGCGCGAAGGTCGGAAGCCATGACCGGAGCACCAGCCAGCTTACCAACGCCGTGGACCATTGCGGTTCGTCCTTTGAGACGGATATCAGCGCCGAGACGTACCAACTCAAGCACGTGCATGAAGCGGTTCTCGAAAATCTTTTCCTCAATGGTACCAGTACCCTGTCCAAAACACATCAGGGCCATAAGCTGAGCCTGCATGTCTGTCGGGAAACCGGGATGCGGCAAGGTAGTCACATCTACATTCTTGAGCAGTCCGTTTGCGCGGCGAACCAGCACATAACCGGGTTGTTCCTGAAGCCAGACACCCATTTCTCGCAGCTTGTAGCTAACGGCATCCAGATCTGAGAAGGGGCAGTCCAGAATCTCCAGCTCACCACCGGTAATGGCAGATGCCACCATGTAGGTTCCTGCCTCGATACGGTCCGGCATGACACGATACTCACACCCCTTGAGGGAAGTAACGCCTTCAATGGTGATAACGCTGGTACCCTGACCCGTGATCTTGGCGCCCATGGCGTTGAGGAAGTTAGCCAGATCAACCACTTCGGGTTCACGGGCTGCATTTTCCAGCACAGTGGTGCCTTCGGCCAGAGAAGCGGCCATCAGCAGGTTCTCGGTACCGCCGACCGTGGGGAAATCCAAAGTAATCTTGGCTCCCTTGAGGCCACCGGGGCAAGAGCCCTTGATGTATCCTTCGGTCAGTTCGAAGGTGGCGCCCATTTTCTCCATACCGCGCAGATGCAGGTCCACAGGACGGGCACCGATGGCACAACCGCCGGGCAGAGCCACGCGGGCCTCGCCGAGATGAGCCAACAGCGGGCCGAGGCACAGCACGGATGCGCGCATGGTCTTCACCAGTTCGTAGGGAGCCTCAGGTTTGAGTCCCACACAGGTGGAGGTGACGTCATTCTTATCGAAGGTAGTTTCGCAACCGAGGATGTTCAGCAGCTTGAGAGAGGTGCGAATATCCGCCAGGCGCGGTACATTGGAAAGGTTGACGGTCCCCTCTGCCAACAGGCAGGCCATGAGGATGGGCAGAGCGGCATTCTTGGCGCCAGAGACCTGGATGCTTCCCTGTAGGGGAACTCCACCTTCAATGATAAGTTTATCCATGATTTACCTTTTTTTTCTTTTTTCTGTTTTTTGCTTGACCGCGGCGAGAACCTTCGCTAGATAGTCTCCCTCACACGGTGGGTGTAGCTCAGTTGGTAGAGCACTTGGTTGTGGCCCAAGTGGCCGTGGGTTCAAGTCCCATCACTCACCCCAAGTGATCCCTTAGAGGGCGGAACGTCAGTTCCGCCCTTTTTGTTTTCCTTGTCATCAGAAGCTTTGGAAGCCTCCGCATCAGCCCCGTTCAACAGGTCGAGCAGTGCGCTCGCGCCCTGCGGCACAGAAGCCGACTTGAACAGGATGCTTTCCGGATTACCGTCCTCAACGCCGTGGTAGGCAGCGTTAAGTTCATTCCGGTTGGACAAGCCTCCGCCAGCGACTCCGATACCTGCAAACAGGCCGGAAACATCGCCGATGAATACGACATCACCTGTCTCCACGAATTCGGGAGAACGATTACCTTCGTAGTCCTTGTCCAGAAAAGTAATGGCAGCCTGTCCCTGCAGGACAGCGCCAGTCTCCAGCACATATTTCACATCTTCCGCGTCCATATAGAGAACTACGCCAGAAGTCCGTGTAACGCCCGCCTGAATGCCCAATCCGGCCGTTCCTTTGGACAGGAAGACAGGACCGGTCCACCCCTCTTCGCCGCGAGCCATTACGACTGCATTACCACCCCCCAGGGAAAAGAAGAAGCTGACATTCCCAATATAAGGAATGATCATCATGCCCTTGGCCTGAGCGATCAGCGAGGCCATGGATTTGTTTTGCTCTTTTTCCAGATTTTCCCGAAGGGTATCAGTGGCGGCGTCCACGATGACCTGACCGTTGGAAGCCTGTTGGGTGGTATTGTTGCGCGACGAGCAACCAATCATCAGGAAGCACAGCGTAGCAACAAGGGCGAACAGGGAAATACGTCTTTTCATAAGCATGGCGTAAAGGGACAGTCCCATGGTGTCAAGACCGTTTCCGAAGATGCCTGACGTCTCCAACACGAACCGTCACTTTTTCCTTATCAAAATACTCCAGCACCGGAATAAGATACTTACGGGAAAGGCCTGTGAGATCCTTGAAATCCGGAGCAGACATTTCCTCGTTGTTCTCGAAGAACCCGACGATGCGTGCCTTGATCTCCTCAAGCGCCGGGACGTGGTAGTACATGTCATCCTTGACCCGGACCAGCACAGCCTGATCCTGCAGTAACCTGAAAACCGGGGAGGCCTGTTTGAAATCCATCCCCATGGGCTCCAACACGTCCTTGAGGTTGGGCGGGGTAAACCCACCCTGCTCGTAGGCTGACAGGATCGTCTCGCGCACCTTTTCCTGATCTGAAGCAAGAGACACTTTGTGCCCCTTGAGGCGCAGCACCTCCTGCTCGGCGACGATGTCGCCCTTTTTGATAAGCTTCTCGACAATGATATTGAAGAACTTGGGAGGCAGTTCACGCCCCCAGGAGGAAGCCAACTCTCCACGCTGCACACCGGGCTTCATGGAATCCTTCTTGTGAAAATCATCGAGGTAGGCGAGCAAACTGTCGGAAAGCTGCTGGGCAAGGATACCGCCGCCATAGCGTCGGGTTTCCTTGTCAAAGAGGATCGCCTTCTGCTGTCCATTGAGAACGCCCAATGTCTTTTCCAACGCCTTGGATTCCAGGTTGGTCATGGTCAGCAGCTCACCGAACGTCAAACCGGCGGGACCGGCCAATTCCAACTGCGTGGAGGCCACCTCTTCCGGCATCTCGCTGGTCAGCATCTTCATTGCCTCATATTTGTCCGAGAAGCGCTTTACCTTGTGTCCGACAGGTCCAACAATACGTCCACCGGCAAAAGCCCTCAGAGGCGAAAATGAGCGCAATACGATGCGGTCCCCATACACTCCAGCCAACGGTTCGGTGAAGCGGGCCTGACATATGGCGGTCTCGCCCGGCTTGAGCTCGTCACGATCCAGCAGATGGATACGAGCCAACACCTCGCGTGCGCCGTGATGGAAATGAATTTCCCGGCGATGCTTAAGCGGAATGTGAGAAGACTCAAGAACAGTCAGTTCAATGTCCCAGACATCGGACGGGAACAACGTTCCGGGCCTTGCCAGTACATCACCGCGCTTGATGTCATCCACTTCCAAGCCGTGCAGATTCACTGCGGTTCGGCGACCAGCCTGAGCAGTTTCAACAGTCTCGCCATGGGATTGCAGGCCACGTACCTTGGATTCAGTTTCCTTGGGATAGAGAAGCACCTCGTCACCCACGGAGATGGAACCGGAAATCATGGTTCCAGTCACGACGGTGCCGTGCCCCTTCATTGTGAACACTCGGTCCACAGGCAGGCGAAAGAGATCGGAACGACGTTTGGGCTTGAACTCCCCCAACAGGGTACGGATTTCATCCTTAAGCTTATCCAGCCCATCACCTGTATGAGCGGACACAGGAACGATGGGAGCGCCGCCAAGAAAAGTGGGCTCCAGGTATTCAGCAACCTCTTCCTGCACCATCTCCAGCCATTCTTCGTCAACCATGTCGGTTTTGGTCAGTGCAACCAACCCGGTGGTCACACCAAGGAGCTGACAAATTTCCAGATGCTCACGCGTCTGCGGCATAATACCTTCATCTGCCGCAATGACGAGGGTGACGAAGTCCACGCCTGTGGCTCCGGCCACCATATTTTTGACAAATTTTTCGTGGCCCGGGACGTCTACAATACCGAGGCGATTACCGCCGCCGAGATCAAGATGGGCAAATCCGAGTTCAATGGTGATGCCACGTTTCTTTTCTTCAGAGAGACGGTCGCAGTCGATTCCGGTGAGCGCTTTGACGAGAGTGGTTTTGCCGTGGTCGATATGCCCGGCGGTTCCCATGATAACTGGCATTAAAATCTATTCCTTGTTCCTGGAAGCTGGTTAGTCGATTCAATTGAGGCATAGTAGAGAAAATATGCGCAGGTAACAAGGTAACAACAGTCTGAGGACCAATCACTGATTGTTTCCTCCATTCTTGCCATAACACTGACGAAGCAGTACCAATCAAGCATACGTTTCCATATGCTCTCCCAGAACGTGAGCATCGTTCCCAATCTGATCTTACAAAGGAATAATCATGCCCCTTAAATTCGAAGGTCCCGCCATCCTGGTTGAAGACATCCAACGCTCAAGGACTTTTTATGAAAAGCTTCTCGAACAGGAGGTTTTGGCTGACTTTGGCGAGAACATTCCGTTCAAATCCGGTTTCTCCATCTGGAAAGCAGGTCACGCAACGGAAATTATTTTTCAGGGTAAGCAAACGACTCCGGCCAAGCTCGCCAACGGCAATTTTGAAATGTATTTCGAAACCGAAGAGCTTGAAGCATGCTGGAAACGTATCGAAACGGAATGGGATGACATTATCCACCCCATCCATGAGGCTCCCTGGCTGCAACGAGGCTTCCGTCTGCGTGACCCCGATGGACATGTGGTCGAAGTCAGTGAATCACTCCCGGCACTGTTCAAACGCCTTCTAGGTGAGGGAATGACAGCAGAAGAGGTAGCCGCCAAAACAGGCGTGCCAATTGAGATGGTAAAAGGCATGGTTCAGGGTAAATAAAAATGGCCACCGAATTCACAATTCGGTGGCCATATTCATATCAAATCTCAACAGAATTAGTTCTTCAGAAACTCGCGGAATGCCAGCGTGCATGCGTAGATATCCACCTTGGAGGCCAACTCGAACGGAGAGTGCATGGAGAGTACGGGCACGCCCACGTCGATGACATCCATGCCATACACGGCGAGGAATTTGGCCACGGTGCCGCCACCGCCGACATCCACCCTGCCCAGCTCGGACATGTGCCACGGGATGCCTGCGTTATCAAAGATGTTACGCAGCCAACCAATGTAATCAGGATGGGCGTCATTTGCCCCCACCTTGCCGCGATGGCCGGTGAACTTGTTGAAACATGGGCCGTAACCGAGACGAGCAGCGTTGAGCGGCTCATATACGTCCTTATGATCCGGGTCCATGGCAGCGGAAACGTCAGCAGACAGAACAGAACCGTTCATGAAAACCTTGGACATGCGTACGCCCGGTTCCCATGCGTCCACTAATTCTTCCATGCAGTATTCAAAGAAATAGGACTTTGCACCGGTAGCGCCATCAGAGCCGATCTCTTCCTTGTCCCAGAACAGCACGATCTGGGCGTATTCCGGGTCCTCTTCGGCCAACAAAGCCTCAAGACCGCAGAACACGCTGGAACGGTCGTCCTGACCGTAGGAACCGATAATGGACTCATCCAGCCCAACAAAACGGGCTGGGCCAGCCGGGACAGCCTGAATCTCAGCGCTGAAGAAGTCGGCTTCAGTGATGCCATACTTCTTGTTCAGCAGCTCAAGCATCTTGAGCTTGGTCGGATCCTTGGCCTTGTCTTCGTCCTTCTTGCCCCCCATTGACGGAGAGTGCCCCATGATGATGTTGAGCTTCTCGGCATCAAAAGCGTCGCCAACCTTTTTGGTCACTTCCTTGTATGCCAGATGCGGCAGCAGGTCGGTAATGGTGAAAACCGGGTCAGCCGGGTCCTCGCCAATGCAAATGGTCACCTCGGTGCCGTCTTTTTTCACCACCGTGCCATGCAAAGCCAGCGGGATGGTCAACCACTGATACTTGCGGATACCACCGTAGTAGTGGGTCTTGGCCAGTGCGAGGTCCAGATCTTCATAGAAAGGACGCTGCTTGAAGTCGATGCGCGGGCAGTCTGCATGGGCGCCGATCAGACGGAAGCCTTCAGACAGGGGACGACGGCCCTTTCGTGCCAGAAAGCAGGTCTTGTTGCGGTTGAACCGGTAGGCCAGCGGGGCCTTGAGGTCATCCACAAAACCAGCCTTCTTGACCTTCTTACGGACATAGTCCATCACCAGCCGCTCGGTCTTGCAGGTGCTCAGAAAATCCACATAGCGCTTGGCCATTGCGTCCATGGCCTTGGTGTCCTTTTTGGAGGTATAGACCTCCCACGCGGACTTGGGCTCGTAAACGAGTTCGTCTTTCTTGCTCATGAGTTTCACCTCTTATTTCAGCGATTCAGCAGCCTGCCGCAACACGGTGGCCGCCAACTTGATTTCAGTCTGTGTCAGGGTGCGCGGATCCAGCAGGAAGGCATCATCTTCAATACGGGCCACCAACGGCGGATCAGTATCAAGAAGCGCCACACGCAGATCGTCTGCGGAAATACCCTTCACGTTCAGTGTCACGAGTGTGCCGGGCAGATCGTATTCGGGAAACGCTCCGCCTCCCACTCGGGAAAAACCTTTCTTCATGCCCACTTCGGCCGTGTCACCAAACTCGGCGCGAATGGCATCGGCCAGACGGCGCGCCTTGGACTTGAGAGACTCCTGCGACGCAGTAATCATGCGCAGAGTCGGCACCTGTTTCCGTGCCACATCCATATCCAGATAGAGACGCAGGGTCGCCTCCAACGCAGCCAAGGTCATCTTGTCGATGCGCATGGCGCGGTTGATCTGGTTCTTCTTGATGCGGTCCACGTATTCCTTTTTACCAACAATGATACCGGCCTGAGGACCGCCAAGGACCTTGTCGCCGGAGAAGGATACCAGATCGGCGCCCTGAGCAATAACTTCCTGCACTGTGGGCTCGCCCAACAACCCTGCACCCTGAAGCGAATACAGAGAACCAGAGCCCAAATCCTCGATAACCGGAAGGTTGTACTTGTCGCCCAGTGCCCGCATTTCCGGCAGCCCCACTTCCTTGGTGAAGCCCACAATACGGTAATTGGATGTGTGTACCCGCATGAGCGCACCGGTCTCGTCGTTGATGGCGTTCTCGTAGTCATGCACATGCGCCCGGTTGGTGGCTCCAACCTCATGCAGCGTCGCCCCGGACTTTTTCATGACTTCAGGGATTCGGAACGAACCGCCGATTTCCACCAACTGACCGCGGGAAACAATAACTTCCTTACCCTTGGCAAGGGTCTCCAGCATGATAAATACGGCTGCAGCGTTGTTGTTCACCACCAAGGCGGCTTCGGCCCCGGTGATGTCACACAAAATCTTTTCCACGTGGGAATAACGGCTGCCTCGCTGCCCTGTGGACAGATCGAATTCGCAGTTGGAGTAATGTCCGCACGCCTCTGCCACCGCTTCAATAGCGGATTTTGCCAGCAGCGAACGGCCAAGATTGGTATGGACGACCACGCCCGTTGCATTGAGTACACGCCGGAAATGGGGCCTCGACTGTGCACGGACATAGGCAGTCATTCGCGGCAGAAGCACTTCCAACTTCAGTTGCGCCTCTTCGGTAATGGCTCCGGCACGAATTTCCTCGCGGCAGATATCCAGAAAGGCGGACGCATGGTCCTTGATCAGGGGACGCGGTAGCGCGGCCATATCCTTGTCGGTGGTAATTCCGTCCAGAATCTGATCCATGGACGGCAAGAAGCGGTACAATTTACTCATAATCCTGATGTGTTATGGGGTAAGAAACTGTGGATACAGACTGTAAAACTCAGCCAGCAGATACAGGGAACCGCACACCAGCACAGGCTCGGCAGCATCGTGGCACATGGTAAGAGCATCTTTCATGGATGGAGCGGTTACGGCCCGATCACCAAATTTCGAGGCCAACTCTCCTGCACTACAGGCACGCTCATTCTCCATGTCCGGCACGATGATGAGCCCGTCAGTCAGGGACTTGATACGACTGATCATGGGGCCAATGTCCTTGTCTCCCATGCAGGTGAAAATTACGGCACCGGGACGCATATCCTCGGCATACAAGGCGCTGTCCAGCGCCTCCAGGGCGTGGCTGTTATGCGCACCGTCCAGTATGAAGGTATGCCCATCAATCTCCACTTGCTGCATACGCCCCGGCAGAAAAGCTGATTCAAGGCCAAACGCCTCGGAAATGGGCTCGCTCTTATAGTTGTTACCAGCGGCATGCCAACGCCATCCGGCCAATGCGAGTCGTGCATTGGCTGACTGATGAATGCCCATCAGCCCCAGCCGCATTTCATCTACGGGGTCTGCCATATCCACGGCATACATGAAGCGTGCATTGACAGCGCTGGCCCGGTCCTGCAACGGGATCATGGCCTCGGTCACCTGAATACCGGTGATAATCTGCCCGCCCGCGTGAATGGCTCCAGCCTTGTCCGTAGCAATATCGGTCAGCGTTGGACCCAAAATCTTTTCATGGTCCATCCCGATAGGCGTAAATAACGTCAGAGTCGGACGGAACACATTGGTGGCATCAAATTTACCACCCAGCCCGGCTTCCATGACAGCCAGTTCCACGCCTTCGCGCTCAAAGGCGAGCATGGCGATACAGGTCTGAAATTCAAAGTAGGTGAGCTTGTCTCCGCCCGGTGTCGCCAGCACTTCATTGGCCAACTCCACCCAAACGTCACGATCCAGCAGGGATCGATTCACCTGCACTCGCTCTCGTGGCGTGATGAAATGTGGCGAAGTAAACAACCCGGTCTTAACCCCATGGGCACGGGCAATGGAACAGAGAAAAGTAGAAGTGGACCCTTTGCCATTGGTGCCGACCACGTGAATAACGGGGACATCGGGCAATCCGCGGGCCTCCCAAAAAGCCTCCATGCGGTCCAGGGTCAGATCCATATGAAACAGGCCGAGCCTGTCCATGTATTCGGTCAGTTGCGTATAATTGTCGATTCGTGTCACGATGTACTTACCTAACAGGAAGTGGTCCGGCGGGGAAGCCCTTGAGAGTAATCGAATATTAGACGAATTATATCCTTGACCTGCACCGCAACCACTATTATCAGGAATCCCTACGCGCCAGTAGCTCAGTTGGATAGAGCATCGGCCTTCTAAGCCGACGGCCCAGGGTTCGAATCCTTGCTGGCGCACCAGAAACAAACAAGGGATTTAGGCACATTGCTTAAATCCCTTTGTTTTTTCCTTCCATCCCGCCTTGAATCTCGCTCCATCATACTCCACACACATGCATAAAATGAGGCTTGTTGTGGTTTGCATCTGCAAGCACCCCTGAGGCTTCATTGCCTGAACAAACTTTTTTCACTGAAGTTGGGCAGAAGCCCTCCTTTTTTGTTTACCAAAAATTCGTTTGGGATTATTGGCTTGCGCATCTTCATTCGAGCATCTTTGACGGATGGAGAATGTCACCCCAGGAGGCTGTTCATGAGCCCCGTTCAAGAGAGTAGAAAATACTCGCATTCCACTGTCATATTTAGGGAAGCCCTCCCCTCTGACCTTGCGTTCCTGATGCAACTGGAACAGACGACCTTTCCCGAACACAGGCAAAGCTCCCGCGAAAGCCTTCGTCGCAGCATAGCAAGCTCCAGTCAGTTGGTAGTCATTGCAGAACGCAGAGGGCGAAAACGCTGTCTCCCCATAGGGGTAGCTGTTGTCTTTCTGTTCAAACGAACCTTGCGTATCTATTCGCTGGCCGTTGATGAACGACATCGCGTAGCGGGCGTCGGTTCGTCGATGATGCAGTACATCCTCGACTTTGCGACCAACCATGGCTACGAGCGCATTTTGCTGGAAGCAGACATCAACAATGTTCGACTCGTCGAGTGGTACAGCGGGATGGGCTTCAAGCCGGTACGTTCACTGCCGGATTTCTATGGACCGGGAGAGCACGCCATCAAAATGGTGTTGCAACTCACGGGCAAGAGTAGCGCCGCAGACCGCATCGTCATCGTCGTGGATGATGCCGTCGCAGCCAGAAAATGCCTTGCCAGCATGAAATTCGTACAAGCCACCGACTACCTTTCGGACACCAATTACGCCAACTCCAGTCGGTTTCATGTTCTGAATCTTTGCGGGACATACAAGACCCACTCACTGGGTTACTATGTGTCTCTGCTGGCCTCGGCCCGCAACCATCGAGTCACTCCTTCGGTCATGGCTGTGAAGGACGCCACGACAATCTCCGTAGCGCAGAGCCTGCTTGATGAAATCCGTGACTACACAACGGAAAAACTCCCGGTTGACGCTGGGAGACCAATTGAGTTGACCTGTGTATTGGGGATGGCCCCGGACTCCAGATATGATGAATTGGCCCGGAAACTGTTTTCCCTCTTCTCCATTCCGTTCTTTTCCGTCACGCTGGAACTGCAAGAGACTTGGAAAGTCAAAAAAATCAAGTTGCTCAAACTCAAACAGGTTGCTGACAAATATCCCGAACTGCTGAACGAGGCCCTTACCCGCTATGGAGAAAAGAGGCGTTACTCTCGTCCACGCCTCAAGAACTACAAGTACGATCTGGCCATTTTGATAAACGGCAACGAGAAGACGCCGCCTTCCTGCCCGACTGCTTTGGATAATTTTCGCAAGGCTGCCGAGAAGGTCGGTTTCTTCGTCGAGTTCATTTCCAAATCCGACCACAGACGCATCTGTGAATTCGATGCCCTGTTCATTCGCGAAACCACTGCCATGGAAGATCACACCTATGCCATGGCTCGTCATGCCTATACGGAGGGCCTCGTTGTTGTGGACGATCCATGGTCCATCATGCTGTGCTCCAACAAGGTGTATCTCCATGAGAGACTGACCGGAGCCGGTATACGCCAACCCCGTGGCTGGCTTCTTACACAAAAGAATAGCTCAGTGACCTTCCTGCGTTCCCTGCCCGTTCCGCTCGTCCTCAAATTGCCGGAGAGTTCCTTTTCACAGGGCGTATATCTCGTCGACACACATGAGGATTTACAGGGAAAACTGAAGGAAATGTTTACCCAGACGGAGCTCGTCATCGCACAGGAGTTTCTCACTTCCGACTATGACTGGCGCATCGGCTTGCTCGACAACACTCCCCTGTTCGCCTGCAAGTACTATATGGCCAACAATCATTGGCAAATCTACAACTGGCAGACCTGCGAGTCCGAGGAGTTCTGCGGGAGACACGAGACTCTGTCAGTGAATCAGGTGCCACCGCATGTCCTCAAGGCCGCCATTGGTGCGTCTTCCCTTATCGGAAACGGCTTTTATGGCGTTGACATCAAGGAAATCAATGGCAAGGCATACGTCATTGAAGTCAATGACAATCCGAACGTGGACGCAGGTGTAGAGGACGCGTTGTTGGGAGAAGAGCTCTATGAACGCATCATGCGTTCCATCTTCAACCGAATCGAGACCGAGAGGAATCAGATTCGTTATTTGTATTAACGGAGGCTGACGTGATTCATCCGCACACCGCCATTCAGGCCGTTTCACCGGAGATTGGTCTGGGGGTTTTCGCCACAGGTTTTATCCCGAAAGGGACTATCGTAGTGGTCAGGGATCGCTTTGATACCTGTCTGTCGCAGGAAGAGTTTTGCAATCTGGAAGAGCCAGCGCGTTCTTGCATGGAGACTTATCTGTACCATGACAAGCATGGCAATCTTATCCTGAGTTGGGATCATGCCCGCTTCATGAATCACAGTTGCAACAGCAACACGATGATGACGGATTACGGTCTTGAGATTGCGATCAAGGATATCGAGCCCGGCGAGGAAGTGACCACAGAGTATGGGCTGCTGAACATTCAGGACCCGTATGAGCTTTGCTGCCAGTGCTGCGACTGCCGCGAAGAACTGCGTCTTGACGACATCGACGTGCACGGCAATGCCTGGGACGAGTTGATCAGGGCCGGGCTCACCGCTATCCCGCAGGTACATCAACCTCTTTGGGCGCTCCTTGATGAAACTGAGCGAAAAAGACTGGAAGCGTTCCTGCACGGGACTGCGGAATACTCATCAATCAAATGCCTGAAATGGCGAACGGAATAGCTTGAGCAACAAAAGAAAGGCAGCACCGTATGTACGTTTACGGTGCCGCCCTTTTTTTATTCGGTCTTGATGACCTTGATTTTCTTTCGAGGTTTCAACTCATATATATCCGGTCGACGCTCATGCAGGGGACGGACACTGCCGAACTCTCTGACTTGCGCAAGACTTGCAAAGTCGAGGTCTGCGACAACGACAGTCTCTACGCCCGGGTCTGCTTCCCCACTCAAGGAAGGGATGGGAAAGGCGAAGTCACTCGGTGCAAAGACTGCAGACTGCCCGTAATTCAACAGATAGGTTTTCACACCGGGCAGGTTGCCCACGTTGGCCGCGATGACCGTATAGATGGAGTTTTCTATGCATCTGGCCTGTGCCGTGGAGCGAACTCTGTGATACGCACGTTTTTCATCCGTACTGAACGGAACGAATATGACCTCTGCCCCGGCCATGGCAAGCAGACGCGAGGTCTCGGGAAATTCAATGTCATAGCAGACCTGAATCGCGATACGCCCGAGAGAAGTCTGGAAGACACTCAGGCCTTCTCCCGGATGGATTCCCCAATCCTCCCTCTCCCCCGGAGTAATGTGGAGCTTGTCCTGCGTATAGACATTCCCGGTCGGGGTGAAAAGATGGGCGACGTTGTACAACTTGCCATCACGCAGAATGGGATGAGAACCGCCGATGATATGGAGATTGTAGCTTGTGGCCAATTCCTTGAACATGCTCAGGTATCGATCCGTCATTCCCGCAAGTTCCAGCACCGCCTTTCTGGAATCCCATTCCGGAGGCATGGTGCTGAACATCTGCGCTGTGAAGAGCTCTGGCAGAACCAGGAAGTGACAGTGATATGCGTCAGCCGTAGCGACGAAGAACTCCACTGACTGGCGCAGGTCATCCCAGCTGGAGATCCTGCGCATCTCATACTGAGCGGCACAGACTCTGAACTGTCGAACGGGACGACGGAGAGGAGAAGCGGCAATCTTTCTACGGACAGGTTGGAAGTCCGGGTTGGGCATTTCGAGGAAGGTCGAATAATTGAGACTGGAAGCATCTTGCAGCAGGTCAAGAAAGACTCCTTTAACCTTGTAGCCAGCCTTGAGGTGAGCGTTCAGAGCCGAGTCATCAAGCTCTCCCTTCTCGACCATATTCACGTATTCATTGGCCGTCAGGATACCTTCCTGCTCGCCATAATTCATAATACGGCCATGCGCGATCATCCTGCTGAGATTGTATCGCTTCATGATCCGTTTGCGGTGCTTGTATATTCTTCCTGCTATCCCTTTGCCACGAAAATCCGGATGGACCGCGATGTCCGCACCATAGAGAGTATCACCCGTAGGGGTGTGCGTGCTGAAAGTCCCGCCGCCAGTAATTTCATCATAGCGGTACCAGTTTACGGACTCATCCAACTGAACAATAATCGAAGTGGCGTAACCTATGACCTTGCCGTCGTATTCAGCAAGCAGTTGCCCTTGAGGGAACGCTGCAAGCTGTAGCGCGTACATTCGCTCGTCGTATTGATCATCGAAATCCGGATAGGCGGCCTTTTGGCATTCAACTATCGCGGAAAGATCTGCTTCGGTCCAATTCCGTATCTTTACGGTCTTTCTTTTGGACATTGCCTTTCCTCCTCTGAGAAAAGCCAAGCAACAGTTTGGTGTTATGGTTATTGTGCGAAGATGTTATTCGGAAGGAACAAGTCCCATAATCGAATAGGCCAGCTGGGCAGCCGCAAAATCGGATGCATGATCACCGGGGGCTGGAGCCAGCTCAACGACGTCTGCGCCGATCAACTGCCGGCCCTCGACTGCAGCCTCGAGAAGAAGCATGGCCTGATGCCAGCCGATGCCACCCGGCACGGGGGTACCCGTAGCCCGGATAACCGATGGATCAAGACCGTCCACGTCAAAGGTGATATAGATTCTGTCCGGGAAATCCGACGGCAGCAATTGTCTGGGAATTCCTTTCAAAAAGAGGCTACGGGCATCAATATGCGGGATATCCTGTTCCTTTCGGTATTCGACTTCCTCAAGACAAAGCGCTCTCACACCAATCTGAAAAATGGGCAGCTTCAGATCTTCGCAGGCACGTCGCATGACGCAGGCGTGGCTGTAAGGAGAGCCGTCATAGGTATTTCTGAGATCTGCGTGGGCATCAAACTGCACGACACCGAACTTGCCGTATCGCTGACGAAGCCCTCGGAGCGCACCGAGTGTAACGGTATGTTCACCACCGAGAAGGATGGGAGTCGCTTCACATTCAGTCGCAAAGCATACGGAATCTTCGATCCGATCAAGGATCTTTGTCACTGAACCTGAACAGTCGATGGGAGGAGACGTATGAATCCCCCGCTCTGCTGGCTGGGATTTGCCGTCCCATAGCTCCAGCTGGGTCGACGCCTCCAAAATGGCCTGTGGCCCTGCGCTCGTTCCTCCGCCATAGGAGACGGAAGATTCGAGTGGCACAGGAATGACATGAAAGGTCGCGTCTTCTGGTTTCGAGTTATCGATTTCACCAGCAAGAAAATGAGTCGTCATGATGCCTCCCCTCTAGGAAAGACGGTTTCTGAAATCCGAGTAATCGAAAGAGCGCACCAGTCGCATTTCGTTTGCATCGGGGGAAAACAGATAAATGGACGGCAGTTGAATGCCGTTGAAGGTGTTTGTCTTAACCATGGAATAGATCGCCATATCCGTGAAGACCATTCTGTCACCAGTGCGGATGGGACTATCGAAGGAATACTCTCCTGCGACATCCCCTGCGAGACATGACGGTCCGCCGATACGGCAGGTCCAATCCTTCTCGCCAGCTTCGTCCGATCCGACAATGTGCGGTCGGTAAGGCATTTCAATGACATCAGGCATGTGACACGGCACCGCGGAGTCCATGATGACGATCGGCATGTCAGCCTGCACGACATCAAGTACCTCTGAGACCAGATAGCCCGCGTTGAGAGCCACCGCCTCTCCCGGCTCAAGATAGACTTCAACGCCCCACTTCTCCTTGAAGCGGGTAACCAACGTCACCAACAAGTCAACATCATATCCATCACGGGTAATGTGGTGGCCCCCACCGAAGTTGACGTACTTCATGTTGGGCAGCACATCTGCAAAAGAGCGCTCTACAGCCTCAATGGTCCGTTCCAGACAGTCAGCATCCTGCTCGCACAGGTTGTGCCAGTGGAGACCGGTCACGCCCTCAAGGTCATTCTCGTCGAAGTGAGCTCTGCGTATGCCAAGGCGGGACCCCGGTGAGCAGGGGTCATAGATAGGCGTGGCACCTTCGGAATGTTCCGGGTTGATGCGCACGGCCAGTTCGATTTCGCGCCCAAGAGATTCGGCAAGCTCGTTGACCAGCGGACGAAAACGGTTCAGCTGGGCAAAGGAGTTGAACACGATGTGATCACTCGTCTCGCACAGGTCGCGGATGTCCTTTTCGGAATAGCCTGCGGCAAAGGTGTGGACTTCCCTGCCAAACTCCTCACGGCCCAGTCGGGCTTCGTGGGGAGAGCTGGCGCAGATCCCGTCGAGCTTTTCCGCCAGCATGGGGAAGACCGAATGCATGGCAAAGCATTTGAGGGCCAGCAGTACCTTGCAGCCAGCCCGTTCCTTGACCGAGGCAAGGACCTCCAGATTCTTTTTCAGGAGGCCCTCGTCAACGACATATGATGGTGTCTCGACCGCAAAAGGATCGAAACGATATTCCAGACGACCGTTCACTACAGTTCCACTTCCTGCCAGGGCAGGCCGTGCTTGTTCAGTGCGTCCATGAACGGATCAGGATCGAGCTGTTCCATGTGGAAGACACCCTCGCCGGTCCACTTGCCGGTGAGCATCATCATGGCGCCGATCATGGCCGGTACACCAGTGGTGTAGGAAATGGCCTGAGAACCGACTTCCTCGTAGGCGGCTTCGTGAGAGCAGATGTTGTAGACGTACATCTTCTTTTCCTTGCCATCCTTGAGGCCCTTCATGACGTTACCGATGCAAGTACGGCCCTTGGTCAGGGGACCGAGGGAACCAGGCTCGGGCAATACGGCCTTGAGGAACTGGAGCGGCTGAATCTGCTGTCCATTGTATTCGATGGGCTCGATGGAGGTCATGCCGATGCCTTCCAGCACCTTCAGGTGGTTCAGGTAGGCGTCGCCAAAGGTCATCCAGAAGCGAGCACGCTTGAGGCCCTTGATGTGCATGACCAGAGATTCCAGCTCTTCGTGGTACATCAGATAGCACTTCTTCTTGCCGATGCCTTCCGGGAAGTCATACTCCATGGCCCAGGACAGAGGATCGGTCTCGACCCACTCGCCACGTTCCCAGTAACGACCACGCTGGGTGATCTCACGGATGTTGATCTCCGGGTTGAAGTTGGTGGCAAAGGGCTGGCCGTGATCACCTGCATTGCAGTCGATGATGTCCAGTTCATGGATTTCATCGAAGTGATGCTTCATGGCGTGGGCCGCAAAAACGTTGGTGACGCCCGGATCAAAACCGGAACCGAGCAGTGCCATGAGGCCGGCTTCCTTGAAGCGCTCCTGATAGGCCCACTGCCATTTGTACTCGAACTTGGCCTCATCCGGCGGCTCGTAGTTGGCGGTGTCCAGATAGTTGACGCCGGTCTCGAGACAGGCATCCATCAGCGGCAGATCCTGGTAAGGCAGAGCAAGGTTGACCAACAGATCGGGTTTGACCTTGTTGATGAGTTCCACGGTCTCGGCCACATTGTCGGCGTCCACGGCATAGGTGGGGACGTCAACTCCGGTGCGTTCCTTTACGGACTTGGCAATGGCATCGCACTTGGATTTGGTACGGCTGGCGAGGTGGATTTCGGTGAAGACCTCGGGGACTTGGGCGCACTTGTGCACCGCAACACTGCCGACGCCTCCGGCGCCGATGATCAGAACCTTGGACATAGCATTATCCTCATTGAACGCTCTCAATGGAGCGGTATGAAATTTTATCTTTCGAAGTAAGTGTATCCTTGCAGGCCATTTTTGTATGCCTGAAGAATTTCCCGTCGCTGCGTCGGTGTGATTCGTCCCTTGCGGACGGCATCTTCGGCTGTCTCGCGGAATCGATTCAGAAGGGCTCGCGTGTCGTATTCGACATAGGAGAGGATATCCTCCACGGAGTCACCTTCCAGTTCACCGACAAAATCATACTCACCGTTCTCGCGTATCCTGACAGTGACGATATTCGTATCACCGAGCAGGTTGTGCAGATCGCCGAGTGTCTCCTGATACGCCCCTACAAGGAAGGTGCCGAGATAGTATTCCTCGGAATCCTTCAACTCATGCAGGGGCATGGTTCGTTTGACACCCTGACTGTCGATGAAACGGTCGATTTTGCCATCACAATCACAGGTGATGTCTGCCAGCAGGCCTTCTCGGGTCGGGATTTCATCCAATCGATGCACAGGCATGATCGGGAAAAGCTGACCGATGGCCCACGCATCGGGCAAAGACTGGAACACACTGAAGTTGCAGTAGTAGATGTCGGACAGCGCCTGGGTAATACCCTCCAGTTCGTGGGGAACCTGGGGCATATCCTTGGCCAGCTTCGCAATCCGGTGGATGGTCTCCCAGAAGACATTGTCTCCGAGGGCCCGTTCACGGAAAGAGAGCTTACCTTGGGCAAATGACTGACGCACCTGGTCGCGATAGTAGAGAGTGTCGTTGAAACACTCCTGCACATTGCGCAGGTTGAGCGACTGCAACGTCTCGTAGAGATGCTGGATATGAACATTGGTCCCCTCCGGGAGAGACTCCGGGAGCGGTTCCGGCTCGAAACGAGCGGTATCCAGCACGTTGAAAAGTAACATGGAGTAGTAGGCCACAAGCGCACGGCCGGACTCGGTGACGATGGTCGGATGCGGCACACCCTGCTCGTCAAGAACGGTCATGACGCCTTCAACCACGTCAACGCAGTATTCATTGACCGAATAGTTGCGGCTACTCATGAAGTTGGTCTGGGTGCCATCGTAATCCACTGCCAGGCCTCCGCCGAGGTCGAGGTAGTGCATATTGGCGCCTTCTGCGACCAGACCTGCATAGACACGGCTGGCCTCTGCCACCGCGTTGCGGATTTCCCGAATATTCGGAATCTGCGAACCGAGGTGATAGTGGAGCAGTTGCAGGCAGTCGAGCATCTCGCTGTCTTTGAGCACGTCGATGACATCGATGATTTGTGCGGCATTGAGCCCGAAAATGGAGCGATCGCCCCCGGACTCGGCCCACAATCCACCGGCCTGACTAGAGAGTTTGACACGAACGCCAAGGATGGGCTTCACGCCCGTGGCTTTGGAGCGCTCGATGACAAGGGGAAGTTCCCCCGGCATCTCCAGTACGATGACGCACTTCAGACCAAGCTGGGTCGCGTGCAGGGCCAGATCGATGAACTCTTCATCCTTATAGCCGTTGCACACGAGCACAGCCTCGGTATCACGAAGCATGCCCATGGCAGCGATGAGCTCGGCCTTACTGCCGGCTTCCAGGCCGTGATGGTATTTCTTGCCGTGACGGGTCACGGCTTCCACAACCTGTTGCTGCTGATTTACCTTTATCGGGTACGCGCCAAGATAGGCCCCTTTGTAATTCAGGGACTTGATGGCTTCGACAAAGGTGTCGTTGATAAGGGAAATCTGGGTGTCGAGGATGTTTTCCACACGCAGGATGACAGGCATGTCGAGCCCGCGCGCCTGAATACCCTCGATGATGTCAGGGATGTTCACCGCATTGGCAAAGTTGCCGGGATCAGCGGTGACCTGAAGGTTTCCAGATGAGGAAATGCCGAAGAATCCGGCACCCCATTCCTGGACGCCGTAGAGTTCTTTAGACCGTTCTACGGTCCATCTTTCTAAGGTAGGGGTCACTCATGAATCCTCCCTCCTATTGAATTGGGCCATGCCCTTTTTTCGCCATGACAAAACTGGTCCATCAAAGCGATAGCGGGATTTATGGAGATAGAAGAAAAAAGTCAATAGCGTTAGTGTTAAAAATACATCTTTTTTGAAGATAAAAACGACATCACCTAACCACGACAAACTGTAAACTCAAAAAGGCTTTCGCTTATCAAGATGTTTTGATGCCACCCCTTGGCGAACACTTTGCGTAAAGGCCACCTTCATATGAAGGTGGCCTTGTAGTTAACTTCTCCATTGCAACAAGTCGTTACCGAACATCAAAGCGGTCAAGATTCATAATCTTGTTCCATGCCGCCACGAAGTCATTCACGAACATTTCCTTGGAATCCTCACAACCGTAGACTTCAGCGATGGCGCGAAGCTGTGAGTTGGAACCAAAGAGAAGGTCGATACGACTTCCGGTCCACTTGAGATCACCGGTTTCACGATCGCGCCCTTCAAAGACTTCCTGTTCTTCAGAAGTCGGCTTCCAAACCGTGCCCATGTCGAGCAGATTGACGAAGAAGTCATTGGTAAGCGTCCCGGGAGCCTTAGTGAACACGCCAAGCTCCGACTGACCAAAGTTGGCGTTGAGCGCGCGCATGCCGCCGATGAGGACGGTCATTTCCGGCGCGGTCAGAGTCAGCAGTTGCGCCTTGTCTACCAAGAGTTCTTCTGCCGAGACAGAATACTTGCCCTTGAGATAATTGCGGAAGCCATCCGCAATTGGTTCCAGAACGCTGAATGAAGGCGCGTCGGTCTGCTCTTCCGTTGCGTCCGTGCGTCCCGGAGTGAACGGAACCGTCACGTCAATACCGGCATCCTTGGCAGCCTTTTCCACCGCAGCACAACTACCCAAAACGATCAGGTCGGCCAGCGACACCTTCTTGCCGCCGGATTGCCCACCGTTGAACTCCTTCTGAATTCCCTCAAGCGCCTGCAGCACGTCAGCCAGCTCACCGGGTTCGTTGATTTCCCAGCCGTTCTGGGGAGCCAGGCGGATACGCGCACCGTTGGCACCGCCGCGCATGTCAGAACCACGGAAAGTCACGGCTGAGGACCATGCCGTATACACAAGACGGGAAACGGACAGGCCAGAGGCCAATATTTTGCTCTTGAGAGCAGCGACATCCTGATCGTCGATCAATTCATGATCAACAGCGGGAACCGGATCCTGCCAGATGAGCTCTTCGTCCGGGACCATGGAGCCGAGATAGCGGGAACGAGGCCCCATATCGCGATGTGTCAGCTTGAACCAAGCCCGCGCAAAGGCGTCTGCCAACTCTTCCGGATTCTCATGGAACCGCTTGGAAATGGGTTTGTAGATCGGGTCCATCCGCAGGGAAAGGTCTGCCGTGGTCATCATCGTCTTGACCTTTTTGGCAGGATTATGTGCAGCCGGAGCCAAGTCCTTGTCTTCCGGGCTGACCGGCTCCCACTGCCATGCGCCAGCCGGACTTTTTACGAGGTTCCAGTCATATCCGAATAACAGGTCAAAATACCCATTGTCCCACTTGATGGGGTTCGCGGTCCACGCGCCCTCGATACCGGAACTGATGGTATCGTCGCCCTTGCCGATGCCGTGCTTGCTTTTCCAGCCGAGGCCTTGCTCGGCAATACCGGCCCCTTCGGGTTCGGGACCAACCAGAGCGGCATCACCTGCTCCATGGCACTTACCGAATGTGTGACCGCCTGCCACGAGAGCAACGGTTTCCTCATCGTTCATGGCCATGCGGGCAAAGGTTTCACGAACATCCTTGCCCGATGCAAGCGCATCCGGCTTGCCATTGGGGCCTTCCGGGTTCACATAGATCAACCCCATCTGCACGGCGGCAAGGGGATTATCGAGTTCCCTGTCACCTTTATAGCGGGTGTCGCCAAGCCATGTGTCCTCAGAACCCCAGTAGATATCCTGTTCCGGCTCCCAGACATCCACACGACCACCGGCAAAGCCAAACGGCTTCAGCCCCATGGATTCAATGGCGCAGGTACCGGCAAAGACCATCAGGTCTGCCCAAGAGATTTTCTTGCCGTACTTTTGTTTAACCGGCCACAACAGACGACGCGCCTTATCCAGGTTTACGTTGTCCGGCCAACTGTTGAGAGGAGCCAACCGCTGATTGCCAGTCCCGGCACCACCACGGCCATCGCCCATGCGGTAGGTGCCTGCGCTATGCCACGCCATACGAATAAACAACGGTCCATAATGACCATAATCCGCAGGCCACCACTCCTGCGAATCGGTCATGACTTCGAAAATATCCTTTTTCAGCTCTTCAAGATCGAGTTTTTTGAACTCTTCAGCATAATCGAACGCCTTTCCCATGGGATTAGACTTCGAGGAATGCTGATGCAGGATATTGAGATTAACCTGCTCTGGCCACCAATCCTTGTTTGAAGTGCCGCCACCGGCCACCTGTTTACTCGTTCTACCAGTTACGGGACACTTACTCTCATTACTCATATTTAAAGCCTCCTTTTAAGCTGGACTACTAGTATTGGTTACTAGCAGTATCATCTTTTTGAGGCTCAACCAAGTACTCCATATTATATTCTGGTTACACACCATTCATCTGGCTGGAATATAAAGAAGGCCAGCGATTACTCGCTGGCCTTCCAATGATAATTATTCAATATTTACAGTGCTGTTTACAGGGCTTCAAATTCCAGATTCTCACGATATTGTCGGTAGTCGTCGATACTGACAAAGTAATCCGGGTCTTCCAGCACGTTGACCACGCAGATCTTTTCCGCCTTTTTGATGAGGCGGACGCAGTCCTTGCTGAGGTGCCAAAGATGGATGGTCTTTCCTGCGCGCTGGTACATCTCGGCAATCTTGTTGACCGTTTCAATGGCGGACTGGTCCATGATGCGAGACTCTTCGAAATCGATAATGACCTCTTCGGGATCGTTCTCCACATCGAACTTGCTCATGAAGAGCGTGGTGGATGCAAAGAACAACGGACCGTAAATCTGGTAGTGCTTGATACCGTGCTTATCCACCATCTTTCGAGCGCGAATACGCAAAGCGTTCTCCCAGGAGAAGATCAGAGCAGACACGATGACACCTGCGATGACTGCGATGGCCAGATCGTATTTCACGGTGAGGAAGGTCACTAGCACGATGACAATGACATCCCACTTGGGCACCTTATTCATTATGTAGAAGGTACTCCACGCAAAGGTCTTGATGACCACGATGAACATGACGCCGACCAGCGCGGCGATGGGCACCATCTCAATATATGTCGAGGTGAACAGGATGAAGAAGAGCAATGCTGCAGCAGCCACGATACCGGAAAGACGTCCACGGCCGCCGGAAGTGATGTTGATGATGCTCTGGCCAATCATGGCGCAACCGCCCATGCCACCGAACAGACCGTTAACGAAATTGCCCAGCCCCTGCGCAACGCATTCGCGGTTGCCGTGACCATGGGTGTCAGTCAGTTCATCAATGAGGTTCAGGGTCATCAGGGATTCGATCAAACCGATAGCTGCAAGGATCAGAGCATATGGGGTGACGAACGCGATAGTCTCCCAGGTAAAAGGAACACTGGGGATGGCAAAAGTCGGCAAGCCGGGCTCAATGCCGGTACCGCCATTACCCTGAATGAAGGAGAGGACAGTAGCAGTATCGATGCTGCCAAAAATGACCAGCATAGATACGGAAAGGATCGCGATAAGTGCGCCGGGCAACTTGGAGTTGATTTTAGGCACCAGCAACAGAATGGCCATGGTCAGAGCAACGAGGCCGCCCATAATCCACAGGGGTTCGCCCTGCATCCATTGGCCCTCGGCTTTAAACATCTTGAGTTGGGAAAGAAAGATGACGATGGCGAGACCGTTAACGAATCCCATCATGACAGAGCGAGGGACCATGCGGATAAACTTGCCAAGGCGAAAGAATCCGGCCAGCGCCTGAAACACGCCCACCAGCAGCAAAGTGAAAAAGAGATACTGCAACCCGGCATGAGAGCCCGGGCCGCCAAGGGCGTTGCCTTCCATAACGAGGTTCACCATGACTACGGCCATGGCGCCGGTGGCACCGGAGATCATACCAGGCCTGCCGCCCAGCACAGCAGTGATGATGCACATCATGAATGCGCCGTACAAGCCGACCATGGGGGATACCCCTGCGACAAACGAAAACGCGACAGCTTCGGGAACGAGGGCAAGGGCAACAGTCAGGCCGGAGAATACATCGCCCTGGATGCTTCCTTTCGACTTCGGAACAATGGAGTGGTTGGATTCCACAAACAATCCTTTCAAAAATATGATGTGGTTACGCTGCCCGTAAAGACAACAACAGCACAAGACAGCAGGAAGGCCCTGCTGAAACAAGGGTATTGGGAGCCTCAAAAGGCACCCGACAATATTGAGTGGTATTACTTAGAAAATATAAAAGGAGACTAAGTAAGAAGATGTCGAAGGGCCACACGAGCAGTGTCGGCCGCATGCGAGCGGAGATAAATGGACGATATCACGATGAGAGTCAACCTTTATTCCGCGCTCCAATACAATCACGCCCATTAATAATATAAAAACAACTCGCAGACCGCAGTTCCGAAGACCAGATTTTAGTGTCAAACCTTGACCAGTTAAAAACACTTGCCATCCCCTTGCACTTTTCAATAGATAACATCCATCATAACTATCGACCATTCTGATAATTCAATTCTGCCAGGAGGCTGACATGTCTGATTCGGCGCATCGTGCAATGTGGGAGAACCTTAACTTGGACCTGGAGGCACACGACGCGCTTCTGGAAGTATTGGGCAAATTTTACGGCGACATTTACATGTCTCAGGAAAACCGACTGCAAGGCGCTGAATATCTCGACTTCGTCCTTTCCGAAGTACATGGTTTGCGCATCAAGGAACTGCAGGACGCCAAGGACGCTGGTCGCAAGGTCATCGGCTCTTTTTGTGTCTTCGTCCCTGAGGAAATCACTCTGGCTGCCGATGCCATCCATGTAGGACTGTGTGCCGGAGCAGAGGCCGGAACCGATCTGGCCGAACAGTTGGTCCCCCGCAATACCTGCGCTCTCATCAAGTCCTTCATCGGCTTCAAGATGGCCAAACTCTGTCCCTTCATCGAATCCAGCGACATGATTGTCGGTGAGACCACCTGCGACGGCAAAAAGAAGGCATACGAGGCATTCAACGAAATCGCTCCCACCTACGTAATGGAAGTTCCCCAGACCAAGACTGAAGCTGCCCGCGAATTATGGAAAGCGGAAGTCCTGCGCTATCTGGGCGAAGTGGAGAAGCTGACCGGCAAGACCATCAAGACCGAAGAACTCAAGAAGGGAATCAAGATCGCCAACGCCAAACGCCGCGCCCTTCAGCGTTTGACCGCCCTGCGCGCTGCTGATCCTGCCCCCATTTCTGGCCGCGACGCCCTGCTCGTCAATCAGATCAGCTTTTATGACGATCCCGTCCGCTTCACCGAGAAGATTAACGAACTGTGTGACGAGCTCGAATCCCGCATCGCTGCCAAGGCAGGCGTGGCCCCGGCCAAGACACCTCGTCTCATGCTTTCCGGCTGTCCCATGGCCGTCCCCAACTGGAAGCTCCCCTACGTCATTGAAAGCTCCGGCGCAGTCATCGTGGGTGAGGAATCCTGTATCGGTACGCGCAACAGCCGCGACCTCGTCGACGAATCCGGCGAAACCTTTGACGATCTGATCGATGCCATCACCGATCGCTACATGAAGATCGACTGTGCCTGCTTTACCCCCAACGACGAACGCCTGGACAACGTGACTTCTCTGGCCGAACAGCTCGACGCTGACGGCGTGATTCACTACAGCCTGCTCTTCTGTCAGCCCTACACCCATGAAGCTCTCAAGGTGGACAAGGCATTGCAGGACGCTGGCATTCCCATGCTCTCCATTGAAACGGATTACTCCATGGAGGACGTGGAACAACTCAAGACACGCGTAGAAGCTTTTGTGGAGACCCTTGCATGATTGTAGGGCTCGACATCGGCTCCCGTTCCATTGAACTGGTAGCCATGGAGAACGGAGAAGTGGTGGAAACGCGTCAGGCGCCCACCACCTTCGATCCGCTCTCCCAATGCGCCAAGCTGTTGGATGGATTGCAACCTGCTTCCTTGGTCGGGACCGGGTATGGCCGCAATCTCATCCAGCGGCTTGGCCTTGATTGTGAATTCTCTTCCATTACTGAAATCAAGGCGCACGCATTGGGTGCAGCGCACATCTTCCCCGAAGCCCGTACTGTGCTCGACATCGGCGGACAGGATACCAAGGCCATGTCCCTAAACAAGGGCCGCGTTGTGAAATTCGAGATGAATGACCGCTGTGCCGCCGGCACTGGCAAGTTCCTCGAATACACTGCCGGGGTGTTCCAGATTCCTATTGAAGAATTCGGGACCTATGCTCTGGGTGGAGAAAACCCGCCGGAGATCAGCTCTATCTGCACCGTCTTTGCCGAGACCGAAGCCACGTCGCTCATGGCGCGTGGAGAAAAGCCCGAGAGCATCGCGCTGGGGTTGCACAACGCCATCATCAAACGAACCGTTAACATGCTGAATAGGGTTGGGCTCACCTTCCCCTTGGTATTCAGCGGTGGCGTGGCGAACAACCCATGTGTCCGTTCTCTGCTCAAAGCAGCGTTAAACGCCGAGACCGATGATGTGCGTATCCCGGAATCCCCGGACATGGTGGGCGCCCTCGGAGCGGCATTATCTCATATGAATTGATCCATCACCCCCGTATTGATGGACCAAGAAGCCGGACAGGGGTGACCTCGCCTGTCCGGCTATTATTTTGCCTTTCAAAACCTTTAACTACATATTCCCTAGAGCGACACACTCCGGCAATTAATCCCCGAGATAAGAAATTGTATTTTTTTACTCATCGGTTCTCCCCCGTCCCAACCAAGTTTTTTTAAAAAAAATTTTAGCCCCGAACACCAAGGGTTTCTGACGGTCAAGCACTAATCCGACACAAATCAAACTGAAGCCAAAGACAAAAACAACACACCAGAATAACGCATCTTTTTACTGTCAACCCGACCTTTTTGTGATCTTTTACCAATCACTGAATCACAGACACCCCCCTTGCGCTCAACCACATCTTGGAGTAAAAACTTCCCCGATCACGATGCACTTCAGGTGGCCACAAAGCCATAACAGGGAATCCGGTGCGAATCCGGAGCGGTCCCGCCGCTGTGAATCCTCAATCGAATCCGGCCAACAATGCCACTGCCAAAAGGCGGGAAGGCGGCCCGGACGGGGATAGCCAGAAGACCTACCTGAAGCATTCTGCCGTTGAGCGGTCCGCGGAGCCCGCGCACGGACATGAATATTTTGTAACACATCATAATCCATTGCCTGATCCAAACGGTTCTGCCATGCGGATCAATCAGGGCAATTCGGCAGGCTGTATGACGCGCCTCGCGGTGCCGTCTTCTCCGCTTTTCGTTGCCTGCCGGGGAACAAACATGCCATCTCAGATTCAGAAACGCGACGGCTGCGTAGAAACCTGGTCCACCAAACGGATCGGCGACGCCATCTTCAAAGCACTCAACGGCAGCGGTATCAAAGATCCGCTTCTGGCTAGCCGTCTAGCCAAAAAAGTAGAACAGAAACTCAAGAACGTAGACGTTCCCGAGCAGGAACAGGTCCAGGACATGGTACAGCAAGTGCTCATGGAAGCACGCCTGTACAAGGTCGCTGAACGCTACATCATCTACCGCGAAAAACGCCGCGAACTCCGTTCACAGGACGACGCCTTCCTCGATATCGCTGGCGTTACTGAAAGCTATCTCGAAAACGTCGACTGGCGCGTAAACGAAAACTCCAACATGGTTCACTCCTTCCAGGGCCTGATCCTGCATATGGCAGGTTCGGTACAGGCAAGGTACGTGCTGGAGAAGTATCCCGAGGAAGTGCGCATGGCACACACCCACGGCTACTTCCATATCCATGACCTTTCCTTCGGTCTGGCCGGATACTGCTCCGGCTGGTCTCTGCGTGACCTGTTGCTGGAAGGCTTCAACCTGCGCGACCGCTGCTCGTCCACTCCGGCCAAGCACTTCGACGCAGCCTGCGGCCAGATCGTCAACTTCCTGGGCACCCTCCAGAACGAATGGGCTGGCGCACAGGCTTTCAACAACGTGGACACCTACCTGGCTCCGTTCATCCGTCACGACGGCCTGGACTACGAGACCGTGAAGCAGCAGATCCAGAAGCTGCTCCACAACCTCAACGCCACCTCCCGCTGGGGTGGCCAGAGCCCGTTCACCAACTTCACTTTTGACTTTGCTCCGCCAGCACACATCGCCAACGAGCCGATCATCATCGGTGGTGAGTTCAAGGATTCCACCTACGGCGAGTACGCCGAGGAAATGGCCATGATCAACCGCGCCTTCCTCGAGGTCATGCTCGAAGGTGACGCGGACGGCCGCATCTTCTCCTTCCCCATCCCCACGTACAACGTGACCGAGGACTTCCCCTGGGAGTCCGAGGAAGGCAAGCTGCTGCTGAAGATGACTGCCAAGTACGGTGCTCCCTACTTCCAGAACTTCATCAACTCCGACCTGAATCCGGAAGATGTCCGCTCCATGTGCTGCCGTCTCCAGATGGACCTGCGCGAAATCCGCAAGAAGACCGGCGGCCTGTTCGGCGCTGGCGACCTCACCGGTTCCATCGGTGTCGTCACCCTGAACCTGCCCAAGCTCGCCTACCTGGCCCACAACGAGGAAGACTTCCTCGACCTGGTCACCGAGTACGCGCAGCTGGCAAGCGAATCTCTGGAATACAAGCGCAAGATCGTTGAGAAGAACCTGAATGCGGGCATGTTCCCGTTCTCCCGCCGCTACCTCAAAAACGGCTTCAAGGGTCACTTCTCCACCATCGGCCTCATTGGTGGCCACGAAGCATGCATCAACCTGCTCGGCAAGGGTGTGGACACCCCGTCCGGCTCCCGCCTCATGCAGCGCGTGCTCAATCACCTGCGCCGCCTCGTGGTTGATTTCCAGGAAGAGACCGGCAACCTGTACAACTTGGAAGCCACTCCGGGCGAAGGTACCTGCTACCGCCTTGCCAAGATCGACAAGGACCTGTACTCCGATATCCACACCTCCGGTGACGATACTCCGTACTACACCAACTCCACCCTGCTGCCCGTTGGTGTCAGCTCGGATGTATTCTTTGCCCTGGAACACCAGAACGACCTGCAGACCCTGTACAATGGGGGCACGGTCTTCCACACCTTCCTTGGCGAAGCCGCTCCGGATGAGGAGAGCGTGAAGAACTTCCTGATCAAGTCCATGAGCAAGACCAAGATCCCCTACATCTCGGTCACGCCCACCTTCTCCATCTGCGAGGATCACGGCTACATCTACGGCGAGCACTTCGACTGCCCGACCTGCGATAAGGAAACCGAGGTGTACACCCGCGTGGTCGGCTACTACCGCCCGGTGGGTCGCTGGAACAAGGGTAAGCAGGAAGAATACAAGGAACGCCTGGAATACACGCAGGAGAGCTTCTGCGTGAACTCCTAAGATGTTCACATAGGGAACAACGATGATTCTTGATGCCAACCAACTTGCCGCCATCCGGCAGCGCAACGACGAGGAAGTACGCCGAGGCAACAATGCCACCCACGGCTATCCTTCCCGCACTGTGCAGAACCTTCTGCACACCATCGAGGCGCTGAAAAAGGAAAAGCGGAAGTGGAAAAAACTGGCTCAGGAACGCGGAAAAGCCCTGTCGGAAATCGGTAAGATTACCGACGATGTCATGGGCGACTGATCCCGGCCATAATAGGCAACAAGACTGCCGCCCTGATGCACTGCATCGGGGCGGCTTTTTTGTGCTCAAAAGAGGTAATCCAGAAAAGGACTACCGAATACTGTAGCTCTTTTACTTGTATTGCTATCCCAATTTCAAGCCATTGGGCATGGGCTTGTCCGGCACGGCAAGGACCACACCATCTTCACGATAAAAGCCGGTGACAAGACACTCTGACCGCATCGGTCCAATCTGCTTGGACGGAAAATTGACCACGGCAACAACCTGCTTGCCGACGAGTTCTTCGAGTTTATAGAGTTGGGTAATCTGTGCGCTGGATTTACGAACGCCAATCTCCTCGCCAAAATCAACCCACAATTTATAGGCGGGGATACGCGCCTCGGGAAACACCTCCGCTTTCTGGATCGTTCCCACGCGCAATTCGACCTTCTCAAAATCATTCCATTCTATGGTTTCCATGCTTTCCTCCGTATTAATCACGTAGTTCAGAGACAGGACATAATGCAAACCATGAACGTCCGTATTGCACGAAATTGATCTAGGATGAAATCTGACGACGGTAGTAACCCGGAGTCAGGCCGAACCGTTGCCGAAACCGCCGGGTCATATGACTCTGATCCGCGAACCCCGCAGCAAGGGCAATGGCACTAAGGGAATCCTTACCTAATAGAAGGTCACGCGTATGAGCCAATCGCCGCTCCATGAGATAGGCGTGAGGAGTCATGCCCACTTCACGACGGAAGAGGCGAATAAGATGACATGTGGAACAGCCGCAGACTTCTGCGAGGAGGTCCAGATCAATCGCTTCGGCATACTGCTCATCAATGATGGTGCGCGCCAGCCGAACCTTGGCGGGGTCACGTCGGAGGTTGTCGATTCGTCCCCCTTCAGCGTGGCGATCCATGAGCAGGCTGAAGGCCCCGACGAACAACTCCCGGGCCTGAAACGCATCGTCAACCAGCATGAGCCCCGCATGGAGTCGAGCCAGCACGGTGCGCGACTGTGCATCCTGCTGCAGACGACTCCGGAAACCAGCGGTTTCATACCCACGCTGGGCCGCGATCTCCTCCACGATTGCTTCATCTACATATAGAGACTGCAGCGTACGAGACTCGGTCACGGCATGATTGGCGTGAACTTCACCCGGAGCAACGACGCCGAAGCTATCGGGCTGGAGGATGTCCGAAGCGCCTCTCAGACTGACCTTTTCTCCACCTTGCCCATTGAGCCAGAAAACATAGGCATCGTGCAAATGCGGCCCAAAAGCGAAATCCGGGTCGGCAAGATGCAGCAGCTCTACACCGGAGAGTCCGGGTGGCCGTATATATGTGACTAACTGTTTAGACATGGTCGTGTTCCTGCGAAAACGCTAGCACGGAGCTTCACGACGGTCCACCGCATGGAAGACCTGAAAAGGGGGAGCCCCACATGGGACTCCCCCTTTTCGGTTAGAGGGGTTTAGGAGTGTGACGAAATCTATTTGCTCACGGCGTATGCCGAGCACTTCTTGATAAGAGCGGCCAGCGCCACGCCACCCATGACCATGACAAGGCCAAAGTGAATCCACTCGATGGTCATGACAAAAGCGGGATCAGGGGTCACGTCCGGCATGTTGCGATACACACGGAATCCACCGCTTACGATGATGCCACCGAGGATGACAGCCCGCGCAGTCCCCATGGCCGTCAGGCGCAACTTGTCACGCCAGTCAACTACCCAATTGGCAACCACCACACCTACGACGAAGAGCAGCAGGGCCGCGAACAGATAATGAACTTTGTGGACAAGGAAAAAATCCCCTGTCCAAGCCAGTCCGGGTATGTCGACAATGAAATACCGTTTGGCGAGGGGCATCTGCATCATCCCGGTGAACGCGAGCATGGTCATGCAAAATATGAAGAGACGGCTTATCCACGCCGGGTACATTCTAGCTTTCATCGCTGCCCTCCTTGTCTTTGTTACCAGCAAGGAGCTTTGCCCCCAGACCGAGGAAACCGGCAACGACACCTGCCACAGGAGCAATAACCGTGGCCGTGGCCAAGTTAGTCTCATCAGCCATGACATCCTTCACTCGCTTGAAGTGAGGCTTGCCCTTCCCCTTCTCCACGGCCTTGTTCAGCAACTCGAACGGAACCGGTGAGACATACAGAGTATTGGTGCCGCCATTCTCATCCAGCCCGTAGATGAAACCATTGATCTCACGCGCCAGTTTCCTGGCCTGTACCACGATCTCATTACGAGGCCCGATGGTTTGGACGTCTTCCGGACAAACAGAGATACAGGCGGGCAACTCGCCCTTGTCCAGCAACTGGTAACAACGGTCACACTTGTACATGACGCCGTTGCCTGCGAATCGTGGCATCAGATCAAGATACAGCCCAACACCGGACTGACGTTGCGGAATATTCCACGGACACACGGCACGACACTTGGCACCGCCCATACAGACGGAATCGTAAATTCGGGTCACGCCATTCTTCGCCTTGCTGGCAGCGCCAAACGGACAGAGATGAGCGCACGGAGGGTTCTGGCAATGCATACACCGGCGGGGTATGTTCAACTCATAGGACTCGCCGTTGTATTCCACCTCTGCAGACTGAAGCGTAAGCCAGTTGTAAGGAGTCAACCGATCATCCACATCACGCTTGTTCGACCAGTCCTCTGCCTTGGCCCGACTGGCCGGAACCAGCTCGGGGAACGGCTTCTTTGGCTCAGGGAACTTGGCAGCGTTGGACTCACGGCAAGCATTTACACACTCACCGCATCCAATACATTTGGACAAATCCAACAGTGTCGCCAATTCGCCGTCGTCAGGAGAGGGCACGCGCCCCTGTGCAGCAGCGACGCCAGACGGGACCATCAAACCGGCACCACCTACGCCAAGCGTCTTGAGAAATCCGCGCCGACTGATGCCAGAGCTGTTCATCTTCTTTTTACTCATTGTATCATCCTTGAGTGTACACACTCGACAATTGAAGACATCGCCATATGAGATATACCCTATGGGGGTATGTTTGGTTTGTCAACCCACCTCATACAAATCGACTGATCAAACAATCAATCAATCCAATAATACCATGGACTTGCAACTTCCGTCTTCCCCACAAGAGTCGGCAATCATTAGTAATTTTAAATTTCGGAATGATTCATTGATTTGACATTTCCGTGTTTTTTGATATGTTCTGCGGCGAGAGAGAAATAAAGCACCCTCCAAATTAATATCTGTCGCATCGACCTACGCGATACCGAATTTGACCTTCGGAAACAGACGGACAACAAAAGATTATTCTGACCCCGATGCCGCGAGGGGGGGCTCTTTTTATGACTATGAGAGGAGAGAACATGTTGAAAGACGGAAAGTACACCAAGGACGACGCAGCTAAACTTATCATCGACGGCAAGACCTATGAATTGCCGATAATCATTGGCTCGGAAAATGAACGCGCCATCGACATCACCAAGCTGCGATCCACCACAGGCCATATCACTTATGACCCCGGATTCGGCAATACCGGCGCCTGCGCCAGTAACATCACTTTCGTTGATGGCGAAAAAGGTATCCTGCGTTATCGTGGATACCCCATCGAAGCATTGGCCGAGCAAGGCACCTTCATCGAAACAGCCTACCTGCTGATCTTCGGCGAACTGCCTACCCGCGCCCAGCGCCAGCAATTCCGTGACTACCTCAGCGAGCAGGAACTGCTCCACGAAGACTTGCGCCATCACTTCAACGGATTCCCGTCCAACGGGCACCCCATGGCTATCCTGTCTGCGGTCATCAACTCCCTCGGCTGCTACCATCCCGATCTGCTGGAAATTAACACTGAGGACGAATTCCTCCGCGCTGCCGCCAAGATCATTTCCAAGGTTCGCACCATCGCTGCATGGGCATTCCGCAAGGCGCAGGGGCTGCCGATTGTATACCCGGACCCGAACCTCTCGTACTGCCGCAACTTCCTGCACATGATGCACTCCATCCCGTACAAGCCGTTCGAGCCCACCGATGCTCAGGTACGCGCCCTGACTCTTTTCTTCCTGCTCCACGCCGACCACGAGCAGAACTGCTCCTGCTCCACCGTGCGCATGGTCCAGTCCACCGAGGCCAATATGTTCGCCTCGGTCTCTGCCGGCATCTGCGCCCTCTGGGGCCGTCTCCACGGCGGAGCCAACGCCGGCGTGCTGCAAATGCTCGAAGAAATCCATGAAGGCGAGAGTTCCATCAGCGAATACATCGAGAAGGTTAAGAACAAAGAATGCCGTCTCATGGGCTTCGGACACCGGATCTACAAGTCATTTGACCCTCGCGCAAAAATCCTGCGTCAGGCCGCCCATGACATGCTCGAGTCCACCGGCTACGAGGATCCGCTCCTCGACATCGCACTGGAACTGGCCGAAGTAGCCCTCAATGATGAGTACTTCATTGAGCGCAAGCTCTACCCCAACGTCGACTTCTACTCCGGCATCATCCTCCGCGCCCTCGGCATCCCGGTGAACATGTTCCCGGTTATGTTCGCCATCGGTCGTATGCCCGGCTGGATTGCCCACTGGAACGAGGCCAACACCGACGGCGTCACCAAGATTCACCGTCCGCGCCAAATCTACACCGGTAACAGTCCTCGCGATTACGTGCCTGTGGATATGCGCTTGGAAGACTAGTTCAAACTCAGTGCGGATGCCACTGTGTTGATGTCAGAAGACTTCGCGCAGGCGGGCAAAGGGCTGCCCTTTGCAATCCCACTCAGTGCCTTCGGCACAGACTGAATATACAGGGCTACGGGAAACCGTAGCCCTTTTGATTGAGCTCGATTATTATACGCTTTACAAAGATACCCGCATTTCGCATGCACCTTTACCAACGGCATTATGCAGTGTAGATAATTGGGAGTTATCTCGCATGGAACGGAGCAACTGATGAATACGAAGTACGAAAAGATCGCCTGCGTGGCGTCGGAATCACCTGCAGCGCAAGAAGCACTGGCAGCGCTTTCCAAGCGATACGACTGCGTACCTGTCAAAGAGGCAGACGTCATCGTATGCCTTGGCGGTGACGGCTTCCTGCTCTCAACCATGCATGACTATCATCACACACGCCTCCCCATTTACGGAATGAATCGCGGAACCGTTGGATTCCTGCTCAACAGCTACACTGAAAACGGTCTCATCGCTCGCCTCAACCTGGCCCATGGAGTCGTACTCAATCCCTTGCGCATGGTCGCCACGGATATCGACGGACACAAGCTCTCAGCACTGGCCTTCAACGAGGTCGCGCTGCACCGCTACTCCCAGCAGTCCGCACACATTCGTGTTTCCATCAACGGACAACAGCGACTGGAGAATCTCGTATGTGACGGCATCATGGTCGCCACCCCGGCAGGTTCCACCGCCTACAATCTTTCCGCACGCGGGCCCATCATCCCGGTCGGGTCCAATGTCCTCGCGCTAACCCCGGTTTCCCCATTCCGTCCCCGCCGCTGGAATGGCGCTCTCCTGCCCCACTCCGTCACCGTGGAGTTCGACATCATTGATCCATTCAAGCGCCCGGTGGGAGCTTCTGCCGACTCGTTTGAAGTCCGCGATGTCAGCCACGTCAGCATTCAGGAAGACCATTCCGAATGCGCGACCATTCTATTCGACCCAGACCACTGCCTGGAAGAACGCATTTTCAGCGAACAGTTCGTGAACTAGCTCTCACACACTTGAGGGCCTTTCTTATGATTTGCTATTGCACGCACTCCGATATAGACATATCCTATCTCAAAAGGAGACAGGATAGACAATGCAAATACTTATTACACTTTCTTCCACTGATCCTGAAATCAAGTGGAATGCAGTTCGATATGGTAACTTCCTGCTCAACGCAGGCGAAGAGGTCACCATATTCCTTAATGGTCCGGCCGTGAACCTGTTGGAAGGCGACAGCCCAGACTTCCCCATCGCCGAACAGGCAAAGATTTTCACACTCAGCGAGGGCTTGCTACACGCCTGAGGCAAATGTATGGGCATCCACGGTGTGGATGATAACGACGTATTCAAGCTGTCCAACATGCAATTCCTCTATGAGGAGATGACTAAAGCGGACAAGATCATGAACTTTTAACCGACCTTTTCTTAAAACACTGCGCAATCACCACTACTATAATCGGTTAAAATCAGACAGTTTCAACAATCTGATATAAAAGACTTTTGATTCAAACAACACTCAAAAGAAAGGCCCGACCTGCATATGCAGGCCGGGCCTTTTACTTTACGCATTCCACCCATCAGCCCATGAGTGCAACCGCATGGGAGACTAATTCCCCGACAGTCACATCCACCAGCTGGTTATCCCGGAATGTCCGGATTTCCGTGCCGTCCGACGCAAGTCCCTCCAGCTTGTCGAGAACTCCGTCAGCCTTGAGGATACCCAGGGTCCAAGCCGCATAGGCTCGGTTGTAAGGGTCTTCTTCCTCCAAGGCCGCTACAAGAAAACGTTCACTGTGACGGACGTATTCAGGACGCTCACTTGCCAGCCGGGCCAAGGCCCAGAAAACATCACGTCGCAACTCTGGATGGTCAAGGAAGTTCCCATCACACTTTTCATCGCAGAAGATGTACGAAGCGAGAATCTTGTGAAACTCCTTGGCGACCTTCTCATTATGAACCATGGCCTCAGCCATGAAATGCGGAATACCCCATCCAAGGTTGCCAGACTCTTCATTCATGTACCACATGCACGTACGCATGAGCACGCGAGTCTGCTCCATGGAGGCTTCGGCCATGCGCCCGGCAGTCAAGCCAAAGGCGGTCACAGTCCTCCAGCGAACTTCCTCATCCTTATCCAATCGTAAAGAGAGCAGCGGCGGCACCAATTCCTTGGGCGCCCACGCCTCCAATTCAGTCAAACGGTTTTGCCAATCAGGATCGGCAAGGATGGCACGGACATCTTTTTTCAGTCGGCGAAATCGAGACATGGGGAACTCCAGTGGTTATCTCGTGCAATCATAGCAAATAAAAAGGGGACTGCCCATTGGCAGTCCCCCTTAATATAACCACGTTGCGCCTAAGCGCAATAGGAATAATTCCTATCTAGTGAGATTCCACTTCCTTCTTGAAAGCTTCCTCTACATCAAAGCCGAATTCTTCAGCCTTGGCGATGCACTTCTTGGCGTCTTCCCACTCCTCGAAGTGAGCGTCCACGATGGCTTTGTTGTTCCATGCGGGGCCGAAGTTGGGCACCTTGTCAAGGATCTGCTTGAGCAGCTTATCAGCTTCTTCGTAGTCACCAATGGTGATGTGGTAAGAAGTCATGGTAGCCTGGGCCTGAATAAAGTCGTGATCCAGCTTCAAGGCCTTCTTGAGGGCCTTGTGAGCCTTATCGACTTCGCCCTGCTGCAAGTAGATAAAGCCGATGTTGCCCCAGGGCACAGCAAAAAACGGACGTTCCTTGGAAGCCTGGATGTTGTAGTTCAGGCAGCCTTCCAGATCGCCACGCTGCATGGCAATGCCACCCAGCTGGACATAAGCTTCAGCCATCTTCGGAGAGTTGGCTACAGCTTCCAGAAATTCGCGCTCGGCTTCCATGAAGTCACGGCGGGACAGGTAGGCCACGCCCAGGTTGTAGTGGGTGTTGCCGCACTGCGGATTCTTCTGCAGTTTGCCTTTCAGATCAGCGATGTAATCATCAATATTATCGAATTGTTCCATGGCGTCCTATCCTTGTCTTGCAGGCAACTGGCACGCACACTATTTTGCGTCCCTGCAGCCTTGTATTCAAATGACTACGGCTTGATGCCGTGCTTCTTCAAATGTTCGTTGTACCAGAGGCAGTATTCGAAAACGGGTCGAACCTTCTCAAAGTTCATCACCAACATGACGTTGAACTCGTTGACCGCGTCAATAAACTCCTGATTCTGAGCGTTCCCAGTCTCCCGGATGAACAACTGGGTCAACTGATCAGAAGTATAGCCAGATCGGTCCTGACGAAGATCGATGGGGTCAAACGGAGCCGCAAACGGGTCCCAGTTTTCATAGCCCACGCGGTCCACGAACTTACGACGTCGCTTGGACATCTTCTCGTACATGTACTTCTTGCGCTCTTCGATCTCATTCAGACTGAGCTCTTCGATATTATCGACAGTATTGATTCTGGACATGTTTATTCTCCGCCCAACACCACGGTCTTGATGTCGCAGGAAGAACAGGAGGATTTATCCTCGGTGCAGGAAGAACAGGCGTCATCCTTGGGCGCGGCGCCCGGAGCTACGATCTCCTGCGGGGTAGGCTTGGAGCCGGTGAAGGTGGTACCGGTCTGAGCTGCTTTCTTGGGCTTGGGAGCTTCAACACCCTTCACGCCAAGATAGTGTTCATCGTACTCGGTGACCAGCGCCATGGACAGGGGCAGCAGCATGTTGCCCAGCTCCTTGAAGCGACTGTCCACACCCTTCTGAACATCCTTGCCGATGTTAATCAGACGATCGATGATGATATCCATGTTGACGGTGGGATACTTCTCGCCACCCTTGAACCCGGCCAGACTACAGGTATGCGCCTCGCCTCCAATGGAAGTGGGCACACCGTACAGGCGACAGGTGATGGGGCGGAATTCATACATTGCGCAGAGGTTGTCGTCGCCAAGCATGGGGCAACGCACTCGAGCACGAGCTACTTCATTCAGGATTTCGTTAGCCGGACGGCCTTCCTGAGTGGCTTTGTAGACCTTACGCTTGAGCTTGTGAATCTGACGGTCAGCCTTGTCGGCGCGTTCCAGGACCTGGGAACGCTCTAGACCGGAAAAGTTTTCGTTGAACTTGTGATTGATGTAGATGGCTTCTGCCAAAGTGATGTCGAACAGGGCGTGACAGCAGTCGCTGCAACCCTTGCCACATTTGACAAGGTCACCCATTTCGGTCTCGAACTTAGTGAAGACCGCGTCCACCTCGGCAACGATTGCCTCGTACTTCTCGAAATATTCAGTAAAATCTATGGCCATTATATTTTGCTCCTCGTCCGGCGCGCGTATGCCTAGTGCGCACCGTGGCGGTGTGTTGCATCGTTAGATAAGTCGCAAATCAGGGCCGTCAACCGCAGTCGGTTCGAAAAAGGAGATTTTGGCCGGAAAGAATGGAATTGCTTTGCGTCAGATACGAATCTGGCTGTCCCGGGAGGTTCACACTACTTGTAGTTGAGCCTTCCGGGGCAGCCAGAGAAAAAAAATGGAACGGGAGCAGTAGTAGCACTACCGCTCCCGTAGCCATATCGAGAGTCGAGACTAGGCCTCTTCGACAGTGATAGCGTCGGTTTCACAAACCTCAACGCAAGACTCACAACCGAGACATTCGTCATCGTTCACTGCAACGGCTTTGCCGTCCTGAAGTTCGAAAACTTCAACGGGACAAACGTCAACACATTCGCCGTCGCCGGTACACTTGTCGGTGTCGATAGTAATTTCGTAGCCCATTTTTTTCCCTCCAGAAAATAATTTGGGATTGCCCGCACTGTGCGGGCTGTTTCACTGCACCCCTTTAGCATAAGGTTTTCGGGGGGCGCAACAAATTGTTATCAAGCCCAGTCGGAACAGACCGGGTACGAATTTGCTGATATATTCATGCCGTTCCCCTGTCAAGCTGAGAGAACCATTTTCACTCCTGTGTTGCCGAACCTTAAGGGATACATACTATGGTTGTCGTTCGTGCCATACTCGTCTATTCTGCGTGGTCTGAACTGAATCTTAACTCGTCCACTTTAATATAAAGGATACTCATGTTTACTCAGGAAGAACTCAAGAAGTATGCTGAAACCCTGTGGTGGGGACTCTCTACCGCTCGTACCAACCCCTATCAGCCCGGCGACTATGTTCTGCTTCGCTTTGACACCGACGCCATGCCGCTGGCAGAAGTCATGTTCGACCTGCTCATGGAAAAGGGCATCAATCCCGTCCCCCGCCAGAACATGACCGCCAACATGGAGCTCTCCTTTTACGGCAAAGCCAACGAAGCCCAGCTCACCGACATTCCCGCCGGTGACAAGGAATTCGTAGGCGGCCTCAACGGCCTGATCTCCCTGATCGCGCCCTCCTCCCTGACCCACCTCTCCGGCGTAGATCCCAAGAAGATCGGCACCGCAGCCGTGGCCCGCAAATTCATGCGTGACATCATGGAGAAACGTGAGCAGACCGGCGATTTCGGCTGGACTCTCTGCGTCTACCCCACCCCGGCTCTGGCAGAGTCCGCTGGCCTGTCCATGGAAGAGTTCAAGGATCAGGTGATCAAGGCCTGCTTCCTCGACAACGACAATCCGCCTGCAAAGTGGGATGAAATCTTCAACGAGGCCGAGAAGGTCAAGGCATGGCTGAACGGTCTCAACATCGAGCACCTCAACGTCAAGTCCGAGTCCACTGACCTCATCGTGGTTCCCGGCAAAGATCGCCGTTGGCTCGGCGTGTCCGGTCACAATATCCCGTCCTTCGAGATTTTCCTCTCCCCGGACTGGCGTGGCACCGAAGGCGTGTACTACGCAGACCAGCCTTCCTTCCGCTCCGGCAACTATGTCGAAGGCGTGAAGCTCACTTTTGAAAAGGGTGTTGCTGTCAAAACCGAAGCCAAGCAGGGCGACGAATTCGTTGCTAAGCAGCTGACTCTGGACGAAGGTGCAAACCGTCTCGGCGAGTTTTCCCTTACCGACCGCCGTTTCTCCAAGATCAACGCATTCATGGCCAACACCCTCTTTGACGAGAACTTCGGCGGCGAACAGGGCAACTGCCACGTAGCAGTCGGCGCATCCTACTCCGACACCTATGCCGGCGATCAGTCCACTCTCGATGCAGCCAAGAAAGAAGAACTCGGTTTCAACGATTCCGCACTGCACTGGGATCTCGTGAACACCGAACAGAAAGTCGTCACCGCCACCCTCAAGGGCGGCGAAGAGCTTGTCATCTACAAGGAAGGCGAGTTCCAGTACGAATAAATGGCAACCCGCTTCGCGGGTGCCTCCGGCGGCAGGGGGAAGGAAAGGGAAAAAACTTTGTAAAGGGTTCTTCCCCTTCCCTTCCCCAGACCCCCATCCCATCCCCTTTCCAAAACTTTTTGTATGCGCATCCGCGCGGGTAGAGGGGATCGGAGAGATCAACTTCAAAGAAGAGTTGGTCGAACATGACTAAGCATTAAAAAATCGCCTTTATTGTCACTCAGCCTTGAGCGAGGCGACCGCCGGCAGGCACACAAGGACAAATCATGGCAGACAGAAATATTTATTTGAAGACGATTCCGCCTGAAGAGGCTGTACAACTGGCTAAGAATGCCCTTGATAAGGACAGCCTGCTTTCCACAGAAACTATTCCTACTCATGAAGCGGCTGGCCGCGTGACGGCGGGCCCGATCTACGCCCGCTACTCCTCACCTACGTTCCACGCAGCAGCCATGGACGGCATCGCAGTGAAAGCGGAATCTACGTTCATGGCTCGTGAAGACGAACCGACTGCACTGAGCCATGAGACGGAATTCCTGTTCGTGAACACCGGCAATCCCCTGCCTGAGGGCATGAACGCCGTCATCATGATCGAAAACGTGGTGCAGAAGGACGAGGTCACGGTGCTGACCGATGCCCCCGCATTTCCGTGGCAGCACGTACGCCGCATCGGTGAAGATATCGTGGCAACAGAATTGCTGATCCCGCAAAACCGCGAACTGACGCCTTGTGACATCGGCGCTCTGCTGTCAGCAGGCATCTATGAAGTGGAAGTAAAGGAACGAGTCAAAGCCGTGTTCCTGCCCACTGGCGATGAAGTGCTCAATTTTCTCGACAAACCTGCTCCGGTTGCCGGACAGGTCATCGAATCCAACTCGCAGGTTTTCAAGGCGTACGCCGACTCCTGGGGCATTGAAGCCGACTGGAAAGCGCCCACTCCTGATAATGAGGACGCACTGCGCGAGGCAGTCATGGACGGCCTCAAGGCTGGCAACCATGTGGTTATCGTGGGCGCGGGCTCGAGCGCAGGGAGTAAAGACTACTCCAAGAAGGTATTTCAATCCATCGGCACAGTGCTGGTACACGGCATCGCCGTCATGCCCGGCAAACCCACACTGGTCGCTGTCACCGACGAACGAAGCGGATTCCCCGGCCGTCTACTCATCGGCGCACCGGGATATCCGGTATCTGCCGTGGTGTGCCATGAAAAGATTCTTGCCCCTGTAGTGAACTGGCTGCAAGGCACCGCCGTATCTGAACCCGTCATGGCCGATGTGACACTGGCCCGTAAAACGCCATCCAAGCCGGGCATGCGCGAAGCACTCCGACTGGCCGCAGGACGTATTGGCGACCGTATCGTGGCAGCTCCACTGGCGCGTGGTGCAGGCATGATCACCACCATGACCAAGGCACAGGCCGTGGCTTACATCCCCGAGGATGTGGAAGGCGTAGAAGAAGGAGAAATCCTGAGCGCCGAACTACTGGTACCCAAGGCAGACCTTGATCGCGTAATGGTCCACGTAGGTAGCCACGACAATACCATCGACCTGATGGCCAACGAGCTGATGGGACTCGCCGAGCCAATGCGTTTGGTCTCCAGCCATGCAGGTTCCATGGGCGGACTGACCGCACTGAAGTCCGGCTCTGCCCTCTTTGCGGGTGCGCACCTGTTCGATCCGGCATCCGGCGACTTCAACTTCCCGTTCATCGAGAAATATCTCAAGGGGATCGACGTCACCGTAGTCAACCTCGCCATTCGCCATCAGGGATTGATCGTAGCCAAGGGCAACCCCATGAGCATTCAGGGGGTCAACGATCTGGTGCGCGACGACGTGACTTTCATCAACCGCCAGCGCGGCGCAGGGACCCGTATTCTCCTCGACCATCACGTCAAGGAAGCCGGCCTGATGGCGCGCGGCATCCAAGGCTACGAGAACGAGGAATTCACTCACATGGCAGTGGCTGTGAATGTCCTGACAGGCGCAGCCTCATGTGGTCTGGGAATCTTTGCCGCAGCCAAAGCCCTGGACCTCGACTTTGTACCGTTAGCACACGAACGATATGACTTGCTCATCCCCACGCAGTATATGGAAGATGAACGAATCCGTACCCTCATGGAGCTGATCCAGACAGATGAAGTGAAGGCCAAGATCGGCGAACTCGGAGGTTATGAAACCAACCTGACAGGCCAGATCATGAAACCCGGTATGGGCCTGGGGTAAAAGGAGAGAAAAGTGGCAGACCAAACGGCGCTCATCGTGATCGATGTTCAGAACGTCATGTTCGAAACTCCCGGAATGATTCCGTACAACGGCTCTCAAGTCCTGATCAATATCAAGCGACTCATTGAAGAAGCCCGCAAAGCCGATATCCCGATCGTGTATATCCAACACACCACCGAAGGCATTGGCAGTGAGTTCGAACAAGACTCCCGCAACTGGCAGATCCATCCCGCCATTGCCCCGCAGAATGGCGACACAACGTCACTCAAGTACACCTATGACGCCTTTTGCAATACGGAACTGAACGCCAAACTCAAGAAGCTCGGTGCGAACAAGCTTGTTTTCTGCGGCTTGCAGACCGAAGTCTGCGTAGACACAACAGTTCGGAGCGCCAAGGCCCACGGTTACGAGAGCATTTTGGTTGGGGATGCACATAGTTCCTACGACAACGATGTGATCAGGGCACAGGATATCGTGGCACATCATAACAACGTGCTGAACAGGCGTTTTTGTACGGTGATGCCGACCAGTGACATGAAATTTTAAGCCTGCCACTTACAGCAAATGATGAAGGCCGCCTATGGGCGGCCTTTTTTGTTGCTAACGCTTTCCGTCGTTATGATGAATCTTGGAGCGGGTCTTGGCAGTATTTTTTGAGAGATGAGTGTAGCGATTCAGGGCCATTTTGGTAAAATCGTCGAGGATGTACGGCAGATCGGATTCATTCCAAGCAAATTGGAACAACGGCCGCTCCCGAAGAGTGTCTGTGAGGACATAGCCACACCTTTCTGACGGATTCAGCTGCACATCTTCCAAACTGACATGCTCTCCCTTGCCAACAAGACGGTCGAAGAGCCGATACATGGTCATGGAATAGAATTTCTTTACATCCTCCGTAGACTCTGCCTTATGCATCTTCTCCCGAAAACCATGCATCATTTCATTCCGTAGTTTGGAATATGACGATTGCCTTGTCATAACTACCTCCTTTCCCACAAATCGGGCACAGGCCCGGATTGTCTGATTCAACTTCAGTGTATCAACCAAGCCAAGGAGGAGTATTATTATATATGCAAATGGGATTTTCGACTGCGGAATTATCAAAGCACCCCGTTGGGAGGGGCGTCGCTCACATTCAACGGCAGCAGAGAAACGCTGTAAAAACGTCGCGTTGAACACTCAATAAGAATGGGAAAATCATCCCCACACACAAAAACGGAGACTATTTATAGCCAGATTATAATTCCCAAACCCATTTAATCGGGTATTTTGGCGAAACTGGGCAAACCCTCAACCGTTAGGGAGTTACGAGAATGCAGACGATTTCCTGGAATGACGACCTCAAACTGGGCATCAAGACTGTTGACAGCCAACACCGCCGCATAATCGGCATCGCCAACGAGTTCATCAACGCCGCAAACCAACGCAGCAATGGGGCCGCATTGTCCCACATCCTCACCCGACTCCGGGAGCAGGCAGTTGCCAATCTCTCGGTTGAAGAGCGCCTCATGGCACGCGCACGCTACAGTAGGCGCTCAGTCCGTTCTTTGGAGAATCAGCGTTTCAAGGTTGGCCTGAAGCGTCTCCAACGCCACCTGCACACAACAGGGGAAGCCACGGCACAGGACATCACCCAATTCAAGCAATCCCTGATCAACCACATTCGTGGAGCCAAACGAGCCGTCATCAGAAGCATTGTAGCTATCTAGTCCTACCAATGCCTTCTGTTTTCGGGGGGAGAATAAGAAAGGCCGCCTTCACTGGCGGCCTTTTGTATTGAAATCTAGATTAATTTTACTCTATTGCAAACAAGTGACTAGCAATAAGACGTCAATGGTAATCTCATTGAGAATCTACGCAGCCCTCTTACGACGAAACCCGACAAGTCCGACTAAACCGGACCCCAACAGCCAGACTGCACCAGGAATAGGGGTTGGACTAGTTTTGTCAAAAGTCCCGGACACTGCAAACTCGCCCAAAGATTGAGTAAAAGTTCCATCAAAGAAAAATGACATATAGCCAAATTCTGGATGTTTATCCTGAAACACAGTTGGTCCTTCGATGGACCAACCTTGTAAAGTATTTATAAACTTGGTGTATATAAGATTTTCAACGTACCCGTAAGTGTTTGGATATGATTTATTCATCAAAATCCCTTTACCTCCCCAAGCGACACCAGACTCGGGAACCCACAAATAGCCACCGTTAAGGTCAAAATCTACAAGCTTACTATCAGGACCAAATTCAACAGACATCTCCATTTGTGAAAAGCTATTATCCAGATTTTCGTAAGTTACTATTCCCGAATAACGACCAAAAAAAGCGGTATTATCGTCAATAGGTGACAAAGCAGCCATTGCCACGGATACTGTTGAAAATAGGATCAAAAAGGAAAAGATAGGAATGTACAACAATGGTCGATTCAGCATGAATGTGCTCCATAAGAACATGAGTAAGAAGATATAAATGTGAAAACGCAGCATAGAAGCAACAATCGACCCATAAGTACATTACACAATAATTTAAGTTATTTAGAAAAGAAACAGGCACTCGACCATCTGCAACAACTCAACTGTCCGGAAAAAACAGAAAACCCTACACTGAGTAAGTGTAGGGTTTTTCAAAATCGATACAACACATATGGTTGACGATATCGAGATAAAGCGAGTTTATCCGACGCCGTCCCCGGCTTCGGTGATGGCACTTTCTACAGCTTGAGCGATAACATCCGGAGCATCTGTCATCCCTTGCTCCATCATGCCGATCTGGAGATTCAGTTCTCTCTGAACTGCGATGGCCTGAGGGTTGAAATATTGTTTCCACAGGGCTGCAGCCTTTTCAGGTCTCTCCAAGCGGACCATGGTCAGCCCGAGATAGAGCATGGCGTCCTTATACTCACGATTGATACGCAGTGTCCGTTCGAATTCCAGTTTTGCCTGGCGGTATTTGCCAACTTTATACAGGCAAACCCCACAACGGTAGCGGATATCCGCATCGTTCTTTTCAGCGTCGATGCATTCCTTATATTTTTCGCGAGCCTCTTCCCATCGTTGATCCACATACAGTGAATTCGCCTCTTTCATGGTGTCGATGGTTTCGGCAGTGCCCGCAACAGGCTCGTCCAATTTTTCCTTTTTCACACGGCGGACCGCTCCAAACAGGAAATTGCGACGGGATTTGTTAATCTTTTTCTCAGCCATGAGAACCTCCGGTGGGCAAACATACCCGTTTCATCTACGGGGTCAACCTGCTGCGGGGAGGGAAATCAGAGTAGGAGGTCGCCTGCGGCTCCATTGTCAGGTGATTTTGCCTCTGGCGGCCAAAGGGCTATACCCTTTGGAATCCCTTTCTGCGCCTTTGGCGCACTACTATCGCGCCGGAGGCGCATATGGGATTCCAAAGGCCCTCGGCCTTTGGCGGGTGCAGGGCGGTGCCCTGCTAGTTCAATCTTAATCGCCGCGAAGCGGCATCCTATTTCCCTCTCTCTAATTGCCTTTTCATAGTGTTCATGGAATAAATCCGGCCATGAGCAAATCCATCTGCGGCTGGACCGGAAAGGTCCTGCACATCGACCTGACCACACGCGAAATGGCAGCCCAATATCCGGCTCGTCCCGTGTACGAAAAGTACCTGGGCGGCAAAGGACTGGCTGGCTATTACCTGCGCCCCTACTGCACACTGGAAACAGAAGAACCGGACCTGCCTATTCTGGTTTTTGCCGGTCCTCTGACCGGCACCATCGCGCCGACATCCGGACGCGGAACCATCATGTCCCGTTCTCCACTTACTGGCGCCATATGTGACGCATCTGTAGGCGGAAAACTGCCTACACAGCTCAAACGGGCGGGTTGGGACGGCCTGATCATCACTGGCAGCAGCGATACACCGTGCGGCATTGAAATCGAAAACGATGACATTCGCATTGTGGAGACGGATTTGTGGGGCGAAACCTGTGACAAGGTCTTTGACCAACTGGACGCCAAAGATCGCGCTGTCGCCACCATCGGCCCGGCTGCGGAGAACGGCGCACGTATCGCAGCCATCATGGTTGACCGCCACCATGCAGCGGGGCGCGGCGGCCTCGGACTGGTCTGGGCGCAGAAGAACCTGAAGTATCTTTCGGTCAAAGGGACCGGCAAAATCCGTATCCACGACAAGGAAGCGCTCAAGGAAGCACGGGAAGAAATATTCCGCCTCACGGCAGCCTCGCCTGTCCTGCTAGGTCAGCATGGATTCTCCTGCTGGGGAACAGGGTCGGTATACGACCTCATGGATTCCCGCCGCATGATGCCTACGGACAACTTCCGCAACACCAGATTCCCGCAGGCGAGCAAGCTCAATGCCGCCGCATATCAGAAGGCATACACACCACGAAAGCACGGCTGCAAAGGCTGCCACATCCTGTGCAAGAAGATCGCACAGGACGGACGCAGCATGCCGGAATTCGAAACCATGTCCCACTTTACCGCGCTCATCAACAATACGGACATGGATTTGGTCATGCAGGCTGGCGATCTGTGCAACAGATTGGGCATGGACACGATTTCCGCCGGGGCTACGCTTGCCTGCTACCGCGAAATCACTGGCGAAGATTTTACACCGCGTACTCTGATCAAGGCACTCTACGACATGGCCGAAGGTGGCTATCTGGGACAAGGATCATACGACTTC